>DASZEU010000443.1:0-11124 GCA_035940535.1 Candidatus Angelobacter sp.
TTATTTGGCCAAGTTTGCTGAGTCCCCAAAGGGGCTGCGCTTACCCGGTCAAGAACCTTGTTTATAAGCGGTTTTGCGTGATCAAAAGCGAGTTCAGCCGCGGACAGCGGCGATACTCATTGGCAGATCTGCGATGCGGCAGATTTCGAGAAAAGAGTCCCTGGTCTTTTCCAGCAGGTCCTGCATATTTTCTGAACTGAAAGCGCCGGTCCGGAAAAGCACTTGGATGTGCAGCTTTCCTTGCAAAACAAAGAACCGCAGGCCACGATCGCAATCCTGCCGCTGTTCGGTGAATTCGAGCAAAGCTTGCATTCCTTCGGTGCTCAACGAAAACTGATCGTCAGGCCGTGATTGTGGATCAATCTCTCCCAGGCAATTAAAGCCAAGACTCTGGGTCCAATCTTCAACCGCCTCAAGCTTTGAACCAAGCTCATGATTCATGTAGCGCAGCAAACCATAATGCTCTCTCTTGTTCATGTAAGCCTGGTGCTGCCCAACCACGGTCTCAAGAAAGCCAGGTTGTGCGACCCCCTGATCCAAGTGGAAAAGAGCTGGGTACCGCACTGAGAACCAACCAAGGCCGCGGGTGAGATCGAGTCCTTCAACTCTCGCCTCCCGGCCGCTGAAGATCATCCGTATCAGGACTCTGGGTGCTTGAGAAAACTGTTGATAGCCTGCCAGAAGCGATGCCAGGCACAGCTCTTCCAAGGCCAATTTATTGGTCGAGAGATATGAGTAAGCGGAAGCGGTTTCACTCTCGCTGATCACCGCAGTGATGGATTGGATCCGAGGCGACGATCCGTTTGGGCCCACCGGCCCAAGGCATTTTTGCTGCTGACTGGCTGGGAAATGACTCACCCAGAACTCAAGTTCCCGGGTCACTTCATCACGATGTGCGACTTGGAATAGATGTTCTGCCCATTCGGCCAGGATCGCATCGCGTGAAAACTCAAAAGACCGGCTTTGCAACGCATGCTGGTAACAGAGCCTTAAATTCGTGAGCAGGGTAAAGAACGACATGTTGTCCATGACAAGATGGTCTGTCATCCAGATCATGTAGCTGAGCCTGCTATCACATTTGACCAAACCAATTTGAATCAGAGGTCCCGACAATAGGTTGAGATCACGCTCCAACTCACGTGCAAATTGCAGCAGACGGCTCCGAATTTCTTGTGGATCAGCGGACTCGTTCATATCGAGCCAACGTATCGGCGTTTCGCCAATTTCCGGGTGGTAATACTGTCGCCATTCGCCGAGTGGATTCCGGAACCGCAGACGGAAGACATCTTGGGCATACCAGTTCCGGAAAGCTTGAACCAGAATCTGCTCATCCATATCCCCACGTATCTCAATAAAAGAGGGAACAGAATCGCGAGGGCTGCCATCGTTGGAGGCTTTGCGGGTGATCAGTTCGGTCTGAATCGGCAACAGTGGAAAACTACGCGCCGGCAAATTGGCCGCAGTGTCGCCGGGCCGCGTGCGCTGGCTCAATTTGCATATAGTGGGATGATCGTACAGGTCGCGTACCGAACAATCGATGGAAGCCACCGCAAGCTGGTTGGCGAGTTGCAGCGCGAGCACTGAGTGTCCGCCCAATTCGAAGAAGTCATCGTGAATTCCGATGTGATCAACACCCAAAACCTCGGCCCAAATCTCGGCCATACGGCTCTCGGTGTCATTTCGGGGAGCGACATAGTTTGGATTGACTCGAGATGCTCCATTCGAATAGCCATTGACCTGAAGCCCAGAGACTGCCGATTTCAAGACTGGCGGCTGACTGTGGGCGATTTGTACAGCAGGCGCTTCATAGCGCTCCTGGGCAAAAGCGTAGGTGGGTAGAGGCACACGTTTTATCCGTCTACCGGCATACAAATCTTCCCATTTGATGTCTGTTCCCTCAGCCCAGGCCGCGGCGACCTGCTCCGGCTGATTCATTGCGGACGAGGCGCCATTTCCATTCACGATTGAATGGTGCGAATCATGGGTGTTTTCTATGCGCCCTGTAAAGATAAAGCTTTGCGCCAGTATATGGTCGTCGGAAGCATTGGCTAAGTAGAATTCCAATTTGCTCACAAGTTCATGTTTGGAAGAAGCAAGAAGAGCCAGACGCGCTTCAAATGGCTCCCGCCCGATCTGTAAGGTCCGGGCAATGGACTCCAGCCCAATGGAATCGGGACAGCTACTTTGCAGATATCGGATGAACTTCTTTACGTAGTTATCCAGAGCCTCACGTCGCCTGGCAGAGAACACAAATACCAGCGGGCTTGGCCCTGCTTGATGCACATCGCTTAGGTCTTCAAAATTGGGATACTCTTCGAGTACCACATGCGCATTCACACCGCCAACGCCATAACTGTTAAGGCTCGCCCGGCGTGGCACTGAACGCCCTTCATGATCCGTCATTGAATTCCAGATCTGGTTGTCAGGAGAGATCACAAACGGACTACCGTTCATTGTCGCTCGGGAATTGAGTTGTTCAAAACCTAGAACGCCTGGAAGCACTCGCTCGCGCAAAGCCATCACTGTCTTAATCAGGACACAAATACCGGAAGCCACCTCCGGATGTCCCAGATTGGGTTTCAGGCTGCCAATATGACATGAGCCGGCAGGGAGATTGTGTTCCGACTCCGATACAAGCTGGCCGTAGCCTGCTTTGAGAGCTTCTATCTCAAGGGCGTCACCCATCGGGGAGGCGATGCCGTGTGCCTCGATGTACTGTACGGAACGTGGATCAACATCGGCCTGCCGATAGGCCTGCAACATCGCTTCTTTCATCCCATTCACGCTTGGGGTAGTCAGCGACAAGCCGGTGCCGCCGTGGCACAGGCCGGTACCCTTGATGACCGCGTAAATGTGGTCGCCGGCCGCAATGGCGTCCTGCAAAGGCTTAATCAGCAGTGTTCCAACAGATTCGCTTCGGACGTAGCCATCGGCCTGTTGATCGAAGCTGCGCACACGACCGGCACGGCTAAGAAAGCCGATAGCAGCTATGTCCTTAAATCCGGTAGCGCTGCTAAGGACCTGGACACCACCCACGAGCGCCTGGAGGCAGTCGCCCATGCGGATGGACTGAATAGCGCGATGCAAGGCCAGAAAACTGCTGGAACAGCCCGTGTCATAAGTCTCGCTGGGCCCTTGCAAATTGAGGTGATAAGAAATGCGGCTGGCTGCAATGGAACCTACCGATCCAAGCCCGACGATTCTATCGGATTCGTGCATGTTCTGATTGTGAGTTGAACCGGTCGATGGAAAGGCAATGAAGACGCCGGTCTTACTCTGTCGCAGAGTTTTTCTGGTATAGCCGGCATCTTCGAGCGCTTCCCATGCACTGAGCAGCATTAGGCGCTGCTGGGGATCCATGAGTTTCGCTTCGCGGGGCGAGATATCGAAGAAGCGGGAATCGAATTTGTCGACGTCTGACATGAAGGCGCCCCACTTCACTGACAAGGTTCTCGTGTCACCGGGATTGTCAAAGACTTTCTCCCAATCCCATCGATCCCTGGGTATTTCACCAATGCAGACAACGCCAGCCTTGATGTTAGCCCAGAATTCATGGATGTCGCCGGCGCTGGGGAACCTTCCACTCATTCCTACAATGGCCATGTCTGCCTCAGAGGTATGTTTATGCTCGCGCGCGGCCGCCGATGGAATTGGAAGAGTCTGTACAATCGGCTTTCCGGGAGATTTTTGCGACAGTTCGGCGATGTTCCCGAGCATCCACTGTTCTTGCTCCGGGGTGAAACCCATCGGAATGCAAAAACGCGCACAATCGTTCAATGAAGAACCCTTCTGATTTCCTGGCAGATGGACGCCGCCGCGAACTCCAGTCTTCTCCCAAAACCATTGCAGGAAAGATTCACTGGCGTATCTGCGGTCCTCGTATCCTGGAATCTGCCGCACTGGCACTACAATACAGTGCGCCACTGCCGGACTTACGCAAGGGATTCCAGCCTGCTCCATCGCTCTCTTGATCTTCTTTGTGCTTTCAATCTGGGCCATGCAGCAGTTTTCAACATAAGCAAGCTCGCGAAAAGCCTCGCCCACGACTCCACGCTCGATCTCACTGATGTAACCACCTTCCATGCGGGCAAACTCGCGGACCCTGGTCATGATGTCATGGTGCTTGCTGCCGACGATGCCACCCATGTTGATCCCAAACTCTTTGGAAAGGCTGCCGAGAATGCAATCCGCATGACTGACAATTTCCCGGACGATGCTCCAGGTCGTCCGTTCCTGATAGCCGGGCTCATGGTCGCGGATCAAAAGGGCGTTCTTTACGATCCTAGTAATGTCCAAAACCAGCATGAGGCCGTGCTGAGCAGCCAGAGAGGCGGTCTGTCGAATTTGGTCCATCGAAACAGGATGCCCGCCACTGGCATTGTTGCCAAGTTCAAGAAAGACCATCTTGACTGTTCCAATGTGGCGATTCAGAGAATCCTGCAATCCTTCGAGATCGATGCCGCCGCGGAACACTTCAGGATGGTTGAGATCGTAGATTCTTCGGTCTGGCGTCTCGATCAGATGAAAGCCCTGGTTTACAAGATTGTGTATGGCGGTTTCGAAAAGAAGATTGGCGACAACTTTCCCTTTGTTTCGAGAGGCGGCCTGGAAGAAAAGCTTTTCTGCCGTTCGTCCGAGGGGTGTCAGGTGGATATGCGAGCAACCCAGAACTTCTCGAATTACCGACTCATAATCAAAGGTACTTTCGATTCGTTCGGTCAATTGCAGGATTCGGCTCTTTGCATTGTGACTGCGAAGATAAACCCAGGAATCGGAAATCATGTCCAGGCGCACATCATCGGGGAGAATCTTGGTCACGTCAAAGAACCGGTCGGCATTTTGCGGTTGTGCAGGTCCAGCTTGCTCAATTTTCTCGAGGCCCACTGGGGTACGCGAAGAGGTAAGATCGCTCAGCGATTTTTGGATTTCTGCAAAAGGCACGCCTTTTTCCATGAACATGCTGAGGAAGCGAATGATCACCTGTGGCTTGGTTTCTGTGGGACGATAAAAACAGCTAACATCATTGGTTGGCTGGAACTTGTTCTTGAACCGGTAATTCTTCTCTCCTAGTTCAAACACCTTGCTCAAGAACGTCTCTTTTTCTTTCATGCTGGCGAGCAGCGCCTTGCCCGCTTCATCACTTCCCTGGGTATGATCGATGACGCCCCAAGTCATGCCGAGGCTGAAATACCTGCATCCCTCGGTCCTGAGACAGTTGATGATTTCAACGACCGCATACTCAACTCCGCCCATGGGCATCTCTGGACTGTAATATTCCTGGTCCATCAAGTACCCGTCCTGGGCATTTCCGCTGATTAATAAAATGTTCTGCAACGCACCATCGAGATAGGTTAGAAACATGCGATAGCGGCGCCGCCAGGTACCAGCTTTGAGTTCCGAAATGAACGGCTTCACGGAGTGCACGAACTTCTTGTTTTCACACCACTTCGAGATCACGTCTGCAATCTGCTGAGTGACCTCATCCGTTAGAGTTATACATTCGCGGGTCTCGCATCGACCGGCCTGGGCAAAACGGTTGACGGCATACCGCAACTTACGGCCCTGGGTGCCAGAGAGATCAAAATCTGCAATATCATGAATGGCCTGAACGAATCCGATGGGTGCCGAAACCCAGCCGTTCGTCCGTTCAATCTCAGCATCGGGAGGGGTAAACGACCAGCAACAGACTTGGTACCCCTTCCATCGGGCAAACTCTGTTAATTCCCGCAACAGTTCTCGCTCGCCGCCAGCGACGCCCCGATAGCAGGTGACAAAGAGCATCTTGCCTTCGTCGAGCAAAGCATGAATGAAGGCATCTTTGCGGCGCGAGATGTAGAACAAGGGCCACAAATCAAACAGGTACGATCCCAAGAAAGCCTCGCCGGCAATGGATGCGAGCAATGCTTTGTGAGACGAACTTAGTTCGGATTTCAAAAGCAATTCACCGTATTGTGCTTTCGATTCCGGCGCCGGCGACATAGGCGCAGTGACTTCTGCCATCCGATGATGCTGCTCCCTGCTAGCACCAGCGACATCTGAACTTTGTTGTAAGCGGATTTTCGGCATCTGATGCACCGAAGCGTCTCCCGCAAGCAATGCCTCAAGTTGCTCTTTGTGGTTCTCCAATAAGTAATCCGTCAGTTCGTCAATATTCTGATATTGGAAGAACAATGTCTTAGGAAGCGCACCCAATCCCTTTTCCAATTCATTGGTGATATCCGCCACCATGATGGAGTCAATGCCATAGGAAGCGAAGGACTTATGGTTTTGAAACTGAGGGGCAGGAATCTTTAATACGCCTGAACATGCCTGCTTGATGAAGTCACAGGCACGATCTCGTAATGACATGGAGGATTGAGAGGCAACGACGTCATGCAACTCAGCGACTGATTTGACCGGAGAAGCTTCGGCCACGCTCGCCTGTTTTTCCTCTAGCGCGACCCGCGGAGCTGGCACTGCGGGAATTTCCGAGGTGATGGTGATTCCGAGAACACTGGCGATCTTGTTGTGATTTCCGTTCAAAACCAAGAGTTGACTGGATGCGCTTTGCAGGCATTGGTCAAAAGCCTTCAGCCCCACCGGAGTAGGCAGCGCCTTCAACCCAAACTTTTGCTCCATGATTTTCTGGAGCGATTCAGGAACTTTCATGCCGCCCTGTTCCCAAAGCGGCCAGTCAATGGAGGTACTTTTTCCATGCCTCTTTCCCGCAGATACTAACCCATTACGGTACGCGCAATAGGCATCCATAAAGGCATTGGCAGCAGAGTAGTCGGCCTGTCCGATATTGCCCAGCGCGCCTGCACTGGAGGCAAAGGCGATGAAATGCTTCAGCTTGCAGTCCTTGGTGGCCTCATCGAGGTATGCCAATCCTGCGACTTTAGGAGCTAGAACTTTTTCCAGTTCATCCACGCTTTTCTTCAGGATGAAGTTGTCGTGGATCACCCCGGCGGCGTGAATCACGCCAGTCAGGAGATACCCCTGATCAGTAATCGTGCGGACGAGATCTTCGACGCTGGACCTGAGGCCCACATCAACTTGCAGATAGGCTGACGAGGCTCCGAGTTGCGCTAGCTCGCGAACTGTCTGTTCCGTTTCAGCACTGTGTGCGGAACGGCCGGCCAAAAATAATCTTATTCCGGGAGCACTCGATGCGATATGCCTGGCAACTAACTGTCCGAGACGACCGGCGCCTCCAACAATCAGAATGCAGTCGTCTGCGGTCCAGACGGAGGGCTTTCCAAAACTCTGGAATGTTTGTTCCCAATTGCGCTGCTCGCAAATGCCATCCCTGTACCGCACAAAAAGATCAAATTGCTGCGCATTCTTCTCCAGCCGATTCGCCAGCAATTGAGGAGATTCGTTTTTCGGCATCGCAAGAATCTGACCAACAATTTTCGGATTCTCTAGCCGAGCTGTACTCAGCAGTGCTCCCAGTCCAGAAAATATTTGCTCCAGGTCCTCCAAGGGCACAACGAGCTGAACCAGCACCTTCTCCTTTGGTTTTTCGAGCAGAGCTTCTTTCAAGCGCTTGAAGACCGATTGCGTATATAAGGCATAACGAGATTCAATCGCAGACTGCGTGGAGGCAAGCAAGATAGATGGCGACTCCAGCCGCTGGTCCACAACATCTTTCACAGCTTGCGGAAATTCGACCAACATTACAATCCTGGCACCGTAATGGACATGCTCGGCCCTGGGAATTATCTCGGCCGCTTTCCACGCGGGTTGCAAAATCAACGCCGCAGAGCTATCCACTGCCTCACTCACTGCGTGGACGATGGGCCGTGACAGTGGAGGGCCTACAGCCCGAAATGCAAGTCTATGAAACGCGACGCAAACTATGCCGCTGTCGTCACAAAGATCAATGTCTAGTTCCGGAACTTTCTCTGTGGGGCCGCTTCCGCGACTGTACCGAACATAGGCCAGCATGGAGCGCGAGAGCTTTTGATGAATCGAAAGCTCGCCCAGGGCGAACGGCAAGCCCATGACCGGTGATGATGCGGCATCATCTAACCCCAAGCCGATGCTCGCCTGCAATGCTCCATCCATCAGGCTGGGATGCAGTACGAAATCGCCAGCATCTTTTTCAATCTCTGCCGGAAGAACCAGCTTAGCGAGCAACTCATCTCGACCGATAGATACGGCTTCAATCGTTTGAAACGAAGATCCGTAGTGGGCGCCGTGCTTCTCGAAAATTCGATAGCAGTCATCTTTGCCGATTACTCTTCGATTGCAGCGGCGTTGGATGCCTTCAAGATCAATCCTCTTAGCCGCCGGCCACGGTCCCGTAATCAGGAAACCCTCTGCATGGGCAGAGGATCGTGTTTGCCCGGTGAAAACCTTGAACGAGATCTGGCTCTTGTCTTGGGCCAAGCAGATGACAACCTCCTGGGGAGTGTCGCCGACACTGATGGGCTTGATCCAGCCTACGTTCTTGATCTGGCAGATCGGTTGTCTGGTAGATAGCTCGCCTGCTACCCGTGCCATCTCCAGATACGCGACGCCAGGGAACACCGGTTGTTTCTGCATCCGGTGATCTCTGAGGAAGAACTCGTTTCCTTGAAGCCGCGAGGTAAATTGTTGCTGAGTGAAGTCTGAAATGTTTTCGTGTACCAGCGGATGCAGCCTAGCTTGGAGCACCTTAGACTCTGGAACTTCATCCGGTTCAGGAATCCAATATTGCTCTCGGGCGAAGGGATAGGTGGGCAGTGAAATCCGCATGGGTTTTCTTTCTCCGTACAGTAACTCCCAGTCCACCTCCAACCCTTGCGCCCACAACTCTCCCAGCTTCCCTATCTTCCCCTTCTGCACCCACCTGCTCACCGCCTCCTGCATGTCCCCGTCGGCCCGGAACAACTCCACCGCTCCCTTTCCACTTACCGCTTCTCCTCTCCAGCAATTTTCTATCCCCTGCTCCCCAGCCAGATATGCCCTCAGCTTCTCCTGCAACTCCTTCACCTCTTTCACCAGAAACACTACCCGCTGCTCCATCGCCTCCCGCCCTACTTGCAACGTATAGGCGACATCGCGCAGGTCCAATCCGCTCCTTCCGCCATTCTTCTCCGCCAATTCCTTTCGCTCCAGTGCCTCTTCGTCCAGGTACCGCAGCAGCTTCTCCGCATAGACCTGCAATCGCTCCGCGCTCCTCGCCGACAGCGGAATCACCACTTCCATACCCTCTCCTTCGTCCCATCTCCCTCTTCCTTTTCCTCCTTCCTCCTCTTCCCTGACGTACTCCTGAACGATCAAATGCGCATTCGATCCCCCAGCCCCAAACGAACTAATCCCGGCAATCCGTGGATACTCCTTCTTCGCGCCATTCTGCTCCACCACCGGTCGCTGCCATTCTCCCAGCTCTTGCTGCACCACGAACGGCGTCTCTTCAAACCTGATGTTGGGATTCAGCTCCTGCGCGTGCAGCGAGGGCGCCAGTTGCCGGTGCTGCATTTGCAACAATACCTTCGTCACGCCTGCGATGCCGGCCGCCGCTTCCAAGTGCCCGATGTTGGACTTCACCGAGCCGATGGCACAGTACTGCTTGCGCCTGGTGTCTTTACTGAAGGCTTGCGTCAAGCCTGTGATCTCGATGGGATCTCCCAGTTCCGTTCCGGTTCCATGCGCCTCCACGTAGCTGATTGCCTCAGCATTGAGCTGCGCCTTATCCAGGGAGGCGAGGATCAACTCGCTTTGAGCATGTGGATTAGGAACCGTATAACCATTGGTCTTGCCGCCGTGATTGACTGAAGAAGCGAGAACGACCCCATAAATATGGTCCTGATCCGCCACAGCGGCCTCCAACGGTTTGAGCAGGACGCAACCAACTCCTTCGCCAGGAACAAAGCCATTTCCGCCCTTCCCGAAACTTCTGGTCCGGTGATCGTCAGAGAGCATCTGCATCTGGGTGAGGCCGATGAAATTTGCAGGATGCAGATAGAGATTGACTCCTCCTGCTAACGCGAGATCGCACTCGCCCCGCCGGATGTGCTCACATGCTTCGTGAATTGCTGTGAGAGAGGACGAACACATCGTATCGATCGGCATGCTCGGCCCCTGAAAATTGAAAATATAAGAGACACGGTTGGCGAGCGAGCTGAATGAAGTATCCGGATAGAAGCCGGTAGCCTTGCGGTTGACCGTCCCATAAAACGAGAAACCGGTCTTGGTGATTCCGGCAAATACGCCGACGCGCTGCTTTTCCAAGCGTTTGCGCGTATATCCCGCATCTTCCATCAGTTCCCAGACCGACTGGAGGAAGAGGCGCTCTTGCGGATCCATGTTAATGGCTTCCCGTGGAGAGATATTGAAGAAAAGCGGATCGAACTCGCTGAAGCCTTCAAGAAAAGCTCCCCATTTTCCGTAACTTTTGCCGAGCCGCCGCGCTTCCTTGCGCTGCGGATGATAGTAGTCCTGCCATCTCCAGCGCTCCGTAGGTATTTCGGAGACACAATCTTTTCCTGATTTCAGGTTGCGCCAGAATTGACCGAGATCAGGAGCTTGCGGATAGCAGGCACTCAGGCCGATGATGGCGATGAGCTGCTGCGCCCTGGGCTGCGCACTTATTTTGCCCTCCGGCTTCAGTGGCTGCGTATTTACTGCGGGAACGCTCGCGTGAGCCAGCTCCGCTGGCCGCTGGAGATTCGTTGGCGCCGTCGATAAAGCCAACGGCTTGATCTGGGGCTGCGGCAGGCTCGGAGCAAGAATCTCGGCGAGTTGTTCACGGTAGTTTTGCAGCAGGTAACCCGCAATCTGGTCGATGGTCTGGTATTCGAAGAATAAAGTGCGGGTGATATCGGCGAAGACTGCTTCAAGCTTGTTGGTAAGCTCCATTACGATTACGGAATCGATCCCATATTTTTCCAACGGAGCTACTGCTTCGAGCCGCTGGGGCGCAATCTTGAAGGTCTTGGAGAAGACAGTCTTGAGATAACCGACCACTCTCTCATGGTCTATCTCCGCCGCGACCGAAGGAGCCACAACCGAATCGTTGCTTGATATTGATTGCCCATTGCGACCAGAAATTGATTCATTTGCCACGATCCGATCATCGGCAGTAGCAGAGATGATTTGGATGGATGGGTTTGCGTTAATCGATCGCAGGTTTTCGAGTCTGGCCTGGGTAATTCC
>DASZEU010000444.1:0-4452 GCA_035940535.1 Candidatus Angelobacter sp.
GCCACCATCTGAAAAGTGCCGTAGGGCGACATATTTCTTATCGGTTCAGAGAGCGGCACAGGATAAGTAAGCTACATAAAGACTCAAAGGGGCGAAGACTCATTCAAACTGGTTTACTCAAACAGTATTAGAGATTTCCCATTTTGAATCTGCGCATGTAAAAATTGAGATAATTCCTAAGTTGTGATCTGTATTAGTGCAACTTCGGCGTGGTAGGATGCGCTGCATGACACCTTTCATTATCAAAGTATTCAGAGTGATGTTGCCTGTTGCTCTTGTAACGGGCATGGTGCTGGTAAATACGTCCTTGCAAGCGGAAACAAAATCTTTCACATTTAAGCAATTGGACGTTCCAGACAGTGTTTCAACTGAGCTAGACGGAATCAATGCGCGGGGAGACATTGTTGGCTTTTTCGTGGACCGTTCGGGGAAGCAGCATGGCTTTCTTGACCAGCATGGCCAGTTCACTCAGCTTGACTTTCCAGGCGGCTCGCAGACCAGGACCGTGGGCATCAATAACCAGGGTGAGATCGTAGGCTCGTTCACCGATGCCTCAGGGGCTCAGCATGCATTGATTGATCGGAACGGAGTTTTCACGCAGTTCGATTTTCCCGGCGCTGCCTCCACTCTGGCCCTGGGAATCAACGATGCACACGAGATTGTTGGGAGCTTTACGGATACTGCCGGACACACGCACGGATTTTTGAAACGAACGGCAAGCTTTACTCAATTGGATTTTCCGGGGAGCAGCAGCACTATCGCCTTCAGCATCAACGAGAGGGGCGAAATCGTCGGCTCTTTCAACGACGCGTCAGGCGTCCAGCACGCTTTCGTCTGGTCGGGCGGTGTGTTCACACAGCTCAACCCACCCGCGGCCGTTACCTCGGTTGCCTTCGGCGTTAATGCGCGCGGGAATATCGTGGGCAGCTTTACCGATGCCGCCGGAGCGGGCCGTGGATTTCTGGATGACGCCGGCAACTTTGCCCAATTGAATTTTCCTGGCGCCGCTTCCACCGATGGCAATGGAATCAATAGCGAAGGCCGCATCGTAGGCGATTTTTTTGATGCTGCCGGTGTGGAACACGGCTATGTTGTGACGGAGAAAGAATAGTCAGGACAGATGTGAAACGGCGCGCCCCGGTAATCGAACCCTTTCGCCGCTGATTTACGCAGACAACGCTGATAAACCAAAGTCTAAAGCTCTGCCCGTGGACTATCAGGAAACGCAGCGGTGCAGAGCAGTTTAGATCAGCGTTTATCGGCGTAAATCAGCGGTAATTTTTTTTTAGTTTGTTCCGCCTGCCGTTGCTGCGGGAGATGAACTTGGTTTTTCTCGCACCAAGAGAGGCAGGCGTGGGAAGGAGAAGTTTCCTCCGGCATCATCGATCACGCTGATCTGGCAAGTATAGAATCCGGGCTTGAGCTGGCTGAGCGGTATATCGAACTGGAAAACCGCGGCTTTACGTTCAGGCGCGTTGAGCTGGCGAGCTTCTACAAGCGGGGTCTCAAAGGCTTTGATCTTCCCATTGAAAAATTGAATGCTAGTCAGCAGGTGGATCGGGTTTTTTATGGCTGGAGACTTCTCTTTGGTCTCGCCCTTGTCGTTAGCGTTTACAGGAGCCGGAACAGGGGATGGCGATTTGTCTTTGGCCGGTTCGTACACCTCGTAAAAGAAAAAGAGATGCTGGTCAGGGGTGAAGACGTGAGCGATGTTAGGGATGATCTCGCTGCCATCTCGCACCAGCGGGTTCTGGCCTTTCTTGTTGTTTTCTTTGCGCTGGCTGGCCAGCACGACTGAGCTCATCTTGAGCGGGGCCTTGCGAATATCGGGAATGGTGAAGTCAGTTTCGAAGGAGCCGATCCTCCCGCTTTCATTTTCGCGCACTACAAACTTGAAGTGATACTTGCCTGGCCCCAGCACGAATCCCGTAGTGTATTGAACATTCTTACGCTTTATTTCTTGCGAGGCATCCAGTGAAAGCTTTACGGTTTCGCGGACACTGCCTACCGGGCGCTTCAGTTCATCCTGCACTGCGCCTATTACATCAAGCGAGGCCTTGTCTTTTTCTCCGGCCCTGGTGTCTCCGCCCTTGGTGAACGGAATCTGCGATCCTGGCACGACCAGCGAGACTGGTGTGTAGAAGCGGTTTTCATCCAGGCGGAAGTAGGCGGCGGCCATGTAGACGGCAACATCGGTGCTGGGCAGTTCGGAGGCCAGCTCATCCTGCATCTGTTTGTCTTTATCTTCGGCATTGAAATGCTTGAAGTCTTTGGGAGCGTAGTAGCCCTTGCGAAACTCCAGCTTCAAACCAGGACGGTTGATCTTCACGTCGATGCGGCGGAAGTGGCCGTCCCTCAGGGGATTGCTGCTCTTATAGCCAAGTACGTAATACACGGAGGTATCGCGCTGCACACGATCAAATACCTGGCCAAGATCGTTGGTGTCGAGAAAGGCTTTGCCTCCAGTATCTCCGGCCAGCGTGGTGAGCGTTTCCTGGCTGGCGAAATTCTTGTCCAAAGAACTTTGCACCGCATTTCCGGAATACATGGCGGTGCCCCGCAGGCTGGCAGTCTGGGCCGAGCCGCCGGGAGGCTGGGCTTCCAGGCCACGCGAATCCATGGTGTAGATGGCCACGTTGGCCTTGACCGCGGTATTGATGGCGGCCCGCAAAGCTGTTTGGTTTTCAATACCCGTCTGGGTCACGCCGCTGCTGAAATAGATGATGGATTTTTTCTGATTGAATCTGGCCAGCACCTGGGAGAGCGATTGCAGCGCCTCGAGCTTGCGGTCGGTATTGAACTGGTTGTATTCGGTCTCATCCGGGGTGTAGGCGTTGCCGGTTTCTTCAATGCCATCGGCATCGCCGGTGAGGCCGTTATCCATGCCCTGGCCCTCGGCGCGGGAGAAGCGATTTAGTACTTTCAGAAGCTGCGCACGGTCAGGAGTAAAGTCTTGATCGAGGCGAAGAGACGACGCCAAAGAGACGATGGCGATCATGTCGGCCGAGGTCATTTTGTTCTGGACATATTTTCTGGCTGCATCCACGGCACGCTGGATTTCGTCAGGATTCATGGAGCTGAGATCAAAGAAGAGGACAATCACCCGCTTGTTGCTGAGCGCCTCGTCGGCATCTTTGACAGTCAGAATCGGTTTGGACGGAACAGGCTGTCCGGTAATACTTTGCTGCCCTGGGCCAGCGATGGTTGGAAGAGGCGCGCTGTCAATGTGCTCATCATCGAAGCTGGAGACAGTCTGCGGCTTGCCATCTTCCAGGATGATGAAGTCTTCCCGCTTTAAGTCCTGAACAAGATTGCCCTGTTTGTCGCGGGCTACTACGTTGACCAGGACCAGTTCTGTCTCGGTCTTGAAGGTGAACACTCGCTGTTGGGAGTTTCGTTCTTGGGGATTTTGGTTTTGTGCGGCGAGTGTGGAAGCGAGGAGCACTGCCAGAAGAGTCCACCGCAAAGTACGCAAAGGGCGCAAAGGAAAATCAGGATTCACCGCGGAGACGCGGAGGCGCGGAGAAAACACCGAGAAATCAAGAGATGGCAGCGAGCGGGAAACGGATTTATTTGATTTCACGGGTGTATCCTCATGTTAGTTTCTAGCGCTCTTATCAAACTTGATCTCCTTCTGTTCCTCTCTGTGCTCCTCAGTGGTCTTTTGTGGTTGCTCTTACTTCGTATTCCTTCGTGACCTCTGCGGTTACAGTTTGCACTAGCTTGAATACTAGAATCTATACCGTGCGATAATTTGTGCCTTTCGCATGGAGCCTGCCGATATTACTTGTCCAAAGGTCGGGGAGCCTAAGGTCGTATCGATGGCAGAGAAGCGGGCATGATTGAAAACATTGTTGGCTGAGATGCGCAGTTCCAAGCTTTGCATCTCTTTCACCTGAATGGTTTTTCCAAACGCCATGTCAACATCAACCGTATGCGGGCCAATAATGATGTCGCGCCCTGCATCGCCGAAAGGTCCTGCCGGATTGGTGAAGGCCGCGGTGTTGAACCAGTGTAGAATGCTGGGATCGCT
This sequence comes from Candidatus Angelobacter sp., assembly GCA_035940535.1. Taxonomy (GTDB): domain Bacteria; phylum Acidobacteriota; class Terriglobia; order Terriglobales; family Acidobacteriaceae; genus Angelobacter. The sequence goes on from DASZEU010000444.1 coordinate 4,034, forward strand.
GGACTGAATAGGTTGTCCGGGAACCACATCCGGCCGGTGCGCGCCGGTAATTCCGCGGCGGATGTCGGCGGCGTTGCCAAAGATGCGGGGAGAAAACGGAAAACCGGAGGCCACGCTCAGATTGCCGCTGAAGGAGAAGCCACCGAATGTCTTGGCCATCCAAGTGCCGCTGTTCAGCCACTTCTTGTCCTTGCCCAAAGGGAGATCGTAGTAGTAGTCCGCAGTCAGGCGATGGCGCTGATCAAAACTCGAAAGGCCGCGTTCTGCCGCCAAGTCTTTATCGTTTTGCGCAACCACCACTGCGCCCCCGCCGATGGAGGAGGCATTATCGATAGACTTCGAATAAGTGTATGTACCACCCAGAGAAAGTCCATGACGCATGCGCTTGCGTACCCTGAGCGTACCGGAGTGCAGTATCG
>DASZEU010000445.1:0-13294 GCA_035940535.1 Candidatus Angelobacter sp.
ACACAACTCTCCGCAAGAAAAGAAGAGCATCCAGCAAAGATGATTTACCCGAACCATTTGCACCGAGAATGAGTTGCTTCTGGGCAGGCCGGTATTCAAAGTTGACGAAACACCGGAAATTATCGATGGAAATACGAGTCAACATCTAAATCAATATTACATCTGAACGCCGTCTGAGCCGGGAAAGAACATGGGAAGTCAATTTTTATCTAAGTTTTGTGCGATCCGATGGTGCTCCTTCAACGCCCGGTCCCAAACTTCCGGTTAAAGAAGTCCGCCGTTGCTTTGTATCCGCGAACCCAAGTCTTCCACAAAAGAAAGTCATGGATCTCGTCGGGAAAGATGATCTCCTCAAATTGCACGTGCTGCTCTTTCAGCCGCTGTGCGAGGTCGGTCGTTTGCTGGAATGGGACATTGCGATCATCATCGCCATGCATCAGCAACACGGGAGACTTCCACTGGGAGACTGTAGCCACCGGAGAAGAATCGTAAGCCAGCTTGATGGCTTCTTTATAATCGGGAGCGCTCTCGGCCCCAGCCTCCCAACGGCGCATGAACGCTGACCAGTCATGCACTCCATGGAAGTCCACGCCAGCAGCAAAGATATCGGAATTGCGCGAGAGTCCCATAGCTGTAAGAAATCCGCCGTAAGAGCCTCCCCAGATGCCAATGCGCTTGGAATCAACATAAGGAAGTCCTTGCAGGTATCGCGCCCCGGCCACGACGTCTTTGTATTCGGCGGCGCCGCGCCAACTGCTGTTGGGAGCTTCATGGAAGGCGCGTCCATACATGATACCCAGGCGATAGTTGACCGAGAGCACTACGTACCCGAGGCTGGCCAGATATTGATTCTCCGCATAGGAATTGTGGTAGTAGTACATATAGTGGAAGCCCAAAAGCATCTGCCGGCTGGGGCCGCCATGGACAAAGATGAGCGCCGGCGCCTTGGCAGCATGGTTGCGGGAAACAAACAATTGGCCATGAATCTCCAATCCATCTTCACTCTTGAATGTAACCTGCTGCGGTTCAACCAACTGGGCCGAAGGAAAATCCGGCGGCAGAGCAGTGTGGGCGATCATCTCTCGTCCCTTGGCAGTCAGCCGGTAAGGCATAGCGGGAGAAGTTGCCGTCGAACCCAGGCACACGACAGTCTTCCCATCGCTCATCACCTGCGGACTCCATTCGACTGTTTTGCCCTGGGAAAGGGCTTGTGGAGCGCCGCCAGCCGGGCTTACCCGCCAGATATGCCGGCGATCCACATCGTTCTGGTTCGAGGTATAGATGACAGATTGATTGTCAGGAGCGAGGGTTACATCTTCAACATCAAAGTCGCCGGGTGTGAGCAGTATCGGCTGGCCTCCACTAGTTGAAACAGAATAGAGATGATTTCGTCCGTCTTGCTCAGAGCAGAAGATAATCCGATCGCCATCAGCAAATTTCAGTGACTGCGCGGCAAATGGCGGGAGAGATCCGTTCAGATCATTGCTGCTGTGCCAGAATTCACGGGCATCGGTAGTTTCGGCATCCGCCAACCACAAGCCCCACGAGCGGCCCCGCTGTGGAATGAGAGGCAAATGGTTCTGGGCGCCAGCCGCGCGGATGAACACAATGTGTTTGCCATCGGGAGACCAGCGCGGCGCCATGTCGGTGTCGGCACTCGGAGAAACATAGCGGACGCGGTCTGCAGAAAGATCATAGATTGCAATAAAGCCGTGGTCCTGGCGGGAGGAGGTAAAGGCAATGTGCTTTCCATCGGGTGACCATTGCGGATCATACTCATCGCCACGCAGCTCCGTGATTTGCCGGGCGGGCTTGTCACCGGCGACCGGAGCAATCCATAAATGGTGCTTGGTGGACCATGCGGCGCATTGACCATCGGGCGATATCTGGATGTCCTCGCAGCCTTCCCGTTCGCAACCGAGATCTCCTAGCAACCTCGTTTTCCCCGTCTCCACCTCGGCAGCCCAAATCTGTTGCTTGGGTTCTTTCAGTTGGCTGGTAGGATTAGCTACGTGGCCGGTACTGCTCAATTCCGAGCCTCGCACGAAGACCACGGTACGTCCATCGGGAGTCAGCCGCACGCTCACAATTTGCTGGCCATCATCTCCCTGGTAGTGTGTTACTTGGCGGGCTTCGAAGCTGGGAGCATCGGCAGTCCACACGTTGCGCTCGCCCTGGTTGTCAAACGTCCATGCAATCCGTCCTGCTTCCCGGGCAACGGTGAGGTCAGATGGAAACGGAGAACTCATTACCTGCTCTAAAGTAAAACCAGAACTTTGGGCAGAAACAAAACTTGCGCAAAGTACTACACACAGGAGCGCAGTCAGCGCCTTAGAGTTTTTCATAGGGCGACAATCATACTAAAAATCCCTATGGTGCGAAGTACCCGGAAATGTCGAGGACTAGGTGTGTCTTGTCAGGTGCGTACGCACTGATTGAAGCATTGGTCCCAGGAACAATCGCCATATTCGATGTGACTGCGCCATCTCCGGCGTTCAGCGTAGAAGCCAACGGTTGACTTGCACCCTGCGCCCAAAGAGTCAGATAGCCGAGCGGTCCCGGTGGGACTACCGTGGCGTTTAGCACAAACGACTGGGCGTTTGCAGGGGAGCCACAGCCGCTACCCACAACGTTTACGTTGATCGTTCCGCTGAAAGGCGGCGACCCCGATGGATTTCGGGTATCAAGAACGCGGCAAGGTTTCAAAGCAAAGAGCGACAACGCTCCAGTAGTCATCGGAGCGAAATACCCGTTGATATCGATAACCAGGTTCGAATTGTCAGTAACAAACACCGAGATATCGCCGTTGGTTCCTGCCGGCACAATTGCGGCGTTTGCCGTAACGGCTCCCGTGGGCGCATTAAGCGTCGAAACCAGCGGTTGTGTCTGCCCTGCTGGCCAAGTCGTCAGGAAGCCCATTTTTCCATTTGGAACTGAGGTGAAATTCAAGGAATATGCCTGCGCCGTTACTGGAATGTTGCAAGAACTCGAAAGAAGCGGGAAGTTGCGCGTGGCATTGCCAGCCAGTGCTGGCCCACCCAACGCTCCTGTTGGCCCGCGTGTATCCACGACGCGGCAGGGCGGCAACGGATAGAAGGCCAGCGCGGAAGCATCGGTCGCCGGAACAAAATAACCATCGATATCGAGAACGAAGTCAGTATCGTCGGTAGTGTAGGCGCAAACAGCTCCATTTGTGCCTGCCGGTACCATGGCTGCTCCGGCTTTAATACGTCCATCGATTGAATTGAGAGTTGATGCCAACGGTAACGATTGGCCGCATGGATACATGGTCAAAAAGCCCACCTTGACCTTGGGTACTACCGTTGCATTGATCGAATAGGCCTGTGCCGTTGTGGGAATGCCGCAACCACTGTCAGGAATTGTGAAGCCCCGGCTCGTTCCCCCGCTCAGGAATGGACCGCCAAATGGTCCATTTGGGTTCCGGGTGTCGGCGACTCGGCAGGGAGTCACGGCTATAAAGCGCAAAGGCGACGGAGCCGCAATTGAAATGTTGACCGGATTTGAAGGAATGCCATTGGCAACCACTTCCAGAACGCTCGGGCCAGTCTCGATATCTGGGGGAACATCAAATTGCGTGGACACCGCGGCTGATCCGGTGGCCACAGCCATGGTGCTGTGACTGTGGGTCGTAGCATACCTTAGATGGCCGGTCGCATTATTGATGATCCGCACCAGCGGATAGTTGGTCGCTGCCTGAGCATCATCACCGTAGGCAGCCCCTTGCGAGAGACCGTTAAATTGTGTTCCGGAAATGGAATAGTTTGAGGTTCCCGGCACCAAAAGAAATGGGAAAGAACTGACTGTTGGCCGCCAGGCATCCTGGAAGGTGCCGCTGGCGGTATAGATCTCCACATCGTTTGAACTGTCAGTGAACATGATCTGGCCGGTTGGGAGCACCAGCATGCGTCCCACGTAGGAAGGCTCGTTCACGGCATTGGGTGGGTTGGGTGCAGCAATCAAGTCTGTACCGTTGAATTCGAATAATTTGGAGGGTGCTTTGAAAACTCCTGGACTGGCATCCACCAGCACATTGCCGTTGGGCAAAAGGGCAGCAGGACCATCGGCAACGTCAAACCCATTGGCAAAGGCCGGCCCCGCGGCCCAAGCGCCTGTGGCTGTATTGTAAATCGCAGTATTCGACGTTCCGCCCGTAGCGAACACGGTCCCATCCGGACGAAGAACAGCAGGTCCCATCTCGTGAGAACCGGTTCCATCTGCATTTGTATCATCGAGTTTTACAACGGTACTCCCGCCACTCGACCAGCTACCGGTGGACGGATTGTAGAGCTCAGAATTAGTAAGATTCGCGGTGTTGTTGGCATCAGCAGCCAACACCATGCCGTTGGGCAACAACGTCCAACCCTCCTCGTCGTTGCTGTCGGCCTTGCCTGTCCCGGTCAGCGTCCAAGTTAACGAAGATGCATCCAGCAAAGCTGATTGCGTAGTGCAGCAATTGGCTACCATGAAAGTCCCATTGGCCAGAACGACGCCTTGGGCGTCACCGATGGTACTCCAGCCTGACGGAGGTGCAATTGATGTCCAGGTATTGCTCGCGGGATCATAGATGGCCCCCATGTTCGTCCACACGGCCCCATTGGTGAGGTTGTACTCTCCTCCTTCTACGATCACCCTGCCATCGGGCAGTACTGCGGACGCATAGTAAAGCGGCCCGTAGCCAGATGGCATGCTGGCCAACTGCGTCCATGTTCCGTTGAGGTAACTGCCCGTATTGTCCGGCGTAAGCCGCCACCAGTTCCCGCTTTCAGTGGATTGCACCATCACCGTACCGTCCGTGAGCAAGAGGGCTGTATTCGGACTGAAAGTAGGTTGATGGGTCAAGGGAGTCCAGGTTTGGGACGTAGCAAGCGTGGCAAATACAAGCAAAAAGCCAAGTCCAGTTGACAGCCTACGGCTGGCCTTATTCCATCCTATGAAATCCTTGAATTGCATATCTGGTCCCCTGGTTGTAGTACTTACTTTGACTGGAGCTGTAGTATGCAAGGTTGTAAGGGACCAGTGCGTGCCACATACCCGGCTGAGAGAAAGCTCGGATCGTCGCTTTCTTGCCTGGATTCTTGGTTAAACTGTTAAAAGGTCTTGAAAAAGTCTTTTTCGCGGCCTTACAAAGGAATATAGCGATATATTTAAGGATTGTTTAGAAGGAGCAGAGTACCTGATCTCGGACCGATATTATCCTGGAGAATCGATCAATGCCAAACTGCAAACACACCAATCAGATTCAAGATGTGCGACCTCATACCCGTGGTTGCGAAGAGTGCCTGAAAATCGGCGACGTTTGGGTCCATCTGCGACTGTGCATGACTTGTGGCCATGTAGGTTGCTGCGATTCGTCAAAGAACAAACATGCCACCAAGCACTTCCACTCGACCAAGCATCCGATCATTAAATCGAACGAACCAGGAGAGAATTGGGGCTGGTGCTATGTAGATGAGGTGGAACTTGAGTTCGCATGAATGGCCGGCGCTTCCCTTCCCAGAATGGGAGGCCACCTGCGACACCCTTCATCTATGGGCGCAAATGGCCGGCAAGACTCGCATGGCGCTCACTCCTTTGCAGAACCATTGGTGGAACGTTCCTCTCTATGTAACCCCACGCGGCCTCAACACGTCACCTATTCCTTATGGACGGAAGACCTTCGAGGTAGATTTCGATTTCATCGCGCACAAACTCGCCATCAAGGCCAGCGATGGAGTGGAGCACGGCATCCCAATGTTCCCGCGTTCAGTGGCGGATTTTTATAAAGAGTACATGGCGTGCCTGCGATCGCTGGGAATTGAAGTGAACATTAACCGCGAACCTGCGGAGTTTCCTGATACAACTCCCTTTGATCAGGACCATCATCACGCCTCCTATGATAAAAAGCATGTTGAAAATTTTCACCATATCTTGGTGAATACCGACCAGGTCCTCAAAAGATTTCGATCGCGCTTTCTGGGCAAGTGCAGTCCTGTGCATTTCTTCTGGGGCTCTTTCGATCTGGCATTGACTTTTTTCTCTGGCCGGCCGGCGCCGCTGCCCGAAAATGTCGATTCAATAACACGCGAGGCTTACTCTCACGAAGTGATCAGCTTTGGGTTTTGGCCGGGCGACGTCAATTTCCCGCAAGCGGCCTTCTATTCGTACACCAAACCAGCCCCCGCCGGACTCGAAAAGCAAGCCCTACGGCCAGCCGCAGCATATTGGGACACCAAGATGGGAGAATTTCTTCTCAAGTACGACGACGTGCGCGCCGCCAGCATTCCAGATCAGGCAATACTGGACTTTTGCCAAAGTACCTACGAGGCCGGAGCCAATCTAGCCCGCTGGGATCGCAATGCATTGGAGCGCCCGCGCTAGCAAACTTCGAATCGCTGGTAGTATAGAAAGCGAACAAGTCTTATGAAACCAGCAAAGTTCCGATTGCTTGCAGTTCCACTCTTCACTTTTCTTTTTGCTTCCATCGTCCACTCCCAGGACATCTCCTCTTTTGAAAAAAAGATTACAGTCAAGAAATTGGCCAACGGCTTGACGGTCTTAGTCATGGAGCGACCTGAGGCCCCGGTATTCTCATTTTTCACACATGTAAACGCTGGCTCTGCCCAGGAGGTCATCGGCATTACCGGTCTGGCGCACATGTTCGAGCACATGGCTTTTAAGGGAACGGACAAGATCGGCACCACCAACTATGCCGCCGAAAAAGTTGCGCTGGCAAAAGTCGAAAAGGCCTATGCCGCTTATTTGGCAGAGAGCCTTAAGGAAGTTGGACGGGATCCCAAAAAAGTTGCCCAACTCGAAAAAGCTTGGCAGGACGCCATGGAAAACGCCCAGCAATATGTGATTCCCAACGAGTTTAGCGAAATTGTCGAGAGCGAAGGCGGCGTCGGACTGAACGCATTTACTGACTGGGATGAAACCGGCTACTTCTATTCCTTTCCCGAGAACCGCCTGGAACTATGGGCCTACCTTGAATCGGAGCGCTTTCTTTACCCGGTCATGCGTGAATTCTATAAAGAACGTGATGTCGTGTATGAGGAGCGCCGATTGCGCACCGACAGCTCACCCCAGGGACGGCTGGAAGAACAGTTTTTGGCAGCCGCGTATACCGCCCATCCCTATGGGCGGCCGGTCGTGGGTTTTCCCTCTGATTTAAAGGCGTTCTCTGCTACCGATGCCAGCAATTTCTACAAAAAATACTACGTTCCCGCCAACATCACTGTGGTGGTGGTCGGTGATCTCATAGCCTCCGAGGCGCTGCCGATCATCGAGAAATATTTCGGCAGATTGCCGAACGGGCCGGCGCCCGAACCATTGCGTACGCGGGAACCACCCCAAAATGCCATCCGTGAAGTGGTTCTGCATGAGCGCAGCCAGCCTTTCTATTACGAAGGGTATCACCGGCCAGATCTCCACGATCCAGATAGTGCTGTCTATGACGTTCTGGGAGACTTGCTCTCCAAGGGACGCACCTCACGCCTTTATCGTTCTCTGGTACGCGACAAGCAGATTGCCCTCTCTGCCGGAGGCGATAGCAGCTTCCCCGGCAACAAATATCCCAGCCTGTTCTTTTGTTTCGCAACCCCTGTCCAGGGCCACACCGCTGCCGAAATGGCAGCGCCAATTCATGAAGAGCTTGATAAGCTCAAGACCAAGGACGTGGGTGACACAGAATTGCAGTCAGTCAAGACCCGCGCCAAGGCTGACCTCATTCGCGGCTTGGCCGACAACCAAGGTCTTGCTTTGCAACTGGGATTGAACCAGTCTCTTTATGGAGATTGGCGTGAACTCTTCCGGCAAATTGATCGCATTGATAAGGTAACCGCAGCCGACATACGGCGCGTCGCAACCAAGACGTTTGTTGAAGAAAACCGGACTGTGGCAACCCTCGAAACGCAAGCCTCTGATCCTCAAACAGCAATACCCGCCAAGGGAGAACAACAATAATGAAGCACGTCTATCGGTTGCTTGTTCCCGTGTTGATTGCGACCTGTCTTTCACTGGTTTCCGCCCAATCGAGCCGCAGCCATGCGAAATCCACCCGGAATACCTCATCTGCCGGACAAATCACCTCCTGGAAGCAGATTCCCATACCTCCTCTGCACCCGTTCAATCCTCAGCAACCTCGCAGGATTGAGCTTCCTAATGGCATGGTGATCTTTCTCCAGGAAGACCATGAACTGCCGAAAATTGACGGCACCATCCGCATTCGCGGTGGGGGCCGCGATGTGCCCGCGGGCAAACTTGGTATGGCCGGAATCTACGGCGGATCGTGGCGTACCGGAGGTACGAAGAATAAGACTGGCGACGAACTCGATGACTTCCTGGAAACACGCGCTGCCCGCGTTGAGACAATGGCCGGAATCGATTCTATGTTCCTCTTCTGGTCGTCGTTGAAAGGCGATTTCGATCAGGTCTGGCCGGTGGTGGTCGATCTGCTGCAAACCCCGGAATTTCGCCAGGACAAGATTGATCTGGCAAAACGCCAAATCATGAGCGCCATCTCCCGCCGCAACGATGAGATTAGCCAGATCACGCAACGCGAATCCAACAAGCTCGCCTACGGTCCCGATAGTCCTTATGCTCGCACCGCCGAATATCCCACCGTGGCGGCCGTGACCCGCGAAGACCTGCTGAACTGGCACAAGCGCACCGTCGCTCCCAACAACGTGATCCTTGGCGTTACCGGTGACTTTGATCCTTTAGAAATGGAACGCAGATTACGCGACGCCTTCGCCAATTGGCCTAAGGGCGAGCAATTTCAGCCGGTAAAAACTGAATTCCACGACCCGGTTCCGGGAATTTACTTTGTCGAAAAAGACGATGTGAACCAGAGCGAAATCAGTATGGTAGACCTGGGCATTGAGCGCCGCAACCCTGACTACTATGCCGTGGAGGTCATGAACGAGTTGTTTGGTGGCGGCTTCTCTTCGCGCCTGTTTGCCAATATTCGCACCAAGCAAGGACTGGCCTACTTTGTCGGTGGCGGTGTAGGCGCAGAGTTTGATCATCTTGGGGTGACGCGCATCTCCATGGGCACCAAGAGCAGCACCACTGCTGCGGCCATTGATGCGCTAAAAAAGCAGATTAACGACCTCGTTCAAGGAGGCGTAAAAGAGTCCGAGGTAAAAAAGGCCAAAGACGGAATCCTCAACTCTTTCATCTTTGAGTTCGACTCGAAGGAGAGAGTGCAAGACGCTCGTATGGGATACGAATTTTACGGTTATCCTTCTGATTTTCTGGAGCGCTTCCGCGCCGGTGTGGAAAAAGTTACCGTCGCCGACGTGGAGCGAGTAGCTAGAAAATATATCCATCCGGAAAAACTCGCCGTGCTTGTAGTAGGCAACTCCAAAGACTTTGACCGGCCCCTCTCCGCATTCGGCAAAGTCACGACGATCGACATCACGATTCCGCAGGCGCCGAAATAGCATTCAGCGGTTAGCACTCAGCATTCAGCCCATGAAACATTTTGCAGTAGTCTTTATCTTCTTGGTTCTGCGCTCTTGACGTACCGCGCAATCTCTTCGGCGGTCGCGAACCACACATCCGGAAACGCCTTGATATGGGCAAGCAGTTGGTCCAGATGATACATCGGAGACCGGTGACCAATGACTTGGGGATGCAGCGTCAGGACGAAGAGGGTACCTTCTTGGTAAGCGCCGTCAAATTCCTCCCGATATAACTGGAAGAGATGTTCGGGCAGCGGCATGGTGCCTCCGCGGCCGAGATAGGGCGTTTCAGTGAGGGTCCAGTCGATTGACAATTCCACCATGCCAGTTGGCTTTCCGTTGGAAACGAGCTCGTAAGGTTCGTCCATGGCCATAAGGCTGCTGTCGTAGAGAAATCCTTTCTTGCGCAGCAGGCTAACCGTATGCTGGCTGAACGCCCAAGCCGGTGCGCGATAGCCCACCGGACGCTTTCCAGTAACCTTAGTCAGATATTCAATCGCCTGGTCCATAAGGCGCTCTTCTTCGGCGGCGTTGGGCAGGTTGGGTAGATACTCGTGAATCCAGCCGTGGACCCCAATCTCATTCTTGCCATTTTTGAGGATCGCGGGAACCATCTCCGGATGTAAGAGTGCGCTTACCGCTGGAATGAAGAAAGTTGCGGGTATTTGGTAGTGGTCGAGAAGTTTGAGCACCCGAGGCAATCCCGATTGAGCACCGAAGTCACCTGTCGAAAGCGTGTTCGGCGAAGTTTCTCCGGCAGCCAGCAGATACGATTCGTTATCGACATCGAAGCTCAGGCATACTGCCACGCGGGCATGGTTCGGCCAGACACGAGGGGTGAGCTTGCGTCCTACGCGGGCCGGGGCGACCGCTTGGCGCAATTCTTGCTCAGTCCATTTTGTTCCGGGTTGGGAATTTTGGTTTCGTTGTTGAGCGACGGTGCCCGATGGAAAAGTTAGAGCCAAGCCAAAAACGATTGGGACAAGAAAGACGCAGGGATTTTTCATAATCACTTATGATAAAGAACAGAGAAGGCTTTGAGGTGTGACCCATGGAAACGAATTCAGGACCTTCGTCATGGTGTGCGGCAGTTGCTGCATAGCCCGGGCCGGACAGGTGGGCCGGGCCGGATTCGTGTTGACATTCTACCCGAGAAAATGCATACTCATGTCGAATGCCGACCCGAGACGAGAAAAATCGCATCGCATTATTGCAGGGCACGCTGGATTTGCTGATTTTGCGCACGCTGCTTTTTGGCCGCCAGCACGGCCAGGGTATTGCGCGCGCCATTCAGATGCTTTCCGGGGACGAGTTGTTGGTGGATCACGGCTCTCTCTACCCCGCCCTACAACGATTGGAAACGCGTGGCTGGATCCGCGCCGAATGGGGCACCAGCGACAACAATCGCAAGGCCCGCTTTTACCTCCTCACCAGGACAGGACGAAAACAGTTAGTCCATGAAACCGGCCAGTGGCGGCGCCTGGCGGCGGCCATCGGACGCGTCCTCGAACCCGGTGAAGTGGAGGGGTGAATCATGTTTTGGCGCAAGCGGAAGCAGAGTGACTTTGATGACGAGATTCAGGCACATCTGGCGCTAGAAGTGGCGCGGCTCCAGGGCGAAGGCATGACTCCCACAGAGGCGGAAGCGGCCGCCAGACGGGCCTTCGGCAATGTGGCCTCGGCCCAGGAACATTTTTACGAATCCAGCCGTTGGTTGTGGCTGGAACACATCAAACGCGACCTTTTCTACGCAGTGCGCGTTTTGTTACGCAGCCCGGGATTTGCGGCCATTGCCATCGCTACGCTCGCGCTCGGCGTCGGCGCCACTGCGGCGATTTTCAGTTTTGTGAATGCCGTATTACTCAAGCCTCTCCCTTATCCACATCCGGAGCGAATCGTCAGCGTGTGGGAAAAGCTTCCGGGCGGAGGCAGCAACCCTATTTCCACTCTGAACTTCCTCGATTGGGAGCGGCAGAATCGCTGTTTTCAATTTCTCTCAGCCATCGCCTTGGGCAAGGTGACCTTGACCGGCTCGGACAGCCCCGAGGAGCTTAATGTTCACAGAGTCTCGGCATCGTATTTTAAGGTGCTTGGTGTGGGCGCGGATCTGGGACGCACGTTTGCTCCAGACGAAGATCAGGTTGGCAAAGATCAGGAAGTAGTGCTCTCGAACCGACTATGGCGGAGCCGGTTTGGCGGCGACCCCAAAGTTATTGGCCGCAAGATCACGTTGGATGCAAAAAGTTACACGATCATCGGCGTGCTTCGGGCGAACAGTACGTTTGACCGGACCTGGGGCGTAATGTGGCTGCCTCTCGCTTTCACCCCCGCGACCATGACGCGCAATTATCACTGGCTTTCTGCCTTTGCTCGCCTTGAGCCCGGCGTCACTCTGAAGCAGGCCCGCGGCCAAATGGACACGATTGGAGCGCGCATTGCTGCCTTGTACCCGGATTCGAATAAGGGTTTTGGCGTAACGGTCGATCCTTATATCGATCAGGTGGTTCAGCCGGAGCTCCGTCGCTCGCTTTGGGTGCTGCTCGCAGCGGTGGGCGCCGTGCTGCTGATCGGGTGCGCCAATGTCGCCAATCTGACCCTGGCGCGGGGTACGGACCGCGAACACGAGATCGCTATTCGTTCAGCATTGGGCGCGCGCCGTCTCCGTCTGATCCGGCAGTTGCTTACGGAAAGCATATTTCTCGGAATTTTCGGTGGCCTGGCGGGCCTCGCGCTGGGCAATGCATTCATGCGCGGAATGAAACTGTGGTTGCCGCCTGACATGCTGCCACCGGAAGCAAACGTCCACATGGACTACGGCATGTTGCTTTTGACGATGGTGATCGGAATCCTCACGGGAATCCTTTTCGGCCTGGCGCCCGCGCTCAACGGCACGCGGCCCGATCTTGCCAGATCGCTGAAGGAGGGTGGGCGAACGACTGCCGGGCTCACACCGCATCGGATGAGGACAGCCTTGGTGGTTGCCGAAGTGGCGCTATCATTTGTATTGCTCGTGGGCGCCGGCCTGCTGATCCGAAGCTTTAACAGGCTTGCAAGCCTCAACCCGGGCGTGGATACAACCAATGTTCTTGCGATGGATCTTCCAATACCGCTGACAGAATTCACGAACAGCACGACACTGACGAATTATCTTAGGGAAATGACCCAGAAGGTGAGAAGCGTGCCCGGAGTGCGGGACGTCGCCATCACTGATAAACCGCCAATGGAAGGCTTTGCGAACGGCGCCCCCTTCCTGATCGAGGGGCGGGAGTATCTTCCCTACCCCCAGCGCCCGGTCTGTGGGTTCAAGGTGGTAGGGCCGTCGTATTTTGACACGGTTGGCATGAGATTGTTGAAGGGGCGCAGCCTTGACGAGAACGATGTTGCCGACACCATGCCTGTTACCGTGATCAATGAAACTATGGCGAAGACTTACTTCAAAGGCGAAGATCCCATCGGTAAGCGCATCTTGATTCGGGAGCTCGTGTTCGGGAAGGCTGCTCGCGGCCCGGACATCCATTGGCAGGTCGTGGGAGTGGTAAAGGACGAGAAAGTCGGCGGGAAAGGTGGTGGCTTTAGCCTCGACGAGGAGATTCCGGTCGTCTACGTCACGTTCTATCAAAGTCCCGGCTTTAGCAATAGCCTGGTAGTTCATGCCGCCATGAATCCGTTGCTCTTAAGCGGATCGATCGAACAAGCAATCTGGAAAGTGAACAAATACCAGGCGGTGGCGAACATTGAAACCCTGGGAGAAATCGAGTCACAATCGGTAGCGCCAGCCCGGCTTCGCACTGCGCTGTTGGCCATCTTCGCTGGCATCGCGCTTTTGCTGG
>DASZEU010000446.1:0-3402 GCA_035940535.1 Candidatus Angelobacter sp.
GGGCAAAAAGCGGTAACATGACAGCGAGGAATATTTTATGGACCGCTTTGATCCTGCCGTTGCTCTGGAAGAGTTGAACGACGAAGCCCGGTTGCCCAGCCCTGTACTCGTCCGCGACATGATGCTGCGCGCCCATCTTGGTCCGGAACAGTCATTAGAACTGAACCGCCAGTTCATTGAATATCAGAAGCATTTTGGCGAAGCGTTGAAAATTGGAAAAACACTGTTGGGCGGCCTGGTTGCGATAGCGAAATAGTAGGGGAGCACTCAGCAGTCAGCCTGCGAAGCATCTTGGTTTTTGCTGAGGCAAACTTTGGTTAAGTGGGACTGTGTATGTACATCTCCAGTGCCACAGGCACGCTAGCGGAGTTCCGATTTGAAAATCGCTTCTTGCGCATGTTGTCGGCATTCACCCAAGCAGGTTGCTTCACGCAACCTCCGTCTGCCGAGCACATAAATCAATTAGTTTGATTGCTCTGCGAACCTTTGCGCGACTCTGCGACCTCTGCGGTGGAGAAATACGCCATCCTCATTCCATGCTGGCTGGTCGAGAAGGATCGTTGCTGGCTGAGTGCTGACTGCTGAATGCTGAATGCTTCGTTCAAACTTCCAGCCCAATCGATTTCATCAGCTCAATGCCATTGCTGGTGGTCACCACGCCTTCGCGCAGGCGGTAATCGAAAGAGAGTTTTCCGGTGTCGAGTTTTTCCTGAAAATGAACGTTTTGGATTCGTCCGGGAAAGACGTCGGCGATGGAAGTCAGGGCCAAGTCATGGGTCGTAATCATTCCCAAAGCGCCCTGATCGAGCAGTGTCCTTAATATGCCTTCAGCGCCTACTCGGCGGTCCTGCGAATTTGTTCCCTGAAGCACTTCATCGAACAGAAACAGCAGAGGTCCTTTGCGGGCGAGGTCCACCACGTCGCGGATGCGCTGGATCTCCGCGTAAAAATGCGAGACACCTTTGTGCAACGAATCGGAAAGACGCATCGATGTGCCCAGCCGAAGCGGGGAGAGAAGCAGGCGGCCCGCCCGCACCGGCGCTCCCATCATGGCCAGCACGGTATTGATGCCCACGGTCCGCAACAAAGTGCTTTTGCCCGACATGTTCGATCCACTCACCATCAGTACCGGATTGTTCTGTTCCAGCGTTACGCTGTTTCTGACGCACGTCGCGCTCGGCAGAAGTGGATGCCCTAAAGACTCGCCTTCGAAGCGGGGAGAATCTTCAGGCTTTGTGAACTCCGCAAACTGATCTTCAGGATGTTCATAAGCATAAGCGCTCAGGGAGACCAGTGCCTCCATCTCGGCTGCGGTGTCGAGCCATGCCTGAATGCTGCGGCCGTAACGGTTGCGCCAGTTCTGAAGCAGGAAGGCAACATGAATGGAATACATCATGATGAATTCGAGCAATTTCACGATCATGTTATGGCGCGACTCTTCATAGTCCCAAAGGGTGCTCAGGCGCCCTATACCTTCTGAGGAAGAGTGGCCATTGCTGTAGAGCTGTGCCTGGAGAGATTGAAGCAGGGGAGTTTCGAATTTCTCCGCTTCAATCCGCTGCAAGATCGCAGCCAATGCGCTGAGATGACTGCTGGCATCGTCAAGGCCCTCGAATGACTTTGAAAGCTTGCGGCGCAGCAGATACAGAATCGTGAAGTTAATGGTGGCCAAAAAGAGGAAGGGCGTAAACCACAACTGGATGATTCCATAAACCAAAGCCGCAGTTGTGATGGCCGCCATAGCTAGGATCAGCGGCCACCATCGGCGCGAGGCAATCGCTGAATCCTGGCTGGCCCAGCGAATCAATTTCGCGCGGTCAGCTTTTATCTTGTCTGTCTCACCTACGGCAGCTAGATACTCACGGAAATCCAGCTTTTCTTTCAGTTCCCGCACTGCGGCTTGGCGTTGCAGGATCGCCGGGAGGGCTGTGGGTGCGAGCAGCCACTGGGCCAGCGTGTCTTCTCCCATGGAAGTGCGGGCTGAGCAGAGCAGTTGAAACAGGCTGTCGTTTCCCAAAATGTCGAGGTCTTCAGCGTAAACATGGCCGGGGACGCGAAACTTTTCTCCCGTCTCGCCGCTGCCAAACCATCGATCTTCGATTCGTGCCAGCCCTCGTTGATAGAACGCGGCAGAGCGTCTGGCTGTCTGCATGGTTCGCACGATGCGGCGATGAACAAAGATCAGGCCAATGAATATCAGGATGGATGCTACTAACCAATAAACATAATGTGATCCGCGAGTACCCGCCATCCACCACAGGACCGCGATTGCGATAAACAAAGCAACACGTAAATTGCCAAGCCAGATATGCTGCTGATGCAGCCGTTTGGCAGCAGACTCCCGCTCGCTCAACCGCTTCGAGTATTCGAGCTTAGGAGCAAGGTTGTTGGGATTCAAATGCTGAATTCCGGGGCGCCCAGTTCGTGAACGATGGCCACACTGGCGCTGGCGCCAATGCGGTCTGCCCCTGCATCGAGGAATGCAGTGGCGGCGCTGGCGGTGCGGATTCCACCCGAGGCTTTGACTTGGGCTCGGTCACCGACGACTCCGCGCATCAAGGCGACGTCATCCACGGTAGCTCCGCCAAAAAATCCGGTAGCGGTTTTTACAAAGTCGGTTTTGGCTGCCAGTGCCAACTCGCAGGCCAATATTTTTTCTTCGATGGTAAGAAGCGGTGTTTCCAGAATCACCTTCAGAATGGCTCCGCCATTGTGGGCCACCTTGGCCACAGCGGCAATGTCGGTTTGGACCAGCTTGCGGTCGCCTGACTTCAAGGCTCCAATGTTCATCACCATGTCCAACTCCTGAGCGCCGACGCGAATGGCCTCAACCGCCTCGATGCGTTTCACGTTGATGTGATTGGCGCCCAAAGGAAATCCGATGGTGGTTGCAATCTTGACTCCTGTGCCACGCAAGGTGCTCACTGCCAAGCTGATCCAGCAGGGATTTACGCACACCGCGGCAAATTTGAAAAAAGCGGCCTCTTCACACAGCCTGGTAATCTGATCGCGGGTAGCTTCGGGCTTGAGCAAAGTATGGTCAATAGCGCTGGCAATGGATTGCCAGTTCCTGACCTTAGTCTGAAAATCAGAAATGACCTGTGACATTCCAAATCGGATTGTAACACCAGCGAAAGACATTTGAAATTAGAAGTTCTCTCGTGGGTGCGCGACCCCTGTGTTCCGTGGCAACTCCTTGCGTACAGCTACTCTAAGCCCCTAACCTGGTATTCATAGCGCTGCAAGCCGCAGCCAAAAGCGCAACGCTGATGAACGCTGATTGGAACTGATGGCCACGGATGGGTACCAGTCCGGCGCCAGCCGGACGCATGAAAATAGCCCGCCGTTTCAACGGCGGGAAAGAAACGCAAATAAAGCCAAGTCCCCCTTCCGGGGGACGAC
>DASZEU010000447.1:0-18867 GCA_035940535.1 Candidatus Angelobacter sp.
CCGCAGATGAAGTCCGTCGGCGAGGCCATGGCCATTGGGCGCACCTTCAAAGAAGCGCTGATGAAAGGCGTGCGCTCGCTCGAAACGGGGAAGAGAGTAGGAACCGAGCAGATTGAGCCGCGCATCCTGACGCATCGGCTAGTGACTCCGCATCCCGAGCGCCTTACCTATCTTCGTTATGCGCTTGCCCAAGGCATGACCGTAAAAGAGCTGAACAAGATGACCAGCATCGATCCCTGGTTCCTCTATCAGCTTAAGGAGATCACCGATACGCTGGCGGAGGTAGGCAAGGGCACCTCTGTTTCCAGCGAACTTCTGCGGGATGCCAAGCGGATGGGGCTCTCCGACGAACGCATCGGGCTGGCGATGAAGTCCGGCACCTCGGCGGTCCGCCTTCTCCGAACGAACCACAATATCCGTCCGGTATACAAACTGGTCGATACCTGCGCTGCCGAGTTTGAAAGCTACACTCCATATTTTTATTCAACCTACGAAGAAGAAGATGAGGCGCCGCCCACCGACAAGAAGAAGGTGCTCATCTTAGGCAGCGGGCCAAACCGCATCGGACAGGGCATTGAATTTGATTACTGCTGTTGCCATGCTGCATTTGCCCTGCGCGAGGATGGCTATGAAGCCATTATGGTCAACTGCAATCCGGAGACGGTATCCACGGACTACGACACCAGCGACCGGCTGTATTTCGAACCGCTGACCTTTGAAGACGTGCTGACTGTCTACGAACATGAGGCACAAGGTGGAGCACCGGTAGGAGTGATCGTACAGCTTGGCGGGCAAACGCCACTGAATCTGGCATTGCCATTGAAGGCTGCGGGTGTGAGCATCATTGGCACCTCACCGGAATCGATTGATCTGGCGGAAGATCGCAAACGGTTCGGAAAATTGCTGGAAGAGTTGGGCATTCTTCAGCCCCCGGGCGCCCTGGCCACCAGCGTGGAAGAAGCGGTCGCGGGAGCTCGGCGTGTTCAATATCCGGTGCTAGTTCGCCCTTCGTACGTGCTGGGGGGGCGGGCCATGGTGATTGCCTACGACGACGAGAGTGTCATCCGGTATATGAAAGAGGCGGTTGAGTACTCCCAGGAACGTCCGGTGTTGATTGATCACTTTCTGGAAGGCGCAATCGAGGTTGATGTCGATGCGCTTTCCGACGGCGAAGACGTGGTTATCGGCGGCATCATGCAGCACATCGAAGAAGCAGGCATCCATTCGGGGGATTCCTCCTGTGTCCTTCCTTCGGTAAATATTCCGGAAGAGGCATTGAAGACCATCCGCGAAACCACTTTCAAACTAGCGAGGGCCTTGAAGGTGGTTGGATTGATGAACATTCAGTTTGCCATCCAGAACGAGAACGTCTTCGTGATCGAGGTCAACCCCCGCGCTTCTCGTACTGTGCCTTTCGTCTCCAAAGCAACTGGCATCCCGATGGCCAAAATTGGAACTCGCCTCATGACCGGGCGCAAATTGCGTGAGTTCCTGCCTGAAAACGTGGAACAGCAAACGGACTTGGCCACTGGCGCTGGCTATTTCGTAAAGTCGCCAGTGTTCCCGTGGTCGAAGTTTCCCGGTGTGGATACGGTTCTGGGGCCGGAGATGAAGTCCACCGGCGAGGTCATGGGCTCGGCTGAAACTTTTGGCGAGGCTTTTGCCAAAGCGCAAATCTCCGCTGGCCAGACACTCCCTACCAGCGGCACAGTTTTCATCAGCGTAACCGACCGCGATAAAGAAGGCGCATTCGAATTGGCCAAACGTTTTATCGATCTAGGCTTCAAGCTGGTGGCCACCCACGGCACCGCCGACCGGCTGGAGAAGGCTGGCTTGCCTGTAGATCGCGTGTACAAAGTAAAAGAAGGACGTCCCCATGTAGTAGACCTGATCAAAGGCGACCGCGTGCAACTGGTGATCAACACTCCTCACGGCCAGGAGCCTTGGTTTGACGAGAAGGCCATTCGCAGAGCTACGGTCACGCATCGTATTCCCACCATCACCACGCTGGCGGCGGCGTGGGCGGCAGCCGAAGGCATCGCGGCCCTGCAACGGAACGAGATCAACGTGAAGTCTTTGCAGGAGTGGAAGAAGCACTCAGCACTTAGCACTCAGCATTCAGCCTTGCAGCAGTCTCGGTCATGACCTACAACATTTTAGGGACGCATTAGATTAGATAAGTATCCACCAATTTCGGGCTAAACAGGCTGCGAAAAAAATCAATTCGTCAGGGGAAGAGAGTTTGCAGGGGTTGAAGCCTAATGTCACTTACTTTGCAACAAGGAACACCAGCCACGCATTTGATTTATGTGAGCTTCGGCTGCGAGCGACCGACTCTGGCTGGAAAAATCGAGCATTGCCGAGTTGCCTCTTAATCTGACGTTGAATATTTATGCATTTTCGGGGTCCTTCCAGGCGCAAAGAACGCGCCTGTCAGGATGACAGAGCGTTCTAGAGAGAGAATTGATACTAACCCCACGAAAAGTAAGTGACATTAGGCTGAAGCCCATCTAGTTTCCTGCAAGCTGCAGTATTTCGTCGTGTTCATAGACAATCCTGCCCTGCTGCTGTGATTTTGCTGCGGCCACCATGGCTCTTCCTACGTCGGCGGCTTGGATTGGGCGGTAGCGCCTCCAGCCAGATACAAGGGCGAACCGCAGAAGCTTTGCCAGTCCGATTCCAATGGACTCGCCCAACCGGGATTCTTCCCTAGTCCCCACCAAAATACTTGGCCTGAAGATGTGGAGGGCACGAAACGGTAACGCACGCAATTTTTCTTCCAGCTCGCCCTTGGTGCGCAGATAAAAATTTCGCGACTGGACGTTGGCGTCCACGGACGATACGACGATGAATTGCCGGGCGCCGAATTCCAGGCTGCGGCGGGCGGCGGCCATCGGCATTTCCAGATCGATTCTGCGAAAAGCATCCTGGGAACCGGCTTTTTTGATGGTGGTTCCCAAAGCGCAAAACACGTCGTCAAGGGCATCGAAAGACAGACGGTTGATTTCCGCAAAGTCGATGACCATCTGCTGCACTTTGGGCGCGTTCTCGATCGGCAAGGCTCGTCGCGTGAGCACAACGATCTTCCCATACTGGTCATCTGCTACAAGACTCTGCAGGCAAAATCGTCCTACCAAGCCTGAGCCTCCCAACACCAGAGCCGTTTTAGTTTCCATACGTGAGATTCTAATTGCTCAGTTTGTCTCAACCTGGTTTAAGCTCGGTTTTTGCGAGCAACCGCTCGGAAGCCCAGCAGAATCGCTGCCGACTCGGTCACAAAAAGCAATATCGAGGAGACCAGAAAAAACCCACCCCAACCTGCGTGTGACATTTGGGAAACATCGTCGTTAGTCGCAGAGAAGAAATGCTTGTAGGCGCCAAAGACCAGAGCGCCAATCATGGAGACGGTTAGGAGATATGCGCCACTTCGCCAGAATTTGGTCCAAAGCAGTCCGGCTGCGATTAGAGGTGCGAGCACGATCACTGCGAAGACATAAGCCGTCTGCGCAGGTGCAAGGTCGATGTGCAGGCGACTGTGGGCCGATCCATGCAGCATAACAATAGCAAAATGCACGAGAACAACCGCGATAAGAAGGTTGCGTGTTTTTGTGGGGCACATCTGGATCTCCTTGTGCGTAGCTATTAGCTGCGGGCTTCGCGCGACTGGCTTCTGGCGGCTTTTTGATCCCGACTATTTGTTCTTACAACAGCAGGACAACCGTTCCACGATATACTTTTTACAAACTCATGGCCAACATACTTTACGGGGTCAATGGCGAGGGGTCAGGACACTCGACCAGGGCGAAAGAAGTGATCTCCCATCTTCAGGCGAACGGCCACACGGTACACGTGGTTTCTTTTGACCGCGGACTCCGTAACCTCAGTGAGAGCTTTGAGGTCACTGAGATACACGGTCTTCGTCTTGCTTATGTGAACAATCGGTTGCGTTATAAGCGCACCGTGGCCAAGAATCTGATGAGTGCGCCGCAAGCGGCGAAAAGCCTCGCCAGGCTGCTGCAACTGGCGGAAAATTGGAAGATCGAACTGGTAGTTACGGATTTCGAGCCTTTTACCTGCCACGTTGGCCATCGCAAGCATCTGCCGGTAATCTCCATTGATAACCAGCATTGCTTGACCAACACTGAGGCTGCAACGCCGCGCCACCATCGGCGGGATGCAGCGGCGGTAAAGCTCCTCACGCGCTTGATGACTCCCAGAGCCGATGCTTACCTGGTCCTTTCTTTTTTCCCTGCCCCTGTCCGCAAGCGCAAGACGTTCGTTTTCCCACCAATTGTGCGCAGTGAGATACTTCAGAAGAAACCGTCCAATGGAGACTCTGTACTGGTCTATGTGACCTCGCCGTCTCCTGATTTGGCCAAGTTGCTCAAGAGCGTCCGCTGCCGTTTTGTCGCGTATGGTTTTGGCCGTGACGGAGAAGAAAGCAACATTCTGTTCAAGAAGCCCAGCCTGGATGGCTTTATGGAAGACTTGATCGCCTCTAAAGCCGTGGTTGCCAATTCCGGGTTTTCGCTGGTAAGCGAGGCGCTTTATCTGGGCAAGCCCTATCTGGCAGTTCCAGTGAAGAACCAGTTTGAACAGACTTACAATGCATATCATTTGGATAAGATGGGTTATGGCGCTTATTGGGCGGAGTTGAACAAGGAGCGGCTGGAATCGTTCTTATTCAATTTGCCGGTTTTTCGCGAAAATCTGGCCAGCTACCCACGCCAGGGAAACACCGCTTTGCTGGCGAAGCTGGACTCTCTTATCAGTGAGTTTACGCAGTGACAGATCCCGGCAGCACGACGACCAACCTGCAACCAGCTAACAGCGAAATAGAGCCTGAATCACCAGTTACGATTCCAGCAACCCTGCTGGTAAGCCTGGCGGGCGCTACGCTCATGCTGGTTCTATTCGCCTGGATGGCTCGCGAAGTTCTGCGCGGCGATGCCGAAAATTTTGATACCTTGGTGCGGATGTGGGTACACCGATATGCATCGCCCACCATGACGCGGATCATGACAGGGACCTCCATGCTTGGAGGACAGCTTCTGGTGGTGGAATTCCTAGCCGCCATGGCTGTGTTCCTGGCCTTGAAGTGGCGGCGAGCCGCAACATGGCTGGCAGTCGCCGTGGCCGGAGCAATGATGCTGGAGTACAGCTTGAAGCTCGTCTTCCAGCGCCCCCGCCCGCCAACGTTCTTTGGGGTGTCGCCCCATGATTACAGTTTTCCCAGCGGCCATGCCTTGGTTTCATTTTGCTTTTATGGAGTCGTTGCCGGCCTGCTGGCGGACCGCACCCAGTCATTGTTGCTGGAAATTCTGATCTGGACCTCGGCAGCTTGCACCGTCGTGGCCATAGGGTTGTCTCGTGTTTATCTGGGCATGCACCATCCGACAGATGTGATTGCCGGATTCCTGGCTGCCACTCTATGGGTCAGTACGATCGTCGCCCTGGACCACATTCGGCTTTTACGCCGGCAGCGGTCAGCAAAAAACAACCGCCAGAAGTGCTGGCGGTTGGGATAGGTCTGCATGGCTAAGTTGTCATTTCGGCGGAATGCCGTTATTGGGCTGAGGGGGTGGGGTTGAACTCGGCGATCCGGGAACACCAGTGGCTGGAGTGGTGGCAGCAGGACTCATGGTTCCGTTTGGACTGCTAGCCGGAGCTTGTTGCGACACTCCAGGAGTGCCCACGTTGCTTGGGCTGCTGGGAACCGGGGCCGCACCAGGCTGCGTAACAGCACCCGACGCAGAACCAGAGACACCGGGGGTTGAGGCAGGGGCGGCATTCATTCTACCGGCGCCGCTGTTGCTGCCAATCGCTTCTCCGCTGACTACCATTTCGACGCGCCGGTTCATCTGGCGACCAGCCGCAGTGCGATTGGAAGCCACTGGATTGTCCGGGCCAAAGCCCCGTTCGGTTACGTTGCTGGAGGGAACTCCCTGGCTAACCAGGAAATTGCGCACGGCCGCAGCGCGCCGTTCCGATAACGTCATGTTGAATTCCTGCGAACCTGTGCTGTCGGTGTAGCCATCAACCTCCAGTTTCAGATCAGGATAAGCAAGAATGATGCCGGCCACTCTCGCCAGCCGCACCTGGGCGCCAGGCTTCAAGGAAGCTTTACCGGTATCAAACAGGACATCGGACACGTTCACGATAAGACCCTTGGCGGTGTCCTTGGTTTGCAGCACCTGATTGAGTTGTTGCAGGAGGCGCTGGCGCTGTTGCTCAGCCTGTTGTTCTGTTTGCAATCTGGCCTGCTCCGCCTGTTGCGCCTGGAGCCGGGCTTGCTCAGCCTGCTGGCTTAGTGCCTGTTGTTGTTGCAAAGCAGCTTGCCGCGCGGCTTCGGCTTGCTGAAGTTGCTGCTGGGCTTCGAGCTTTTCCTGCTGCGCCGCTAAACGGGCCTGGTCTGCCTGCGACTTGGCCAGTTCGGCTGCCTGGCGCTCCTGTTCGGCCAGCGCACGCTGATCGGACTGGCGTTGCGCTTCCAGGTGGGCCTCATCAGCGCGTGCGGTTTCCCGGTCAGCTTCCGACTGCGCCTGACGGATTCGTTCTTGGGACCGCTGGCGTTCTGCAGCAACTCTTTCTTGCTGCTTTTTCTCCAGGGTAATCAGCCGGGCATCTTCGGCAGCTTGTGCCGCGGCGCGGGCTACTGAGCCGATTGGGGTCTTGCCTTGCTTGCGGCGCTCATACTCCTGCGCTTGGCTCAAATAGTCTTTGGCTTTTTGCAGGGTATCAGGAGCGTAATGATCTGCACCCGAAGCCTGAGCGATAGCAATGGCATTCTCGGCCTCAAGAATCTGCAGTGAACTCTTCTTCTGGTGGTCCAGGTTGCTGGCGGGGAGTTCAGTTGGGCTGATATTTACAGTGTATTGGCCCTTTTGGAGTAGCTCGTATTTCGCGGTGATGGGATGGATGCCGCCGGCGGTGTCCGGACGAACAATGTTCTCGGCCACCAATACATCGCTGGGGCGGGTCACGGCAAAATAGGGTTCAGCGGTTAGGATCATTCCGAATTCCTGCAGACCGCTGGTGACTTGCACGTAACAATCGCCATCTCCGTTGGGCATGACTTCACCCAAGTTCACCGGACGCCCTTCAGGAGTGATGGCCCACAGGACATAGGTAAGATATTCAGGGCCAAAACTGCGCGCCGGTTGTAAATGATGGAAGCTGGCATCGATGGCCAGACGGCCGGTATGGCCAGTCACTTTAGCTCGTCCTTCCACCTTTGGAATCAGCGATGTGCCTTTGAAGTCCACCTGGGTTGTACCGCCTCGGTCGCGATAGTCGATGGCCTGGGTGGAACGCTGAATCACATTCACTTTGAACGTGAAGGGATGGTCTGTCTGCTGAATGTTGTTGTCTTGGTCAGGTTGTTGTGTCGTGGGTGGTGGTGAGGTCACCTCATTCGGCTGCGTCGATTGTGCGCCAAGCGGCAATACGCCGAAGGAGAGCGCCAGAGTTGCTGCGAATGCGATCAGTAAAACCAGTCTCTGCTTCATAGGGAAAACACCCCCTTCACCTTGATACTTAGTTGTATCGATACGATGATTAGATGAGCGGGGTGAGGGCGGAGTTTCCCCTGGCAGGTACTCGCGTTCAACCTAAGGTGTGATAGCGATGGCCCGCAACGGACTGCCTGATCCATTCACAATTTTCAGGGGAGCGGCAATTACAATGGCGCCGGTTGCCGGGAGTTGGTCCAGGTTGCATAGGCCCGCCAAGCCAAATTTTCCGCTGCCGTGCATGACGTAATGATTCGGAAACGGCGGATCAAATGAGTGGGCCCGACCTGCATCCGTTCCCACGGTCTCTACCCCTACGCCAAGTACGTCACGCTCCTTGGCCAGGAATTCTGAGCATTCCTTCACAAATCCCGGCGTGTGCGGACCATCGTCGGCAGCGTTGATGTATTCCTTGGGATCGGCGCGTTTGGACCATCCAGTACGCAAGAGAAGCCATGCACCCGGAGGTATCTTTCCATAGGACCGCTCCCACTGCTGGACGCGCCCGATGGTCAGCAGGAAATCGGGGTTTTGTGCTACGTCGGTGGTGACATCAATCACGCACGCGGGACCGACGAATTTGCGCGGAGAAATGCGGTCTACACTGTTTTCAGGAAGATCTTTGCCGCTGATCCAATGGATCGGAGCATCGAAGTGGGTGCCGGTATGCTCTCCGGTCTCAAAGCCGTTCCAGTACCATGCCGGGCCGCGCTCGTCGTAATGCGAGAGCTCCCACATACGAAAGGCCGGGGTGTTGTTGAACTGCGGGGGAAGCGGCAGCAGCGGCGTCTCCGCACTCAAAGGCTGGGTGAGATCAACAACCCGCAACCGGCCGCTATTTAACTGATCGATAAGCTCTGTTAAAACACTTGCCATCTTGTCCACCTTACAAAAGCCTGTTTGACCGCTAGAACAAAAATCAACCACAGAGTAACACGAAGGAACACGAAGGGAACCAAAGTCAAAAGCTCACCGGAGAGACGCGGAGAGAGCAGAGGGCGCAGAGTTAAATCACTAGGTTTGCTCTTGTTTGTGATTTTTTCTATGTGGCGCCGGAATTGGAAGCGGTTTTCGAGCAGCGACAGCTCCGTTATATAGCTTTTGGGGCCGGTGGCTTCTACCTTGGCCACGATGCAAGTTAATTCGTTGCCCGCCATCGCTTCGGCAAAAGCTTGCTCGAATTCCTGTAGAGTACGAACCGTCTTTGCCTTGGGAATTCCTGCTGCTTGGGCAATCGCTGCCAGATCGCTCCCGGTTGCCGTCGCGGTGGGAAAGCCTCCGACGGAAAGCAGGCTCTCATTGTCAAAAATCACATGCACGAGGTTCATGGGGCGATAGCGGGCAAGGGTGGTAAATCCACCCAGGTTCATCAAGATGGAACCATCTCCATCAATCACCACAATCCGCTGTTCCGGCAAGCAAAGCGCCAATCCCAGGCCAGTAGAGGATGCCAATCCCATAGCGTGTTGAAGATAAAAGAAGTTGGAGCGATGTCCTAGAGACTGTAGTTCGGTGGGAACCGCGCCCATGATAGTCACGACGAGGCAATCTTGCAGGCGAGGGTGGATGGCGCGCAGGCACTCGATCCTCTGCATCATGGGTTCCACCGTCTCATTCCTCCCACATCAGCTCGCGCGTCAGGAGCACGGCGGCCGGATGAAGGCTGCTGGCTGCCCAGGTCTGGGCAGCCGCAATTCGTTTTTCAACAGTTTTTGGATCGTCCAGGAACGCATAAGGAATTCCTAGAGCGCGCAGTAGCGGCTCAGTAGCGGCGCCGCCCTGGGTTTGCCACGGGTCGCGCTCTCCGAAGTGTCCCCGGTAGCTGATCACCATCAGCAGAGGAATCCGATAAAGTTGGGCAAAGGAGACAATGCCATTGATACTGGCCAGAAACCCATGGTTTTGCATCAGCATGGCAGATTTCGTTCCGGCAAAATGCGCGCCGGCAGAGATGCCAACAGCTTCCTCTTCCTTAGCGAGCCGCACCAGGATCATCTCGGGATCATCTTCAGCCATGCGAATCAGATGGACAAGCCAAGTTTCCGGCAGGGCTGAAACCAGGCCGATGCCACACTTCTTCAGCGCCTCATAGACAATCTGCGAATTAGCTAAGGAAACCGGCACGCTGGCTTTCTCCTCTGAATTACGACACAAGAAGTTTTACCGCAAAGGGCGCGAAGGACGCAAAGGTAAATCAACACCTTAAGCCACTGAGGAAAACGAAGGGAAACCAAAATCAAAACCTCACCGCAGAGGCCGCAGAAAAGCGCAGAGGAAAGCGCAGAGAAGAATTAAATTTCGGAGAATCGATTTTGGTTTGACGAACGAAGGGGCGGCTCAAGGAAACAAGAGGTAAATGACGATTGATTCTAAAACTGATCAGGAAAAATAGGTGTAAGCTGTTGCTATTGGCCGTTACTCTTAAGGACCCTTAGCTCGCAAAGGAGCGGCAACTAATGTCTGACAACACGCCTGAGAAACCGGAACTTGCTTCCCGACTACAAAAGACTGACAAGGACCTAAAGGACTTACAGCACTCGGTGAAAACCGGCATGATCGATGTGCGTGTACTTATGGAGTTTCGCCAATCCATTGAGCGTGCCCGTCAGGCATCCTCAGCAGTACAGCACTGGTTGGAGGAGACACAGAAAGGTGGCGATCCTTTCGCATTGCTGCCTCGAGTGATCACGGAACGGATGAAAATTGCCACGCAGTTGCTCCAAGACGTTACCAAGGACATTGAGGGCGGCGATGTAGACTTTGATACGCCCGGCCTAGTGGAGTTCCATCAGGCGCTCGTAGTTCTGCAAGAACGCATGACAAAGTTTTTCCCAAAATAAAGATTCACCACAGCGGAGCAACAAAAATTAAACCTCACCGCAGAGGCCGCAGACAGCGCAGAGAAGACCGAATTTCCAATTACTCAATTACCAGAGTCGAAAGGCAGGCCAAATGGCACTGAAAACAAAAATGGTTAGCTAAAGTGCTGTATTCGCCAGCATAACCTGGTGACTTTCATGAAATTTCGCGGGCCGAAGGCCCTGATGGACAAATTACTCATTTACCAAAATTACTCATTTACCAAATGGTGATTACCCACTTACCAAATCCTACTAATACAAGGCTTTTTGCAAGGGCAGCAGGATGTCGATGACGGTGAATAGCTCTTTCGCCTGGAGAGGCTTGGCTACATAGTCGTCCATGCCAGCAGCAAGGCAGGATTCTTTGTCGCCCACCATCGCATGAGCAGTCATGGCGATGATCGGGACATGGCGGCTGGTTTTCTCTTCAAGCCGGCGGATTTCCCTGGTGACTTCCAAACCGTTGATCTCCGGCATCTGGACATCCATCAGGACAAGATCGAATGATTGTTCAGAAAACAGCTCCAGGGCCGTCTTGCCAGTCTCGGCTACTACGACTCGATGTCCTCTTTTTTCCAGCAGGCGCACGGCCAATAACTGGTTGACGGCATTATCTTCTGCCACCAGAATTTTTAATCGTCCTGGAATTTCATGAGGAGCGTCAGGAGTGATGAAGATGGGTCCTTCCACAACCCGCTCGCGCGAGCCCACGACGGTCTTAATCACATTGAGCAGATTCGAGCGCTTTACCGGCTTGGGGAGGTAACCCTTGATGCCCAACTCGCGGCAACGAGCAGCATCTCCAACAAAATCTGCGGAGGTGAGCATGATGACATTAGGCGGGGCAAACTGGCTCTGCCGCTGGATCTGCTCTGCCAAAGCGAATCCGTCAAGTTCCGGCATCCAGGAATCGACCAATACAAGCGAGAAGGGGCGATCTATCATCCTGGCTTCTTCGATCATGGCTAATGCCTGCGCTCCGCCCTCGGCCAGCGCCGGCTTCATGAGCCAGCCATCCAGCATCTCGAAGAGGATGCGCCGATTGGTGGAATTGTCATCAACAATAAGCACAGAAAGCCCCCGAAGCATTTCCGAATCGATGGGCGGGGGCGATTTGAACGGCACATCCTGTAACTGAAAATGGACAGTGAAATGGAAGGTGCTTCCGGCTCCTGGCTTGCTGTCCACCCACATTCGGCCATTCATCATAGCGACCAGCCGGGAAGCGATGGCTAGCCCCAGGCCTGTACCGCCATACTTTCGTGTCATGGAGTTGTCGGCTTGGGTAAATGCTTCGAAGATGGTGCGCTGTTTTTCTTCAGGAATCCCGATGCCTGTATCGGTCACGGCAAAATGAAGGACGACCTCGTTGACACTCTCCTCCTCGGCATTAACGCGCACCACAACTTCGCCGTCGGAGGTAAACTTGATGGCATTTCCCACGAGGTTGACGATGATCTGGCGCAACCGATTAGGGTCGCCCTGCAAACCGTCAGGAACTCCGGGCAAGACATGGCAGGCAAGTTCCAGCCCCTTTTGATGGGCCCGCAGACTGATGCCTCGCATGGTGTCATCAAGTGTGTCGCGCAATTGGAAGTTGATGATCTCGACATCCAGCTTACCCGCTTCGATTTTGGAGAAATCGAGAATGTCGTTAATGATGGAAAGCAGCGAGTCCGCTGACGACTTCACGGTAGTGAGATATTCGCGTTGTTCTCGCGTGAGCT
Organism: Candidatus Angelobacter sp.; assembly: GCA_035940535.1. Classification (GTDB taxonomy): domain Bacteria; phylum Acidobacteriota; class Terriglobia; order Terriglobales; family Acidobacteriaceae; genus Angelobacter. The sequence continues at coordinate 12,100 of DASZEU010000447.1, forward strand.
TAGTTTCCAGAGCCAGTTCGGTCATACCCATGACACCATTCATGGGTGTGCGAATCTCGTGGCTCATGTTGGCCAGGAACTCACTCTTGGCCCGGCTGGCTGCCTCTGCCTGACGCTCTGCCCGGGTGCGGTCCGCAATTTCCACCTGCAAGGCATCATTAGCCCTGGCCAAGTCGGCGGTCCGGGCTTTGACTCGTATCTCCAGTTCATCCTGGGAACGCCGCAGCTCTTCTTCGACCAGATGACGTTCTGCGATCTCTTTCGCGAGCGACCTGTTCATGCGCGATAAGCGAGTACCGTGTTCGGCTTCGCTCCGGAAGATGGAGAACATGCTGATGAAAAGTCCTGTTAGTACGAAGCCGTATTGCACGATTTTGAGCACGTGAGCCGTCATATACGGTGCGTCAAATATCTGGGCGCAAAACATGAAAACCAGGTGCGACACAACACCCAGAATGAGCGTAAGCACCAGCCAGTGATCAAAATCGTCAGTCTTCCACGTTCTTTTTGCCAAGTACCCAAAAGTGGCCAACCCCCAAACCAGCGTCGGCAGCACGTCGAGCGGGCGGCGAAAAATAAAGTTCGGATAATAAGTAGGAGGAAGAGATACAAAAGCAAAACAGAGGATGCAAGCCGTAATGCAAACACCAATTAAGGAATAAACAACACTTTCCCTGAACTTCGCCGGTGCTGGTTCTTGCTGTTCCCTTTTCCATACCAGCAGACTGGCGCACATGACAAAAGCCAGGAAGATGCGTGCCACCACGCCAGTCCAGGTGCTGAGGTCTGCCGCTGGGGAAGGAGGGTGTCCGGTAAAAAAAGTGGATGTTACCAGAGTGTGGTAGCCGTCCAGGAGAGCTGTCCCCAGAAAGCCGCCCCCCAGAATCAGAAAGGTGTTGCTCTTCTTGGCATAGTAACGAACCAGCGCCATAGCGCCCGTAATCAGCGCCAACACTGTCGCCATGGCCTCAAGCAAGGTATGGCATTCGGCGCCGCTTTGCCATTTGCCTCGGTAAATGGGCAGACCGCCGATGAGCAGAATCACCGTGATAAGGACATAGGCCAAGACCCTTCTGCGGGCCACGCCCTGCCACAAATCATTCATGTACATAGATTATCGGCAACTGAGGATACAGACCAGGACTTCTTTCTACAAGAATCATTTGTGTTTTCTAATCTAGCCACTTTCGGCAGATTTTCCAGATTTAGGAACAGAACGTCATACGTTGCCCATGAGGCGCAGATGGCTCAAGCAAAGGCGATATTTGGGAAAACTCTGGCTTTCCAAAGACAGCCGATTCATATAGGAATGATCCCCTTTCTTATTCCCAGGCTGACAGCTTCTGTGCGGCTGTTGACGCTGAGCTTGCCCAGTATGCTGCTGATGTGAAATTTCACCGTGTGTTCGGATATCTTCAACTGCACGGCAATGGCTTTGTTGCCTAGTCCCTCGCTCATCAAGCGCAGAACCTGCTGCTCGCGCGCAGTCAGCGGTTCGACCATGTTGGACGAGCCGGGGAGTTGCTGGAACGTTTGTGGGCTCAAACCTAAAGCGGAAGTGGGATGTAAAAGTACGAGGCCAGCGTCAGCCGCCAGGATAGCCAAATGCAGTTCATCGGCAGTGATCTCGCGGGAAAGAATGGCATTTACTCCAGCCCTTAGCGCTTGTGCTACCCACGGCGTCTCTGGATTATCCGCCAGGACCACCGCACCTGTTCCGGGTGGTAAGCTGCGCAGCATCTGGACCACTGAAGTGGCAACTCGAGGCAAGTCTGCGTCCACCAGGACAATATCCGTTTCCGCATCGAGAGGGGCTTCGCTCGAAATAAGCGGCGCCGTTGTAGTGAAGGCATTCGAGGCTTTGCTCACTTTGTGCGCTAGCTCTGCGCGACGAGCAGACGAATCGGCCACCACCAGGATGCTGAGTTGCCTCATGGTTACTCCGGCTCACTCACAAGCTCTAAAGTCACGCCCTGTTACAAGCCTTCACGAAAGATACTTTTCCTACACGGTCAAACCACTAGCGTGATCCAAGCTCGATGTTGACCTGAATCACCGATCCTGCACGAATCAATCTGGCTTGGAGCACCTTTCCGACAGATGCCTGACGCAATGTCTCCTGCACGCTGTCTGTGTCAGCTACTGACTTGCCTTCCAGTTCAAATAGAACATCGCCCAATAGCACGCCAGCTTTTTCCGAGGGGCTTCCCGGCTCCACATACAAGACCACCAAGCCCTCGCTTGCCATTAGATTCAACTTGGTCCGCAACGATTCCGGCAGCGGCGCAGCCTGCATGGACAGCCCAAGATAGGGCCGTGCAACACTACCTTTTTCTAAAAGCTCTGCAACGATACGCTTGACTGCCGCAGCGGGTACAGTGACACCCGATCGATGAAGTCCAGCGGTATTTAAACCCAGCACCGAACCTTGGGAGCTTACAAGCGGTCCGCCAGAAAATCCCGGATACATGACCAGATCAGGACGAATGAACTGATCGAGCTGGCCACCGCGCCAGGTACGCCAGTTTCCCATCAGCCCGGAAATTACGCCGGAGCTGGCAACAACATTGCCGCGCCAGGTGCGCCCCAAAGCCAGCACCAACTCTGCAACGCGCAAGACGGATGAATCGCCCCAACTGAGAGCGGGGGCATCCACTTTTTCCTGCAATCGCACCACGGCCAAATCAGTTCCGGGATCACGCCCCGCCACCCGCCCCATAGTCTTGGCTCCTGGTGCGAGGACTACCGTGATCTCCTCATCGCGCCGCAATGCGTGGCTGGCGGTGACTACGGAATCTTTGTTCCAAAGAATGCCGCTAGAAGGATGCCGGCGGCCATGCACGGCAACTACACTCTTACCCACGGCTGCTGCTGCTTCCGCTAGCTCGTTCGATAACGCTGCCCAAATGTTCTCTGCCATGATTCTGACTCCATGTCTTGATTTCCGAACTGTTCTAACTATGCAGGAATCGGGAATGGGAGACATCAGCCATTTGGGTAGTCCTCTTAGCCTCCTTCGCGAAGCCCAAGGAACACCGGCCGTACGTTTGATTTATACGAGTTGCGGGCTGCGCGCGACTGGCTTCTGGCGGGAAAATCGAGCGTTGCAGAGTTGCCTAAGAAAAAAATTGCAACGCCTGCCCGCCGCAACGCGGCAGGCAGGGAATGAAAAACCGTTCTAGATTAGTGCATGTCATTAATTAGCCATAGGTGTATCAAAACCCGTGGGGCAATATGGCATAGTAGTGATCAGTGGTGGTTCTTGAGCAAGAATTCTCACGGTTTCTTGTCTCAGGGTTAGTTTTCTCTTTGTGTCATTCATGGTGTAAGACCTCCTCCTTGAGTACATCTGTCCCGTAGGCTATGCTGTTGGCCGCTTGAAGTATGTGATTTACATCACATGTGAATATGCCGAATAGAAGAACGATTGGCGTTGACCGGCGAGTAGAGATTCATATCCACTGCTTAACGCATTCCAACATCAATTACACTCGTAGCGATTTATGAAGCGATTCTTCATTCTCACATTCTGTTGTGCTCTGTTGACGCCAGTGGCCGCACAAGCACCCGGGCAATTACGCGTCGATGGCGCGCGCATCATGCAGCACTTGCAGGCCCTATCGGAATTCGGTAAGAATCCCCAGGGCGGAGTCAGCCGCGTGGCGTATACAGAAGCAGATCGCCAGGGCCGCGAATATGCCATGCGTCTGATGCGCGAGGCGCAGCTTGACGTGCATGTTGATGCTGCCGGAAATATTGTGGGCTCGCGCGCGGGCAGCGATCCATCCTTAAGACCGCTGCTGATCGGTTCCCACATTGATTCTGTGCCTGAAGGCGGCAATTACGATGGCGATGTCGGTTCACTCTCAGCCATCGAGGTGGCCCGGATTCTCAAGCAAAACAATGTGGGTCTACGGCATCCCTTGCAGATCATCATTTTTCAGAATGAAGAGGGCGGCACCATCGGCAGCCATGCTATTGGCTTTGGATTAGAGGAGAAACTGCTCAACCAAGTCTCCCAGAGTGGCAAGACCATACGCGACGGCACCCGGTTCGTCGGAGGCGATCTGAGCCAACTCGCGGGTGTCCAGCGGCAACCAGGCAGCATTGCCGCATATTTCGAGCTGCACATCGAGCAAGGCGGAATTTTGGAGCAGCAAAAGATCGACATCGGCGTTGTAGAAGGCATCGTCGGAATACTGCATTCCGAGGTGACCGTGGAAGGCTTTGCCAACCACGCGGGAACCACGCCCATGGACCAGCGCCACGACGCCCTGCTGGCTGCGGCGAAATTCATTGAGAAGGTAAACCAGATCGTTACCGGAATCCCAGGACGACAGGTCGGTACCGTGGGCTGGATCAAGGTACAGCCAGGCGCATACAACGTGATTCCCGGCAAGGTGACGCTGGGCCTGGAGCTGCGCGATTTGGACGAACAGAAAGTCAACTCTATGTTCACCCAAATCCGCTCTGAGGCAAACAAGCTCGGCCAACAGAGTGGGACCAAGTTCGGTTTTACCGAGCCAACTCTGACGCATCCGGCTTTGACGGACAAAAGACTTCAAAAGGGTATTGACGATGCAGCCAAACAATTGGGACTGAGCACCAAAGTCATGCCCAGCGGAGCCGGACACGATGCCCAGGAGATCGCCAAAATAGGTCCGGTAGGCATGATCTTTATTCCCAGCATCGGCGGTATCAGCCATTCCCCTAAAGAGTTTTCTCGCCCACAAGACATTGAAAACGGGGACAACGTGCTTTTGCAAACAGTGCTGGCTTTTGATGCAAGCAATTAGTAATTTGGTAAGTGGGTGATTTGGTAATTGGGTAATTTTCGTCGGCTCAGAATGATCCACTTTGACCATACGCTTTCTGATCTTCTCCGCGTCTCCGTCGTGGGTTTTGGATTTGCCTTGGTTGTGGCTCTGCTGCAATGCGACCTTTATGATTAAATGGTTCAATGCTCACTCAAGACAAGGCGCAATCTGTTTTCGACCGCATCAAGAAGTTCTCGACAGCCAGTGAAATTGAAGTCATTTTTTCATCCAACAACTTTTCCCTGACTCGGTTTGCCAACAACACCATTCATCAGAATGTGGCGGAGCTTAACGAGGCGGCTTCGGTTCGAGTGGCATTTGATGGCAAGACGGCCCGCGCGACCACCAACCGCTTCGACGACGAAAGCCTCAAGCGCGCGGTGCAGTCGGCGGAGAGCATTGCCAAGGTGCAGGAACCGAATCCCGATCTTTTGCCCGTGGCGTCTCCTGAGGAATCGAGACTTGATGCACCCGCACCCCAGCGCTGGTTCGAGCAAACTGCGGCCATCACTCCTGCCGATCGTGCGGAGGCTGTCGGCACAATCGTCTCGGTGGCCAAGAAATCCGGCTTGACCACGGCAGGCATTTACTCGAGTTCGGAACACGCCGAGGCCATTTTCAACTCAAAGGGACTCGCCACGTTTCATCGCCATACTTCTGCGGAGGTTTCCATCACCATGCTAGCGGAGGATTCCTCAGGTTGGCAAAAAGCAAACTCGCCGGATGTAAAGAACCTCGATCCGGTACGGCTGGCAGAGATCGCCGCTCGCAAGGCGAAAGAATCCAGCAATCCAAAGGAATTGCCGCCAGGCAAGTACACTGTAATTCTTGAACCTGCGGCGGTGCTCGATCTGGTGGGCTTCCTGTTTTGGGATTTTGGCGGCATGGCGATCTTGGATCAGCGTTCTTTTCTCAACAACAGAATCGGAACGAAGCTTTTCGGAGAAAACATCAGCATTGTGGATGATGTGTATCATCCTCTTCAGTCCGGGTCTCCTTACGACGGCGAAGGAGTAGGCCGCAAAAAAGTTCCTCTCGTGGAAAAAGGAGTGGTTAAAAGAGTTGTTTATGCGCGGAGCACCGCCGTCAAAATGGGCAACTCCGAATTTGCCGGCAAGGTTGGAGAGATTGCTCCCACCGGACACGGCTTGCCGTTGCCCAATGAACTTGGTGAGATACCACTGAACATCGTCTTCCTCACTTCAGGCAAGGAACAAACCGTGGATCAGATGATCGCCGGAACTGAGCGAGGAATCCTGGTGACGCGGCTTTGGTACATCCGCGAAGTGGACCCGTACGAGAAAATGCTGACGGGCATGACTCGCGACGGCACCTTCGCGGTCGAGGGCGGCCAAGTGAGGCACGGAATACGAAATTTTCGCTTCAACCAAAGCATGATCGAATTGCTGAACAGCGTCGAGACCATGAGTGGTGCGGTGCGGGCCAGCGGAGAAGAGTCCTTCGATATGGTTGTGCCCGCGATGAAAGTTCAGAATTTTAATTTTACCGAGGTTACAAAGTTCTAATTCAACCTTTGAGCATGTCCTTCAGTGTTTCTGAGGATACCAAAGTAACTTTGGCTGGCCATGATCTCGGTGTATAAAGCCGAGGTATGAGTAAAAACGCAGTGATGACGGATCTCCGAAATGCCGTAAGGTTCCCGCTTAAGCTTCCCATTACCATTCGAACGGGCGATGCTCACGAGCATTTCGCTGAAACCGCCGACATTTCTGCTGGTGGCGTCTTGTTTCACATGAATACGGAACTCGCTATCGGTACCATCATCAAATTTCGGATTGTTCTGCCGGCCGCGGTTCTGGGCACGGATACCGATGTCCTCGTGAATTGCACCGGGCGCGTTGTCCGCTGTCTGGGAGAAGGCCCCAAAAAGGCGGTAGCCGCGGTCATCGACGAGTATTCATTCGAACGCGTCTTCTCGCACGCTGGATAG
>DASZEU010000448.1:0-3923 GCA_035940535.1 Candidatus Angelobacter sp.
TGAATGTAGCAATACTCAAGATTCAGCTTAGCGGTTTCGAGCGCCGCTTGGGCGGCTTCCACCTGCGCCTGGCCTACGTCGACGGCATTCTTCTTAGTGTCGTAGTCCTGCTTGGAAATGGCGCGGGTGTTGATGATCTCCTCGTCGCGCGAGAATTGAATCTTTGCCAAGTCCAGCGCCGCCTTGGTCTGGGCCAGCGTGGCTTGGGCGGAATCCAATTGAGCCTTATAGGGACGCGGATCAATCACGAACAGCAGTTGCCCTTTTCTGAGGTTCTCGCCATCTTGAAAGTGCCGCTCCACGATGCGTCCGCCGGCTTGTGGAGTTACGTTCACGGATTCATAAGCGGCGTTCTTGCCTATCTCATCCAGATATCTGGGTACGTCTTGGGCATTGGCTTGTACCACTGTTACCAGTGGCGCCGGCGGACCTGCCGGTCCCGCAGCCTGGACGTTACCCCTGTTGCATGCCGCCAGCGAGACCACCGCCAGCAACACGGCAAAAAAACCGAGATGTTTATGACTAAAACCCAAATAAGTGCGCTTTTTCCTATTCATCGTTCACCTCATCAATTACTAAGTGCTAAGTACTTCTCTTCTGTTTTAGATTTGATACTTGGTTGTTGGTCATCCCGTGCGATCTGCTGCAGGGCCCTGCTACGCGCACTAATCAGGCTCGCTCGCGTACAGCTCAGAAGCAGAGTGCATTCGCGATCGGAATAGCTTTCGAGAACCGACATAATGAGGGCGAAGCGCTCGAAGGGCTGGAGACCAAGAATCGAGGAAATCTGTGCCTGAAGTTCCATCCCCACATGGCCGCTGAAACCTTTTGCTGTAGTCGTAATCGGAACTGGGTTGGCGTCCGGCGGCTCAGGCGCAATCAATCGGATGGCATTCTTGATGATCGCTCTACGGGCCCAGGACCGTGCCCATTCTTTGAAGACCTGATTGGCTGCGGCGCTATCATCCAGGCCGGCGACAAAGCATTGCTCGGCCTTTTCCGGATCTGCCGTAAGCACCAGCGACAACAGATAAAGACTCTTCATGTCTTCCTTGAAAATCTGGCAGAAATCGCTGCTGGTCGCGTACAAAGCAGCTTGGTCCTGGCCTTTGGCAATATGCTTGGTCTCCGTCAAACGCCTCTCCGTGGTCATTACTCCTCCTTCTCTGAGCATCGCCCGCCGTTGGAAGCAGGCCGATTCAATACGTTGCGCAACCTGGTGTGGCACCTGCGGGCAAGCTGTTTCAGCACATGCTTGATGAACACGTCGCTGCAAAGAAACTTCGCACCCTCTTGAATCAGATCGTAGATCGCTGCCTCTCCTTCGGCGTCAATCATCGTGGCATTGCTCAAATCGATGACCAGCTTGCGGCCGTCGAGTGAGGCTCCGGCATCACCCCAAGTTCTGCGCAGCTCAGCAACCCAGGGTTGTACCAATGTTCCTTCTACGACCAGCCTCCGCTCGCGCTGCGTATCAATGGTGGAAATTCTGAACATATCGCTTCCGCCACTGACTAAAGCACGGCCCATGCCAAACAATGCCGAAGCGATAAAGGGTTGCATTTTCAAGCAGAAAGCCCATGAAGTGTCAGGTCTGGTGTCGAAAATGTCGAAACCCGCCGTCGACATTGTCGAGAATGACGAATGGCACTCCGTTGGCTCTCGTTTCACCAGTAAGTCGAGTGAGGAGTAGGGGAATCGACAGCAGACCCAATTCTTGTTTAGCAAGAGAAAATTTTTTAGAAACAATCATGCGGCACAGGGTGGCGAAGAATGTAGCGCCGAAGGCACGGGAAAGAGTAGACCCACACGTCAGTGTGGGGTAGAGAAAAAAACAACACAGGAGTCGCCGAAGGCGACGACAGATTGTTTCAAAACACCGGCCATTTGTGATGTTTTGAGGGATATAAAAGGGTGGAATTTTGAAGATCGTACAGCATACAGCTACAAAATCGACACGCTGCAACCATCTCAAACTCACTTCATGCTGCAAACTTACGAGTCTTTCAAATAGTTAGTTAGCTACGTTCCGATTGGCAACTTCCTGATGTTGCATCAGGAATTGATTTTTCAGCTTTTGCGCCTCGATGCAGAAACCGGAACCCTCGATCTGAATGAATGTTCGTCCCGGTGCAGTGCCGGTACCCAGCAAAATCGGAATGCCGACGATGCCATCTATCCCGACGACACCCACCTCAACGGTAGTGCCGTTCTCGACGGTTGCGACAACCGACGCAATACCCTGCTCCATGAAGTAGGCGTATTTGGCGTTTCCATCGGAGAGGGTTTGCTCTTGCTTGAGCGTCACCTTTGACAAGTGAGGCGCTAGGCGGCTGACTTCAGCTTTCGGCAGAGCTGCCAAGACTCGATTCTTGTAGGGCTGAAAAGGTGGGTTCATGCTGATCCTTTCGCCGATAAAACCGGCATCTGGATGCGCAAATGAACCAACCGCAAAGGGGCAGGCGGACGTGCGTATGAAGATGAATCTCTATTATACGCCTCTTGAGCAACCGGGCGCTTATGTCTGGTATCGAACCAAGTAAAGGTCAGCCCCATGACGAGCGATTCCGCCCGAATTTCTTCTCCCGGTCCGACGAGCGTCGAAAAACGAAACAAGCGCCCGCCACCGGCAGACCAGGAGCGCGGGGTGGCGGCAGCTCTGGCCCATGAGATTAATAATCCCCTGGAAGCGCTCCTCAATCTGCTCTACCTCATCGATCGAGACGCTACTCTCACCAAAGAGGGTCGGCATTACTTAGCGTTGGCTGGGGAAGAAGCCCGCCGGATTTCCCAAATCTCACATGCAGCCATGAATGAGTTGGGGGGCACAGCGCTTCCAGAGGACACGGACGTGCCAGAATTGTTGAGGTCCGTGCTCGATTTTTACAAATCACGCTTTGAGTCACACGGCGTTGTCGTCAATACGAGCTACTGCCCTAACGGAAATCTTTCTGTTTACCCTCAGCAATTGCGGCAAACGTTCACCAACCTTTTGCTGAATGCCGCCGAGGCCACGCCTGAAGGTGGAAGAATATACGCGAGAATATCTGTGGCCCATGAGTGGAGAGGCAACAAGAGGTGCGGATTACGTCTGACTGTCGCGGATAGTGGCTGTGGGATAGCCGCCACGGATCTGCCCAGAATATGGGACCCTTTCTATACGACAAAGGGGGCAACAGGTACCGGCATCGGGCTGCCACTCGTTAAAAACACTGTACAGAAGCACGATGGCGTGCTTCGGGTGCGAAGCAGCACAAAACCGGGCCGAAGCGGAACCGTTTTTACAATATTTCTGCCTACGGATGGATCGGTTCGCGTAAGCAAATCGGCTTAGTTACTCATTGAAAGAATGATTCTGTCGTCGCCTTCGGCGGCTCAAATCTGTATCTTCTTCCCCACTTATGTGTGGGTCTACTCTTTTTCCCGTGCCTTCGGCACTGGGTCAACGTTGAGCCTTTATCTATGCAAGCGCCCGAGGCTGAATGCCCAGCTTCTTCATACGCGAGATCAGAGTTGTGCGCTTGATTCCCATGCGAGCCGCAGCGCCATCCGCGCCTGCTACGCGTCCCTTAGTCTCTTTGAGAATACGCAGGATTTTTTCCCGTTCGCTGGAGTCGATTGTGGCTGAAGAGGCAGCGGCAGGCGATCCATTGGTGTTGTGCGTCAATTCCCCAACCGGAACCTGCAATGCTGGACCGTGGGTAAGAATGACAGAGCGCTCGACGAAGTTTTCCAGCTCGCGAATGTTTCCCGGCCAGTGCCAGCTCGACAGCTTTTTCATAGCGGCTGCCGGTATGGACTCGATCTTCTTCTCCATGCGGCGCGCGTACTTCTGGGTAAAATAGCGGACCAGCAACGGAATGTCTTCGGGCCGCTCTCGCAAAGGAGGAATGCGAATCGGGAAGACGTTGAGCCGGTAGTAC
>DASZEU010000449.1:0-11094 GCA_035940535.1 Candidatus Angelobacter sp.
CCTCTTGACCAAAAGCTAGCTGCCAAATTAGAACTTCGGACTCATGCGTCTGCTGTCAGGCCCAGGCTCCCGATTTTGAAGGAGGCGCCCTTGAAAGTGTATGAAGGCAAAGACATCCGCAACCTAGTGGTCATCGGCCACTCTCATTCCGGAAAAACATCACTGGTTTCTTCCTTGCTTTACACCGCAGGGGCCACTTCCAAGCTGGGCTTGGTGGATGATGGCTCCACCGTTACGGACTACGATGAAGAAGAAGTTTCCCGGCAGATGACGGTGTCCACCGGCATCGCGTCGCTGGAATGGCGCAATACCAAAATCACCTTGCTCGATTCCCCCGGCTTCACGCTCTTTGCGCACGAAGCCAGAATCGCCATGGCTGCCGCCGAAGCCGCAATTGTCGTTGTGGATGGTGTCTCCGGTGTGGAAGTCGTTACCGAAAAAGTATGGCAGTATGCGGACGAGATCGAGTTGCCGCGTGTGATCGTGGTCAGCCGCATGGACCGCGAGCGCGCCAATTATGAGACTACCCTGGAAAGCCTGCGCAATGCTTTTGGCCGCCAGGTCATCCCCGTGCAAATTCCCATTGGCAGCGAGAAGAACCTGAAAGGCGTGATCGACTTGGTCACCATGAAGGCTTACACATACGAAATGGGCGGCAACGGCAAGGGCAAAGAAAGCCCCATTCCGGCTGAGTTGGAGGCGGCAGCCAAAGCCGCCCATGAACAACTGGTCGAGATCATTGCTGAAGGCAAGGACGAACTGCTGCAGGAATTCTTCGACAACGGCACCATTAGCGAGGAACACCTGGTTCCCGCATTGCACGAAGCCATTCGCGACGACAAGATCTTTCCGGTTGTTTTTGCCTCCGGGTTGGGCAACGTCGGCAGCGACCATCTTTTGGATTTCATTGTCGATTATTGTCCTACTGCGGCTGAGCATAAGGCTGTTCATGCCGCGCCGGCGGCTTCCGGCAATGGCCACGCGGCGGAAAGAAAAGTCAAAGATTCCGAGCCGGCCTCCTTATACGTTTTCAAAACTGCCAACGATCCCTTTGCCGGGCGCATCACCTATTTCAAAGTGTTTTCTGGTGTGGTGAAGAACGATGCTGCTATGCAGAACTTCAACAAGAGCGCGCAGGAAAAGCTCTCGCATCTCTCGATTCCGCAAGGCAAGAACCTGGCACCTATTCCGGAATTGCACGCCGGCGACATCGGCGCAGTAGCCAAACTGAAAGAAACTCTTACCGGCGATACCTTGGGTGATAAAGCCAATCCGATTGAATACGCCATGGTAAAGCTGCCGGAACCGGCCATCACCTTCGCCATTGAGCCTAAGACTCGAAACGACGAGGACAAATTGTCCAATGGGCTGCACAAGCTGATGGAAGAAGACCCCATGGTGCGTTTTTTCCGCGACGAGCAGACCAAAGAATTTCTGATTGCCGGAACCGGCCAGCAGCACATTGAAGTTATCGTCTCCAAGCTGAAGCGACGCTATCACACCGAGGTCAACTTAAAAGCCCCCAAGGTACCCTATCGGGAAACGATTCGCGGCAAAGCCGATGTGCAAGGGCGGCACAAGAAGCAAAGCGGTGGCCATGGCCAATACGGCGATTGCAAGATCAGGATGGAGCCTCTGGAGCGTGGCAAGAATTTTGAATTTGTAAACGATATTTTCGGCGGGGCCATACCCAAAAACTACATTCCTGCTGTCGAAAAGGGAATTGTCGAAGCCGCGGCGCGTGGATTTCTGGCCGGCTATCCAGTGGTGGATTTCCGCGTAATCCTCTACGACGGCAGCTACCATGATGTGGATTCCAACGAACTCTCCTTCAAGACTGCCGGTCGTATTGCCTTTAAGAAAGCCATGGAGCAGGCCAAGCCCACGCTGCTGGAACCGATTATGCACGTGGAAATCACCATTCCCGACGAGTTCGCCGGCAGCATCATGGGCGATCTGAACTCGCGCCGGGGACGCATTCAGGGTATGGACAACAAGGCGGGTAAGACCATTGTGAAAGCCGAAGTTCCTATGGCGGAAATGCTCAGCTATGGCGCAGAGCTGACCTCCATGACCCAGGGACGCGGCAGCTTTAACATGGAACTGGCCCACTATGACTATGTGCCCGCGCTTCAGCAGGAAAAGATCATTGCTCACTACAAAGCAGAACGCGGCGAAGTCGTAGAAGTGGAAGACTAGCTTACCCTTGTTCCAAATTCGTAAATTATTAAGAAAATGTGTGCTATAAGCGGCGAAGTTATGGTATTTTTTCCAGCCTAATTTTCTTTTGCAATTGGAATACGACCAGATGCTTCGAATCGGGTTCTTTGAAACCTTTTCTCAGGATTTCCGCTTTGTCATGCGAACCTTGGCGAAACGGCCATGGTTCACGGCCATGGTGGTACTCACGCTGGCGCTAGGCATTGGCGCCAATACCGCGATTTTCAGCCTAGTCAATGGAATCCTCCTTCAACCATTGCCTTATCCAAATTCAGATCGGCTAGTCAAGATATGGGACCGCAGCCTATCGGAAGGAAGTTTCATCGCCTTGCGGGAACGCTCGCAAGCCATGGAGATTGCTACGTACAGCCACGATTCCGGGTTTAATCTCAGTGGCAATGGAGACGTGGTACGGCTTGTGGCGAACGGAGTATCGGGAAACCTGTTTTCGATGCTGGGAGTCAAGCCCCTGCTGGGACGCGATTTTACGATCGGGGAAGAAAGACCAGGCGAAAAGCCGGTAATCCTGAGTTATGACTTGTGGAAAACAAAATTCGGAGGAGACGCCAACGTCATCGAGAAAACCATCATGCTCGATGACGATGCATTTCACGTTGTTGGCGTGATGCCCCCTGGATTCAGCTTTCCCTCTCCAGCCACTCAAATGTGGGTGGTAATTGCCGTTGATCCAAAGGACAAGACGAACTACTGGAGTTACGGATACAACATAGTTGGCCGAATCCGTCCTGGGAATGATTTCGCCAACGCCCGCGCGGAATTTAAGACAATTTTTCCGCTAGTTCTGAAGCTATACCCGTTTGCCCTGCCCAAAGGGTATGGATCAGATGCCGATGTTTTTCCGCTGCGGCAATTCAAGGTGGAAAAAGTTCGGCCCATGCTGTGGGCATTAATTGGCGCGGTGTTTTTGATTCTGCTGGTTGCCTGCGTAAATGTCGCTAATCTGTTGCTGAGCCGCTCGGCGAGCCGGCAAAAAGAGATGGCCGTGCGAGTCGCCTTGGGCGCAAGCCGCAGCCGAATCCTGGCTCTATTGCTCACGGAGGGCCTGGTTTGGGGCGTCATGGGAGGAATTCTTGGTTGTATATGCGGATTCGTCAGCCTCCAATTGCTAAAGAAAATCATGCCTGTAGATACCCCTCGTTTGGATGAGGTGGCGATCGACGGACATGTGCTCGCGTTCACAACTGCGCTCTCCATTATCACGGGGCTGATATTTGGCCTCGCTCCTGCATGGCGTACTTATAAAACCAATACCGAGCAGATATTGAGGGACAACAGCAAAGCCTCTGGAATGTCTAGCAAGCGCAATAAAATCACTGCCGTACTGGTAATTGCCGAGATCGGAATAGCAATGATCCTGGTGAGTGGCGCTGGACTGCTGATAAAAAGTCTGTGGGTCTTCTCCAGGATGAATACTGGAATTCAACAAGAAGACCACCTCCTGATTGCCAATATCACTCCTTCGTATACTGTTTACCAGAAGAACAACCAATGCGAGGATTTTTACCGGCAGTTGCTGGAACGGGTGCGTCATCTTCCAGGCATTCAGAATGCAGCACTGGTAGACACTCTCCCGCTGGAAAACTTTTTTGGGGCTTCCCTGACCGTAGCAGACCAGCCCGATACTGTTACCAATCCATTTTCAGCATGGGAGTTCACGGTCAGTCCAGGCTACCTGGCCACCATGGGAATTCCCCTTTTACGCGGAAGAGATTTCAACGAATTCGACCGGCGCGGCGCTCCGGGAGTCGTCCTGGTCAGCAAAACCCTCGCAACATCCTTGTGGCCTGGGCAGGATCCTATCGGGAAACGGATACGGCCAACATCTGCAAAGGGATGGTGGACCGTAGTAGGTATGGTGGAGGACGTAGGGCACCAGGGAGAGTCGCAGCCATTTTGGATCGCCAAGGGAGACGTTTACTTCCCATCCACACAAGGCATATCGTTTATGCCTATCTACATGGATGTGATCGCCCGCGCTGATGGAGATCTTGCTACTTTTGGGCAGGAGGTATCCGGGGTCATCAAGAGCCTTGGTCCGGAAACCCCTGTCGCCCGTTTGCGAACCATGAAGCATGTTGTTTACAAATCATTTTCAAGATCGCGCATGGCGATGTGGCTCTTTTCGACCTTTGCCGGCCTGGCGCTTCTGCTAGGCATAGTGGGGATCTATGGCGTTATCTCTTACTTGGTGATCCAGCGCACGCGAGAGATCGGCATTCGCATGGCTGTGGGCGCTGACAAGGCGGATATTTTGCGAATGATGCTCAATCAAGGATCAATATTGATCTTTGCCGGATTGCTCCTGGGAGGAGCAGGCGCGCTGGCCTTGAGCCGGTTTATGCGCAGTCTTCTCGCCGGTGTTAGTCCGGTTGATCCCCTTATTTATGGGATTGTGGCACTGCTAATCGCGACCGCCGCCATTCTGGCGACTTATTTTCCCTCACGGCGGGCGACAAAAATCGACCCCACAGTGGCGTTGCGGTGTGAATAAGCATGAGTCAGATGCGAGGCTGAAGCTTGTAATCCGCCCAAGCATAGCTCCTGGGTTTTTTGGCCAGACCACTCTAGTAGTCTTCTGTTATCCTGTCGCAACAGGCGTTCAAATGCAGTTTGACTAGGATTGCAATTGACAGCTCCATCTATGGACAACACTCCGGCTCTCGATACACAGTTCTTCGGTCACCCCCGTGGCTTGGCTACCCTCTTTTTTACCGAGATGTGGGAGCGCTACAGCTATTACGGCACCCGCGCGCTTCTGATTCTGTTCATGACCGCCACGGTCCAAACGGGAGGCCTGGGCTTCTCCGTCGCCAAGGGGGGCGCAGTTTACGGCTTCTATACCGCGATGGTTTACCTGCTCACCGTTCCTGGTGGGTGGGTGGCCGACCGCATTATTGGACAGCGCCGCGCGGTTCTTTTGGGAGGGCTGCTCATCTCTGCCGGAAACTTTTGCCTGGCAGCTCAGAGCGTGAGCATTTTCTACGCTGGCCTGGGGCTGCTGATGATTGGGACGGGCTTGCTTAAAGCCAACGTGAGTACGCTCGTCGGCGCACTCTATACACCGGGAGACAAACGCCGCGATTCTGGCTTTTCGATTTTTTACATGGGCATCAACCTTGGGGCATTTGGTTCGCCTCTGATTTGTGGTTATGTGGCAAGCAAGTTCGGCTGGCGTTGGGGTTTTGTAAGTTCCGGTGTCGGCATGGTCCTTGGCCTTACTCAATATGCTCTCAGCGGCAAATATCTTGGCTCAGCAGGTCTGCGGGCTTTCAGCTCCGGCGACCCGGTGCGCGATCGCAAGCAAAAGACCAATGGCCTGATGATGGCTCTGGGAGGCGTGGCGCTCATCGTTGTACTCGCGGTGCTGGCTTCCACCGGCGTAGTGCAGATCACTGCTAATTCGATTTCCAACTGGCTTGGCTGGGCTTTGATCCTGGTTTCAGTAGTGGTCTTTTCCTGGATGATCTTCAACAAAGGTTGGTCGATCGAGGAACGCAAGCGGGCCGTGGCTATCTTTGTCCTGTTTGTCTCCGCAGCCATCTTTTGGGCGTCTTTTGAGCAGGCGGGCTCGTCGCTTAATCTGTTTGGCGAGCACAACACCAACCGCCATATTTTTGGTTACGAATTTCCTGCGGCCTGGTTCCAGTCTGTGCAGCCGCTTCTGGTAATCATCCTGGCTCCTGTCTTCGCCTGGCTGTGGCTGGCCCTCGGCCGCCGTGAGCCTTCCAGTCCTTCAAAATTCACCTTGGGACTCTTCTTTGGGGGGCTTGCCTTTGCCATCATGGTGCCTGCCGCGTATGGCGCCCAGGTATCGCCTTGGTGGCTTATTGTCTGTTATTTCTTTCAGACGATTGGCGAGCTTTGCCTAAGCCCGGTTGGCCTGAGCGCCATGACCAAGCTGGCGCCCGCCCGGGCCGTCGGTTTCATCATGGGCATCTGGTTTCTGGCTTCCAGCATTGGGAATTGGCTGGCCGGAAAAGCTGGCTCTCTCTTTGAGTCAATGCCTCTACCCAGCCTGTTCGGTTGGGTTGCCGGCATTGCCTTCGCCGCAGCCCTGATCCTGGCATTGCTGATCAAGCCGACCAAGCGGCTTATGGCGGGCGTGAACTGAGTGGAATTTAGTAATTGGGTGACTTGGTAAGTGGGTAATTTGATCCCAATTACACAGTCGTAGAAAACTTCAAATTTTCGCCATTCTGGCAATCATGGCACTTTTTGGCAATTGAAATTACCCAATTACTAACTTACCCAATTCCCAAATTTAGCCGACGCTCTTCTTGGCAAGAACTCTCTCCACCACGCTTTCAATTCCGGGCATGAACAAATCTACCGGGGAAAAAGCTAACTCGCCGCTGTTGGAGCGAGAGGTCGTAAGCGCATCGTTCCAGCGTTGCGCAACCACTCGACTTGGTGATTGCAGAACATTATTCACATGGGCCTCAGGACGCATGAGGCTGACCGTCCAAAACAGGGTGACAGCGAGATAAAACCCCCCATTCACCAAATCCAAGTCGTAGCGATAAGCGGCTGAGCCAATGAATCCTTTAACGAAGGAAACCGCCAAAGCCACGGTGGCAGAAGATCCCAAACCCAGAGCAATGGCCATGCCCCGGCTGCGCCAAGAGAGGCCCAAGCGTTTCTCAAACAACAGCAGCAAGACCAGCAGACCGCATTGCATGAGGCGAAGGCTATGATCGACCAACAAGCGGACCGCCTCGAAACTGCTGAGGCTGCCTATATGCTTGTCGATGGCGAAAATGCTTAGCGTTGCGAATGCCGTTATCATTGCAGCCACGAATACAACAACGGCCGTCCAACGAAACAACATTCTTCCCAGGTCCATGAGCGCTGAGTAGGGTTTCAACGTATTTACAAAAACCTCATACAGCACACCGAATGCAAAAAACATGCTGATCAGCGAGACAGCCCAATCGGCATACGGGAACCAGGCTTGCTGGACTGGAGAGGCGAGCAAGACGATGGCTGCGCACAGCGCGAAGGAGTTGATCAGCGTGTACTGAAAAAAGAGCGGGAACTCCGGCCGCAGTTTCCGCTTGAGCATTATGATCAAGATGAATGACTGCAAAGCCAGGGGCAGAATCCGCGACCAAAAAATCACGGGCATCAAGTTGCCTCCGGGGGAGATACGAATCTTATTACGCCCGCTATTCTCAAGGCAAGTTTATTTATTGGTTACTTTTGTACCACCGCATCAGGGTCTAGATATATTAGTTTTCATTAATTTACGTGCCTTCTTTCCAAAAAGTTTCCGAAGAGTATTAAGCCGATTTGAGCGTCTGCAACATACAATGGGCTTGTACCGCAAGGGTGACTCTGCGGAACAATAAAACGAAGGAGACACGATGAAAGGCACTATGAAGAAGCTCGAGCTACATCAGGAAACTTTGAGAAACCTCGGGAAGAATGAAGGCAATCTGCCCGCATTCGGACCGAGCATAAGCCCAACGAACCTCTGCCGCACATGCGACACTTGTGTTCCTTGCTTGATTCAAGAATAACGCTCACTCGAGAATCGAACATTTGTTGATTCTCTTTCTCTCAGGGTTGTGCTCGAAGTTTAGGCACTCCACTCCACCCTGAGATCCTCAAGTTCACCAGGAATAATGAGCCGAATAGGTAATTATCTTTTCCCCATCGGGCGGGATCTGGACACGAAACTCAATGGTCTTTGAATCCAGCTTCTTATATGGGTCTGATTTCTGCTGGATGTCCCAGGTAATCCAGCGGTAGAGCTTCTCAACCACTCGCACCTCCACGGCTTCCTTCTTGTGATTGCGGACTTTGATCTCGAAAGCTTCATCCAATGAATTGTTTCTACTGTCGAGCTTGTAGCTGGTACGGCGGCGTTCGCCCACGATATCGAAGGCATTGCCGGTGTATACGCGTATGGTCTCGTCTGTGGGCGTGTGGTCAATCGTGTTCTCACCTGTGAACTCCACCTGCCCATCATCATCCCGCCGGTAGAAACGAAGCCGTCCTTTCGGCAAAGGCATGCCCAGGTTATTGGCTTTGGAGTTCTTGAACTCTTGCATGACCCACACTTTCGGATTCGACTGAGTGCCGTAGTTCTGGTCGTTGCGGATCTGATCATAGTTGTAGTAACCATAACGATTGGAGTCGATGGCTAGACCGTCGTAGACGTAAATCCTTTGCGATTTGACGCCGGTGGCCGTCACGAACTGTACCTGCTTGGTCTCGCGATCATGAAGCGTGGTGGCCCTCTCCAGGCTATACAGGTGGTATTCATCAAAAGCTTTTTCGGTCACAGGCGGGGCTTGGGGAGCGGCGGTGCTCATCTCCAATTGGGCATATCCCCCGCGGTTGCTTTGAGGATTCTGGATTTTGTTTACATCTCCGGCCATGAGTTTGATGCGGGCATTGTTGAACTCTTTCCCACTCTGGTTATCCATGGTGATCCATCCCACCAGGTCGATCGTGTCTCCTTTGGGTGGAGCGACCACGTTGTAGTCGGCATGCCAGTTCATCCCCCCGGTGATATAGCTGAGTTCGGCCTCGGAAGCACCGGGCTTATCGGTTTGCAGGACCCAATCCAACGTGGGCTTGAGGATGGTGTTATCGCCCAGCGTAGGAAACAACGGCAGTCCCGGCAGCGTGAACTGCAGTTTGCCGTCGACCTCAATGATGGGCTGGCTGGTATTGCCGGCATAAGCCATTTGTTGCTGATAATACTGCTGGCCATATTGGCTCATCGCCGAGTAATGGGGCACATACCCACTGCGAATGATCTTGCCTTGAACAATTTCATTGCGCATTTGACCCTGGGCGTCAAACCGCTGGACCCGAAAGTCAATGGTCTTGCCTTCATGAATCGAAAGCAGAAGCTCTTGAGAGACCGGGTCATTGCGGTAATTCTGCTCGAGTATCTGCAGTGCGCGACGCCCAGTGGGATCACGCAAGATGACCGAATCCGGCTCGATATGCGCCGTGGCATCTGTAAAGCTCACGCGATTGATTCCGGCTTTCAGCTCCAACGGAATTGTCTGCCGCACCACGGCGAAGTTGGCGTTGTAAATCGTGAGCGCCGGCTGATCTGCAGGACTTTTGGGCCGCTCTTGTCCCTGCGTATGGCAGTTCGCCAGCAGCAAGCATACAACCATGAAGAACGTGATTGTGCGATGCATGTCGTCTCCTCGGTTTCGGTTGGCGGTATAGTGGGATTGTAAGTCACCGCTGAAGGAAAGAACGCATTACCAAGATACCTTTGCATCTTCTTTCCGGCTTTTCCCGATATTGGCTATTCCTGAGGCTCGATTTGGGCTTGGTCAAACGGATACAATCAATTGGGTTTGCAACTTGTGTATAAAACCCCACAATCTCAACACAAGTAGTTATTTGATAAGCAAGGAGACTTCGACATGCAAGGCAGCTTGAAAAAACTTGTACTGAACCAAGAAGCCCTCAAGAACCTGGGATCCAGCCAGCCCGAAGATCCAAATGCCGGAGAAGCAAATCTGAGCCTCACCCGGCCACCCATCTGTGAATTCACAAACACCATACATTGCCGCTAGATTTGGCTGCGTGAAAGCGATCCGAACAATCTAACGCACAGCAAAACGAAATACTCCCATGGTGGGTGCGCTGAAAAGCCCGCTCACCAAGGGCTCCATCATGAATACGAGTACTTGATGGTCTTCAGTCTTACCTCTTCGCCAACTGCCGCTCTTCGATCACCGAATGCAGATAATTCTTTACGTTGTCGCTGAGCCGGGAATTGAGCAGCACCTCTTTCAATACCTTGACCGGCAACTCATTGGCAAACTGGAGCACGCGGGCAAACGGGGTATTCTCATTTGCCAGCAGCGCCATCTTGATGTCATTGCGGCGCGACCACTTTTCATGCCTGCATAGCGCGGCCACCAGGAGTTCCGTTCCTTCTTCTGCGCGCAAGGCTCTTGCGATATGAGATTCCGTCATCTGGGAATTCAGCAGTGCGGCTCGCATGATGCGCTCTTCTTGGTCGAGCAGCAGGGCCGCTGCCACCCTGCCGGAACTCTGCTTGGCTAAAGCGTAACGCTCCCCAGAAGAAATCGTACTTAGACGGCCAATCAGCGTTTCTTCCGCTGCTCGTTTCACGTCTGCCGGTACTGCTGGAAAAAGACCTACTTGCATGAGTTCGAAGGCATAGAGATGGCGAATGACCGGCACGGAAACATGGCGCGGTGTGCGTGGATGCATCACAATCGCCAGACGCACCTTTCTCTGCTTGGCCACTGAGCTGTTCCGGTTCATCTCCTCAAGGGCTTCACGAGGTAGGTCACGCCGATTGAGCAATGCCAAAGCCAAATCTTCAGTAAGGCGCGCATCGGAAGCGATTGCAATCAATATGTCGGCAGACTGCTCATGGATAAGTTGTTCCAGCGAAGCCTCTGCCGGAAGCTTTCTCTTCCGTGCAAGACTCGAAGGAACGTTCATTGAGACACCTCATGCGCGGCGGCAACGGCCAGCGCTCCTAACACCGGACGTACCTTTGCCAGGCTCACCACAGCTCTCGGATGTTCAGCCTGAATGGCATATTGAAATGATTTTTGGACAATCACCGATCCTTGGAGGACGCCTCCGGCAATGGCTACACGCATGGCTCGTTCGACTGGCCAGAGGCGGACGATCACGGCATTTGCCAAATCCGCTAGTTGCTGCCCGGCCTGCATCAGGATCGTTCCAGCATCGAGACTCCCAGAGTCCTCAGCCTCAGCAACAAGTCTGGCCAACTCAGAGAACCTGGCGAGGGCGCCGGAGTTCGCGATGCGGACCACCTCATCGTGCGTGCTCACTTTCCAGCCTTGGGCGACGATGGCGAATATGCCTTGTTGT
>DASZEU010000450.1:0-11504 GCA_035940535.1 Candidatus Angelobacter sp.
CGCTGATTTGAACTGATTGCCGCTGATGTGTTTTGGTACACCAGCGTTATAGCATCTGGGTGCTAGTCCGGCGTTTAGCCGGACGAACGAAAACAGCCCGCCGTTTCAACGGCGGGAAAGATAGGCACATAAGCCAGTCCCCCTTCAGGGGGACGATTGAAAATTCATTGTGCCTGAGACAATTTCAGCACATAGAAAGCACCAGAGATGCTGAGATATGAAGTTCATCTTTGGCCTAAATCCACCAATGCCGATGGCTGAAAACCACCACTTCTATATGCTTGAATATATGCAGCAAGACAAAGAGCATGCGGAAAAACTCAGCGATTTGAAAGGGCGCGGCTTCAGCCGTGCCGTATCTTGTTGAAAATACATTGGGCTTTAACCCCTGAGGTGTCGATTTTCTGTTAGCAGAGAGTTTTATGCGTTTCCCTTGAGGAACCAACAAACTGATCGCATCACAACGGGAACAACTCCAGCCTTTTGGCATGAAACATGCCCTAGACTTAGATAGAGTTTCAGCGACAAGAGTCAGTTCTAAGGTGAGGCTGGCTATGAAAATGTTGAAGACATTCGTTCTTATATTTGCGGTGACAAGTTTTTTGGCAACTTCCCAAGCCCAGGGACCTGCCGAACAACCTACTACGGGTGTTGGCCACATCAGCCTGATCCATGGCGATGTCTCCATCCAGCGAGGCGACTCGGGGGATTGGGCGGCGGCTGGCCTCAATACTCCTCTGGTGCGCGGCGATCAAATAGCTACGGGAGAAAAATCGCGCGCGGAGATCCAACTCGATTATGCCAACATCGTGCGCCTGGCTGCCAGTTCACAGGTCAAGATCGCTGACCTCACTCGTTTGCGCATTCAGGTTCAGGTGGCCCAGGGATATGCCAATTACAGCATGTTCAAGGGTGGAGAAGCCGACGTCGAAATTGATACGCCGAACGTCGCAGTTCATCCTCTCAAGCAGGGAAGGTATCGCGTTCAGGTAAATTCTGACTCTGAAACCGATGTGATCGTGCGCGATGGTGAAGCTCAGATCACCACACCCCAGGGAAGCACCACGGTCAAATCAGGCCAGCAAATCACCATAAGAGGCACCGATAGTCCTGAATACCGCGTGGACAGCGCGCCCGCCAAAGATGATTGGGACAGTTGGAACAAAGATCGCGACCGGATCATCCGCGATGCAGAGGGCTGGCGCCGGACCAATAGTTACTACACCGGCGTGCAGGACCTGGATAGCTATGGCCACTGGGTCTACATCCCTGGCTATGGACAAGTGTGGCAGCCGTATCAGGCTGTTAACTGGGCGCCCTACCAAGCGGGACACTGGGTATGGGAGCCATACTATGGTTGGACATGGGTCTCTTATGAACCCTGGGGATGGGCGCCCTACCACTATGGCCGCTGGTTTCTTTATGGCTCTTCGTGGTACTGGTATCCCGGTCCGGTCTACGTTTCTTACCGTCCGATTTATGCCCCGGCTTATGTGTTCTTTATCGGCTTTGGGCATCATTTCAGCGGTGGCCTGGGCTTCGGCTTTGGCTCGATCGGCTGGTTGCCTTGCGGTCCGCGTGATGCTTTCTTTCCCTGGTACGGACGGGGATTCAATCGTATCCATGTGACCAACATCACCAACGTGACGAATATCACCAACATTACAAACATCAACAACGTGCATGGTGGGGCCTTCGTTCCCCCACTGGCGACCCACGGACGGATTCACGGCGATTCGAACCTCAGGCTGGCTCTGACCAATCCCCGCATCCGGCAGGCAATTACATCCGTTCCTATGGAAGATTTCAGCCGGGGTGGTACCCTGAACAGGCGCACCGGCGTTGACGTGGCCGCATTGCAACAAGCTCACATGGTTGCCGGTAATGTTCCGGTGGTGCCGGAACGCGAGAGCTTGCACTCTTCCATAAGCGCCGGATCGGCTTCAGGCTCCATTATTCCTAAGACGAATGAGCACTTCTTTGTAAAGTCCCAGCCTCCAGCAGCTCTGCCGCCTTTCCATGAACAGGCGGTTAGAGTACAGCAGGTAATTCAAAGCCATGCTCCTGAGTTCGAAGCGGCGAACAAGGCCAGTGTGGGAACATCTTTAGCGTCTCCCGGAAGAGGTCTGGCAACGACCGACATAAGCGGCCAGCAGACCATACATATCAGCAATCCGCCGGAGGCGCAGAAAATCGTTCAGACTGGCGCAACTGGTGCCCAGCAACAAATTCCACCGGTTGCCAAAATGGGACCACCGGAGAGCGGCAGTACAAATACCCAACCGCAGCCACCGGTCGCAAAGATGGGTCCACCGGAACAGGAAAACAAGGGTAGCCAGGGATTCCAAAAATTTGGACCTCCCGTGGGAATTCCGCATCAGGTTCCCCCCGAGAGCAGTAATGCTAATGGTCAGCATCAAACACCCGGTCCGGTTGCCAAAATGGGACCACCAGAGAGCGGCAGCACGAATACTCAATCCCAGCCACCGGTCGCAAGGATGGGTCCACCGGAACAGGAAAACAAGGGCGGCCAAGGATTCCAGAAATTTGGGTCTCCGGCTGGAATCCCACGCCAGCTTCCACCAGAGAGCGGCAGCGGCAGCGGTCAACCGCAGCCTCCCATCACCGTGTCCAAGTTAGGCCCACCGGAACAGCAGCAGGACAAATCTGGCGATGCTTCTAAACAGAAATCGGGAAGCAACAAGAGCAGCCAAGGTTGGCAGAAGTTCGGGCCTCCCGCCGGAGGTCCGGGACCTGTGCCCCCAGAGAACGGAGGTTCGGGGCATCAGCCTCAGCCTCCGTCTCAACAACAGCAGCAGACGCCAGCGAATGGGGGTCAGAACCAGAACCATAGTGGTTTTCAGAAGTTCCCAAGCAGCACGGATGCCGGCACATCGCAGAAACCTCCGCTGGATTTGCAGAAGCCGATTGTTGCTCCTCGTCCAACGCCCGACGAAACAAGGCAAACTCATCCGATGCCTCCGATACCGGCTCCGCGCATAGAGCCAAGCCACGGCTCCATGAACGGCGGAGATCCCCGGATGACTCCTCCGTCGCCAGCGCCGCATATCGAACCCCGCATCTCGCCACCGGTTCCCGCGCCGCATGTGGAGCCGAGAATGTCGCCACCAGCGCCTGCTCCGCATGTGGAGCCGCGCATGTCGCCGCCCTCCCCCGCCCCGCACACTGAGCCAAGCCACGGAGGTGGCGGTGGAGACCACAGTGGAGGTGGCGGCAGTCACAGCAGCGGCTCTTCTGGGAGCAGCAGCCACAGTAATTCTTCTTCAGACTCCAAGTCTCCGAAGGGGCCGCACTAGAAATCTCCTTTCAATGCGCCTGCAAGCCGTCTTGACGCGAGCCGGCTTGCAGCCGCTGACCCTGACAGAGAAAAGCAGAAGCGCGCGCGAAAAAATCCACACAAAACTTAACAAAACATAATCCACGAACTAGGGTTTCTTTGTTGGATCAAAGAATCGCCTCGTTGGTTATAGTACGAAGGTAATCACGGAGAGAAATAAGTTTCGATTAGAGTAACTGATATTGTCCAGAAGAGAGCAGTGATCTCCATAACTCACATTCAACGAATCGGACTTTTAGGAGTTTTGCTGTCTGGATGTTTGGCAGCCGGTCAGGCTCCCAGTGTGCCTGCTTCCGCTGGCTCTCCGGCCTCGCGAGCGGCGATACCGTCCGCCCCAACTCAACCGGTGGATCCCCCCGCGAACCCGGCGCCTTGTGCGCGCCCGGCTGAGCTATTCGATATCGATGAATATGACGGCCCGTTCAACCAGTCAGTGGCGCGCCTTACCCGCAAGCTGGAAATCAAGACAGTACATGCGCCACGCAAGAAGCCGCACACACCGTTATGCGCCTTGAGCGTGAATGAGAAATTCCATCTCTTTATGGAAGATACCTTCGAACCGGTAAATTTCCTCGATGCCGGCTGGGATGCAGTGCAGGCTCAGGCGGCCAACGATGACCCCACTTTTGGACAGGGCCTTGCAGGTTTTGGAAAGCGCTATGGAGTGTCGCTCTTGGATAACGTTTCCGGAGATTTCTTCAACACCTTTCTTTATCCCTCGATTTTTCGGCAGGACCCCCGCTATTACCGCCTCGGGAGTGGCAGCTTCTATCACCGGCTCACGTATGCCATGCGCCACACCTTCGTCGCACACGGTGATTCCGGCCACCTGATGCCCAACTACTCGGAATGGTTTGGAACGGCCAGCGCCAAGGCTTTGAGCAATATGTATCATCCGGGTAACGAGCGCGGTTTTGGCACCGTGGCTGAAAGGGCGGGCATCAGCATTAGCACCGACATGGCCTACGACGTGGCTCGGGAATTCTGGCCGGAAATTACTCGCAAACTCCATCTACCGTTCCGCCCGCGTCAAACTGAGTCGACGGTAAATCCCGCCGCTCCAGCAGATCCAGTCAAGCATCCAATCGAAGCAACCAAGCCGGCTCCTCTTCCAAGCAATAGCGGCTCAGTGGATGCTAGCCATCAATAGACCTAATTAAGAAAGCATTGAGTCGAGAAAGATATGGGCAGTTTTCTTCACTGATTCGGAGCAGACAACCGAGCAGCCTGAAAAGATTCCGGCGCTGATCGGATCCAATCAGCGCCGGTAATAACAACGTACTCAGTTCGTTTAGAAAGTGAACTTGGCTGCGAACTGCAATTGCCTGGGGTTGAATGTAGTTCGCGGAATACCCACTGCGCCGCTTGGACCGACCACGCCGTCGCCGAAGTGCCTTGGCACCGGACCAACAAAGTCCGGCGCTCCATACACGGAAAACACCTCGTCTACATTGGTGCGATTGAAGAGGTTGAAGGCATCAACCGACAAATTCAGTTTGCGGCGCTCGCCCAGGTAAATTGCCCGTGACAGGCGCAAATCCACTGTTTCAAGGTTGTCGCCCCGGTAAGTATTGCGCGAAGAGCTTCCTACACGGTCCGTGACTGGGTTGCCGTCGTTGTTTGCATCAAAGCCTACAAACAACGTAAACGGGCGGGCCGACTGTAGAGTCACGATGCTGCTCAGCTCAAAGTTCCGCAGGAAGGATTGCTGCGGCGCATCGGCAACGAAGTTGGCTACAAAGCGATGACGGGCGTCCTGGTTGGAATTGGCGCGCTCCAGGTTCCGTTGCGCGTTGGATTGGGGCGTACTCACGAAGGTCACGAAAGTGCCATCATCGAGCGTGTGCGACCATGTATAGTTGGCGTTGAGTTGGAAGTATTTGCCCGCCTTCTCAATGACCTGAAGGGTCAGGCCGTGGTAGACAGAGTTTCCGGTCGAGTCAGTGAAATAGAAAATTCCGTTGGTCCCCGGTGAACCGCCCGGAGGGGCAGGAATGTTGGGATCGCGAATGGCGAAATTGTAGAGAAGCTTGTTGGTACCGGTTTCCTGTCCAATCGGCGGGCCAACATTGAGGTCGATGGGCCGTACAAGATGATGTCCCGCAACAAATAGGTATCCGGCGCTTACTGTTAATCCTTTTACAAGCTCGCGATCAATTTCGAGACTCGTCTGCTCAGAATACGGAGAGCGCAAATTGCGATCTACAGCGGTACCGCCCTGGGCGAACAACGAGTTGTTGGGGAAAGAGCCCGAGTTGATCAGGTTCTCAAAGGCTGAGGTCAGCAACGGCGGCGGTACCGTACCGGGCGGCAAACTTGCGCCAGGAGGTGGACAGCCTGGCAAAACACAAGGCGTGGGCAGGAACAAACTGTTCAGCAGCCATGTTCCAGTTTGTTGGTTTCTCACCATGGGCAGTCCTGCGATCACGGGCGGACGCTGCGGAGCGGGAACAAAGAAGAAGGTCAGATTGTATCTGTCCGAAAAGATTCCGTAGCCGGCGCGGATGACCGTCTTGGAATCAGGTGCGTAGGCAAATCCAAGTCGAGGCTGAAAATTTTTGTAATAACCATTGATAAAGTTACCCAGGCCGGTCTCGAAGTCATAGCGCACGCCGTAGTTGAAAGTGAGCTTGCGGGTGAGTTTCCACTGGTCCTGCGCGAAGAACCCAAAGTAGCTGTGGTTAAGATTGACATTGAAGTTTTGCGCCTGCGAAGCCAGAAATGCGTTCTGCCAGGTTGTGGGGACCGAAGGCGAGGCCGCATTTGGATTGAACGGGCCCGGTCCAATGGGCGCTCCCCAGAAGAAGGCTGCCAGGCAAGGCGCTGTAAGTCCAATCAATGGAGGCGGACAGGGCGCTGCTCCCCAGTTCGATTTTCCTGAGACCAGCAGATCTCCCAGGCTCGGGAAGATTACGCGCGCCGGAGTGAATCCGGGCCAGATCACAAAATTCTGGATGTAATTCGTGTCAATCCCGAACTTGGCAAAGTGGTTGCCGCTGATCACCGAATAGGTGTCGGAAATCTGCACGCGGGTTTCGTTGTAACGATCAAAAGCGCCGAAGTTGTGGCCGAGCAACAAGAGGTTGGGTACATCGAGGTTGGGCTGGCCGGTCACGCCAGGAAAACCATAGTTGCGCCGCGCCCACTGCACCAGCAGGGAATTGACTTTGGTATTGCTGAGCTGGGTCGTTAGTGTGCCTGCGAGCGATTGATCGCGCAGCAGGCCATTGCGTCCGCTGCTGGGCGCGCCCACGCCCCCTCCATCGAGGGTGTCGCCCACCAGCATGTTGAGATTGGTTGCATCCTGGATCAGGTAGCGAAGGGAAAGCCGGTTGGCGTCATTGAACTGGTGATCCAGCTTGATAAAGCCGTTGTCCACGTCGGCAGTCTTCAATACTCCAAGGTTCTCCGGCGCGATACCCAGGCTGGCTTTCAGGGCGTTAATGGCGCCCAGGTTATTCACGAACAAGGCGGGATAGGTCGGTGACTGTCCCCGGCGCTGGCCCTCATAGTTCACAAAGAAGAAAGTGCGGTCTTTGCTGATAGGCCCTCCCAAGGTAGCGCCGAACTGGTTCTGCCGCAGAATATCGAATCCCGGCTGGGTCAGAATTGACTTGGCATTGGTCGCATTATTCTGGAAATACTCATAGACGGAGCCGTGCAAATCGTTGGTTCCGGACTTGGTAACGATATTCACGATGCCGCCAAGCGCGCGGCCGTACTCGGCCCCAAAACTATTGTTGACCACGCGAAACTCGCTCACTGCCTCCTGCGACGGCGTGGCCCGCTGGGAACCAGTGGCGCTGTTGATGTTGTCGGCGCCATCCACAGTTACGCTGTTGCTCAGGTCGCGCTGCCCACCGAATGAAATGCGCGTCGTGGTGGGATCGGTGAAGGTGGACTGCAAGCTGATTCGCCCAGTGGTCACACCAGGGCTGAGCAGGGCAAAGTCGGTAAACAGCCGTCCACTGATGGGCAAAGATTGGATCTGCTCCGTGGCCACCACTTGGCTGACCTCAGTGCGCGTGGGTTCGATCAAAGGGGCTTCTGTTTTAACTTCCACCACTTCGGTGGCGGCAGCAACTTTCAACGAGATGTCCATGGTTGCAATCTGCGCGACACGCAGCACTACGTCTCTCTGCACGGCCTTCGCGAAACCGGTGAATTCGGCTGAAAACTCGTAGTTTCCGGGTGGAATGTTTGCCAGAATGTAATAACCGTCGCTGTTGGTAGTGGTGGTGTAAACATGGTTGGTATCTTGGTTCCTCAGGCTGACGGTGGCTTTTACAATCACACTGCCGGCTTGGTCTTTGATAGTGCCGTTCAATTGCGCTTGAGCGGCGGTAACCTGCGAAAATGCCGGTTGAGCAAAGCCTAAGATAATGGCAACAACGGCCAAGACAGCAAAGGCAAACAGACTGCGTTTCATGGTCCCTCCAGCGAAAGAAAGGTCAAACGAACGTTTGTTCGGGTACAGGTTGGAACTTTTTTCTGAAGGGTCAATTCTTCACAGAGATAGTTCGATGTCAAGACATTCCTGATATGTGCTGCTCCGAAGTAACGTCCTAAAGCGAGTATGGTTGCTTGTAGGGTAATTCCAAAATTTGTAGAAGGATCACAGCCCTTTGTCAGCGGACGACCATCGCCGGATGATCGTAGAACTCAATGCGCACGCTCAGCGACTTACGCTTCTCGAACCCCGTTTTATCGACAGGATACGCAAAGATGGCCATGCCCGACTGAGCCGTTTTTGGAGGAATTCTCAATTCTTCCTTCAGTGGAGTAGTCTTGCCTTCTCCCAGTTCAGGGAACGCCTGGAAATAGCGGTTTATGTCTGCGGCTGGAGCGGCGATGTCACTATGCTTTTGGCCGTCCGCGGTTTCCAGTTCAGCACTGATGTTCTTGATGTGGAGCAACTCGTCAGTCAGGTTGTCGAACTTCACGTGAATGGCCACCAGCACATTTTCCCCCTGCTGCGCGGCAATCACTTTCTCAATCGATCCGTTGGCGGTAGGCTTGGCCCGGAAGACAAACGCGACGATCCCGAGAACGATCGCAACGCCTGCCAAGCCAATGAGGACGGGAACCATAGGCGGCAGCGTCCAGCGGGCGCTGTCCATTTCCTCCGACATGGACAAGTGCCCAATCCCGCGATCGCGTTGCGGTTGAGTTGATGGGTTTGACGACGATGGCGGAGCAGGTGATGGTGGCGTAGGCAAAGCCGGATCTGGTTTGATTTCGTCGGGCATAGTCGCTCCTGAACCAGAATACTCTTGTGAGATGCGGAATTGATTATATGCGCGAGGCGATTCGCGAAGGCTTCCCTCCCGCGGTAGTCGAGGAGCTCATGAAGGCCTCAGCGTTGACTCTGAAAACAATTGCCTGATCAATCCAACTCATCCTGACTTCGGGAGAATTGTAGTAAGGGGCTTCGAGCCGCTCAGTTACGACGCTCGAATGTTTCGTGCATAAAAAAGTTGCCGGCAGCCCCACTATCGAATCAGCAAGGTGATGAAGTGGCCAGAATCCATTAAAGCCGTAGTATACCCGCCGAATGAATGGGGGAAAATCAAAACTGTTTTTGTGCGTTGCTCTTTGGGGGTACAAAAGTGTTCTGTCAGCGTACAATAAATGTCAAGGCATCGTGTCGCGCCAGTTTCTTATTCTAAATATGTGTTGAGGTAAGACACTGGATTCCCCCGGCCTTGTCTGGTTGTAATGCCCGTATCTATACTTTTCGATTGCCCTCAATTTCAGTTGGAGTACAAATGAAAACTGTTTCGCTCGAGCAGGAGCTGAATCCCTGGGAGGCCCAGGCAGCTCGATTTGATTTTGCCGCCCAGAAGTTAAATCTTGATGAAGGTCTTTGGAAGATTCTTCGTTATCCCACAAGAGAAATCATTGTTCACATCCCTGTTTCCATGGATGACGGCCGTCTGGAGGTCTTTACCGGCTTCCGTGTCCAGCATTCCATTGCCCGGGGACCAGCCAAAGGCGGTGTCCGTTATACACCGGATGTCACTTTGGACGAAGTTCGAGCCCTCGCCAGTTGGATGACCTGGAAATGCGCCGTGGTCAATATCCCATTTGGCGGAGCCAAGGGCGGCATCATTGTCGATCCAAAGAAGCTTTCGCTCTCAGAGCTGGAAAAGCTTACCCGGCGCTACACCGCCGAGTTAATGGAATTCATCGGCCCTGAAAAAGATGTACCCGCCCCGGATGTTAATACCAACGAACAGACCATGGCTTGGATGATGGACACCTATTCCATGCACATGCGCCAGACAGTAACCTCCGTAGTGACCGGCAAACCCATCAACATTGGCGGATCGCGTGGACGCCGGGAGGCGACGGGCCGGGGTGTGATGATCGTTTGCGACGAAGCGCTAAGGAAGTTGCGCATGGAGCGTGAATCGACCCGGATCATCATTCAAGGCTTTGGCAATGTGGGGTCCAACGCCGCAAAGCTGATGGCTGATGAAGGCTACAAGATCATTGGCATCGCCGAATTCGATGGCGGAATCTATAACCCCCGTGGTATCGACATTGACGCATTGCTCGAATACCGGGACCGCAACAAGACCATCGTGGGGTTCCCGGGGGCCGAACCCGAAGATCCCCGGCAACTCCTGATTACTCCATGTGAAATTCTGATTCCTGCCGCTACAGAAAACGTAATCACCAGCCAGAATGCATCTCAAATCAAAGCAAAGATTGTCTGTGAAGGCGCAAACGGCCCCACGACTGCCACTGCCGATGAAATTCTGGCGGACAAGCGGATCTTTGTAATTCCTGACATCCTGGCCAATGCCGGTGGCGTGACCGCCTCATATTTTGAATGGGTACAAGATCGCCAGGGCTATTTCTGGAAAGAATCAGCCGTCAATGAACAGCTCGAATTCATTCTCAAGGAATCGTTTGAAGATGTAGTACATTTTTCCGAGACGCACGACGTCAACAACCGCATTGCCGCTTACATGCTGGCGATCAGCCGGGTAGCTCATACCATCAAGCTGCGTGGTATCTACGCTTAGGGCGATCTCCTTATTGGGTGATCGGGAATCTGGTAAGTGTTGAGAGCTTTCAGCAATAAATAGCGAAGCCGCAGAAAACGTTTCCGCGGCTTCGCGATCTTCAATAACAGGTTAGCGACGGCCCTTCTTGCCTCCGCCCTTCTTACCACCTTTTTTGCCTCCCGCTTTCTTGCCTCCGCCTTTCTTAGGAGGAGCTTTCTTGCCACCCTTTTTAGCGGGTGCCTTCTTTGGTGGGGCTTTTTTAGCGGGCTTGCTCTTAGAAGCCTTGGATGAGCTCTTCTTCGCAGCACTCTTCTTGGCTCCGCCAGCTTTCTTTTTGGCGCCGCCGCTGCTGCTGGGTTTCTTTTTCGGGGTACCGCCGCCCGCGGAGCCTTCGCCTGCTGAAGGGCCAGGGGGAAAGTCATGTTTTTCTACAGGTTCGTCTTCACTCTCATGTCCGCCAGCGCCGCCCTCGGCGCCAATGGCTTCTTCTTCCTCTTCGTCGTAATTCTCTTCCTCCATGCTGCCTTCGCCATAGCTTCCGCCAATGTCGCCGTATTCGTCGTCATCATCCTCATGTCGTGCTTTGAGGGTCTCGTCGTAAAAGCTCATATTTCCTCCAGAAATTAGGACCGACACTGCATCGTTTCAAAAAACTGGGCTGGCGCGGATTATAGCAACACACATGAATTGCATGTCAACTCCGCGCAACTAAATCATCGCATTTCCAGTGTGCAATTGAAGTGCTAATAAATCAAGTTCAATGATTGCCGGCGGCGAGTGTAGCTCTCGATGTTGGATGCGCCGACTGCCGGATTGCAGTCTTCGCAGGTGCCTTGGATTTTTTTCGCCGGTGCTTGACCAGGGTGGTATCGCGCTCACCAGGAGCCAGCGGCTTGTAAATGACTAGTGTGCGGACATGGCCTAACTGGTTTCCTTTCAATCGGTTCCAGCGACGCAGACGGTCCGGCGCCACGCCAAAATCGTCGGCGACTGAAAGCACCGTGTCTCCTTTTCGCACCTTGTAGTGCGTCGCATGCTTGGAATAGGCAACAACGCCTGCCTCCTCGGAGCCGCTGACTGGAATCACCAGCTTGGAATCGGCTATTAGTTCCGTGTTCTTACCTAAATCG
>DASZEU010000451.1:0-2804 GCA_035940535.1 Candidatus Angelobacter sp.
CTGCATCTCGGCGCTCGTGCGCCGGGTTTGACCAGTAGCGGAACCGGCCGTTGCCGGACTGTAATTGCGATGTTCGCTCATGGTCTCTGTAGCGCCTGTACCGATCATGTGGGGCCCCGTTGTGAATTACCTCAAAATACCTTCTGAATTTCGCTCATGCTGTCAGTTGACCCCAGACGGCCGAACATCCAGCAACGGGGATCTTTTGGCTCAGTTCAGAGATTCGGCCGCGCAAGTCATCTCCCTTAAACGGCTTGACCATGTAATCGTCGGCCCCGGCCTCGTACCCGGCTTCAATGTCTTCAGGCTGGCTTTTGGTGGTGAGCAGGATCACATAAGACTGATCGAGGTCCGAAGAGCGAAGCCACTGGCAAACCTCCGGGCCAGTCATCTGCGGCATTTCCCAATCGAGAATGCAGAGGTCAATTCCGCCTTCACGCAACGCCCGGCAAGCCTCCTGCCCATTGGCGGCGGCAACCACCTGGCATCCCCATTTAGTTAGGGAAGAGTGCAAGAGTTTGCGGGATACGGTTTCATCTTCAGCAATCAGAACTCTCAATCCAGACATTAGAGATCCTTTATTTATCGACGCGGCAGAATCATAAGTTTTTCGAGGAACCTGATTTGTCACGAAATTGTCAACAGATCGTAACTTCTAGGCGACCAAGTTTCAGGGCTGAAACCTGCTGAAGGATGGAAGGTTGTGCCTTTGTTTTCTGTCGTTTAGAATAATTCAGCAGTTCTTAACAAAAACTTTACAAAAGCCGGATACCATAATCAGTGCGTTGAATCCGGCTGACACATTGCTAGAATTGACACGCCAAGCCCGTGGGCAAGGAGTAAGTGGGACCTGATGGAAAAGATTTTGGTTGTTGAAGACGATCAGATTGTGCAAAAGGCGCTGAAGCGCCTGTTTGTTTCTAATGGTTACAACGTCGAGATTGCCCCCACCGGTACTGCGGGCCTTGAATCATTCCGCAACGCGCCACCCTCGGCCGTGGTGCTTGATTTGAGGTTGCCGGGAATGGCAGGGCAGGATGTGTGCCGGGAGATCAAAAGTAAAGCACCGGCCCTTCCGGTAATTGTCCTAAGCGCCAACACCGACGTGGTTGACAAAGTGCTGCTGCTGGAGTTGGGCGCCGACGATTATGTAACCAAGCCGTTTAGTCCAAGGGAGCTCCTGGCCCGCGTGCAGGCGTCCATTCGCCGGGCCAGCCGGCTCGCCGCGGTTCCCGATTTATTTGCCTTCGATGATATAACCGTTGATTTCACCCGGATGGAATTGACCCAGGCGAACAAGCCGGTTACCCTTACGGCTCAAGAATTCAAGGTGCTGAAATTTTTTGTTCAGAACCAGGATCGAGTGGTGTCGCGTGAGGAGCTGTTGAATGAGGTTTGGGGATATCAGAGCTATCCTTCGACACGAACCGTTGACAACCATATCCTGAAGCTCAGGCAGAAGCTGGAGAAAGACCCAGCGCAACCGCTTCACTTCAAGACGGTCCACGGTGCGGGCTATAAATTCGTCCGTTAAGCGCTTCGGCATCGCTAAAAAAGCGTAAATCGGAGCCAGGAATCGACGCTTGCACATATTCGCAAGTTTCGATGATGAACGAGGCCTGGTTGGCCCGCGATTGTCCTAAGGATGGTGATGATTTCAAGACTCCCTTTAAGGCTCAAATTCCTGGCATTGCTTTTGGCAGGAGTTTTGACGGTCACCGTCGCGACCCTTCTGGTTGTGCGCCAGACAGTAGATCATCAAGTGCGGGCTGAGATTACCGGGGACCTGCGCAATTCCGTTCTAACTTTCAAAACCTTTCAACAAAAACGTGAGGTGATTGAGGGACACTACGCGCAATTACTGGCTGATCTACCAAACATCAAGGCTTTGATGAGCACCAAAGATGTCGCCACCATCCAGGATGCTGCCAACGATACATGGCGTGATAGTGGCAGCGATCTTTTAGTGCTTGCCGACCCCAGTAGCAAGGTGATGTCAGTCAATACCGTGTTTCATGACGTGACCGCGGCCATGGCCCAGGCGGAGTTGGCCAAGTCGTCCATTGCAGAAGCCAGCACCTATTGGTGGTTCTTGGGCGGGCATCTCTACCAAGTCTTTCTCAACCCTATCTACTCAGGGCGTCCCCCGACTCGGCAATTTCTGGGTGTTCTAGCCGTCGGCTACGAAATCAACGAACAGGTAGTCAAGGATGTAAGCAGTATTGCCACCAGCCAAGTCACGTTCCTATACGGCAACTCGGTGGTAGCCAGCACAATTACCCTGGCTGATGAGCCTGAGTTCGTCCGCAAACTTCGCGAAGCCTCGGGACCAGAAGGCCTGAACGGCCGAGATTTGCAATTAGGCAATGAGCCATACCTTGCCACCTCGGTCGAGTTGACTCCGGGCGCTCAGCCCAGCGTGTACTTGAGTGTTTTGAAATCGTACGACGCCGCTACTGCCCGCTTTCGCAGCCTCTATAAGACGCTGGTGGCCTTGGGCATCGCCGCTTTGTTTGGCGAAAGTTTGCTGGCCTTTGCTGTCTTCCGCCGCTTTACACGTCCACTGGAAAAATTGGTGGAAGGAGTGCGCGCCCTGGGGAAGGGCGATTTCGCCTATCCGCTCGATGTGCAGGGCAGCGACGAACTGGCGGAGGTGACCGCAGCGTTCATTCACATGAGGGACAGCCTTCAGGAAACCCAGCGGCAGCTCATTGAAACTGAGCGGCTGGCCACCATTGGGCGAATGGCCAGCTCGATTTCTCACGATATGCGCCATCAATTGACCGCCATCATGGCTAATTCCG
>DASZEU010000452.1:0-6692 GCA_035940535.1 Candidatus Angelobacter sp.
AAGGAAAACAGAGCACGGGATACGCTCGGATTGGCATAGGGTGGCAACCATTTCCAGCAATTAAATTCAAGCACTTAGAGAAACATGGCGACGGGTTACTGAATTTCGCCCGGGCTTTTCCACTTTCGTGTCGCGCACCCGTCATACTTGGCGATTCCGGCCGCTCGCTTCGTGAACATTGTTTGTGAGTGGTTTGGGTTATCCATGTACGCCATCTCCTGCGATTGCGGTTGCATCAATTCAATTGTGTAGGAGAACGAAGACCCATGCCCGAAAGAGAGACTCTGGAACGAGCAAGGCAAGATGAGCGGGAAGGAAAATCACCAAGCACCCAAGCCGGTGAGTTTGTCCGTGAAGAGATGCACCACGTCCGTGAAGGCAAACATGGAGTTCGATCTACCAAACAGGCAATCGCGATCGGGTTATCCAAAGCACGCCGCGCTGGTGTGAAATTGTCTGCTCCTAAAAAAGGGAAAGCCTCTGCGCAAGTCCGAGAGAAAGCACAGCGTGACATCCGGCAAGGACAAGCCTCACGCAAGCAGAAACCTTCGCGGACGCGTTCGAGTGCTACCTCCGCAGCCCTAAAGCGCGAAGGCCGTTCGGCAGCCTCACCGAAGAGTCTTGCTCGACAAGCGCGCAGCGCTGCCCGGGTTCGCGGACCTGCGGACCGTCATCAGGCAGCGATGAAGGCTGTGCGAACGAAGGGGAAAACTGGTTTACAGCAGGCAGCACGCAAGGCCGCGCAGACACGCATAAGCCATCGTCGTGCAGCATAGACTATAAGCATAGCCTGAAGCTGCCTTGGAGAAGACAGTGCACAAGATATTTGAGAAGTTTCCACCAAAGGAGAAGAAATAAAATAGCGAGGCGGGATCACTTGCCTGGACCCGCGGCGAGGATTTCTCGTGCCGCACGCTTGCCGCTCGCGATGGCGCCGTGCACGGTGCCATTGTGCCCTTCACAATCGGTCGCTTCACCGGCAAAGAACAATGTCCCGGCGACCGGCGCTGCCAGGCGACACCCCGCCGAGCTTCCGCCAACCAGTGCATAGCTGTACGCTCCGCGTGAAAACCGGTCGGATTGCCAGTTATATGTAAAGCCATTCGTCAGTTCACGGCGCACAGAAGCCATGTCTATCTCTAGAATGTTGGCGAGGGAATCTACTGCACGGTCAATTACCTGGTCCGTATTGATCTGCGAAAAGGCCTGTGCGTAATGCCCCGCGGCCCAGGCGGTGAGAACCGGAAATGGAAGAGGGTTGCTGGCCCACCATGCCGGAAATTGCAGATCATCAGTCAGGAAAAAAGTTACATCCTGGAAGCGCCGGTCCTTCTCCCAGAATTTGCGCTTAAAACACAGGCTCACTCGCCTCACACATCCCATCTCCAACAACTGCAAGGCCTGCTGTTTTTCCGGAAGTTCCGGAGTAAAGCGAATCGCGCCGGCTTGCAGCACTCCAAGGGGAACAGTAATCAGTGCGCGAGGCGCGCGATATACATGGCCATCAACTGTTTGCGCCTGGACATCACCGGTTCTCCAATCGATGCCGTTGACCTCGGTCCGCAGTTGCACACGAGCGTTCAGTGGGGCGGCGATGGCTTCTACAAAGGGTTGGTAGCCGCGCTCAAAACGGAACTGGCGGTCACCATCGATTTGTTCGTCGGCGATATTGCTCTTGATCAGCGAATGCACGCTGATACGGCCCGGATCGGCGGCATGAAAGCCTTCCACGAATTGCAGGGCCTGCTGCTTCACGTTCTCCGGCGCATCGAAATGATCGAGGAAATTCTTAAAAGACTGGTCAGGTTCGGTTTCGGCGGCGTTCATTTGCTCGAATAGACGGTCCATGCCGGACATGGTTTCAGTCCCATCGATCCATCGGCCGTCTTTTTTGCGCAGGACGTTCCATTGCAACTCGGCAAGCGGTAGTCCGGCTTCAGCGGCGAGTTCCAGAATTTCCGGCGGACATCCGTGAACAAATTCCGCTCCCAACTCGACCGGATAGCCATTGGTGTATTGGGTGAAGACACGCCCGCCGAGACGCTCGCGCGCTTCCAGCAAGAGCACCTGCAGGCCAGCAGCGCCGAGATCACGGGCCGCTGCCAACCCGGCAACGCCGCCACCGATTACGATGACATCAAGCTCGCTCATGAAACATTATCGCTAAGGATGCAGCGTAGCAGAACCACAACCAAAACCAAATCTACCACAGCGGAGCAGAGCCACAACCAAAACCCACCACGGAGGCAGTGAGACACTGAGAACACCAAGACCTTTCACCACAGAGGTCACGAAGGAACACGAAGAAGGGCCAGTTCCGGCGGGAGCGGACGAGAGAAAGGTTTGTTGGTGTGGGGCCGATCACGAAATTTGCGAGAAAGAACAAGATTTTGAAACATGTCGTAGTACGAGGAAAACACCAAGCCCACGCAGGGAAGGTAAATCAAACGAGCAAATGGGCAAGCATCCCATATACTGGCTGAGCTGAGCACCGTGTCGAACCAGTACCAATTCGAAGAGCTAAAATCCGGCAGCGACCCTGAATTTGAAGAGTTCTACAGCATCTATGCCGACTCGATCTCTGAGCGAGAGCGAAAGTCGAAAGCATGGATTCTCGAAATGGCCGGCAGGGCTGAGTATAAGATCCTTTTGTTGAAGCACAACGGCCATGTTATTGGGTTCAGCGTACTGTTCCTGCCGCAATTCGAATATTTTTGCCTTCTAGAATATATGGCGGTCGCCAATGCGTATCGCAACGGAGGGCTAGGCGGCGAATTGTTCCGGCGTTCGGTGCGAGCTGTAGCAGAGGCGCGTCCAAAGCAGCCCGCATCCCTGCTTTTGGAAGTTGATTCCGATCGGGAAAAATGCGCTGACCAAGCTCTGCGGACACGCCGGCTACAATTTTATCGGCGGCTGGGGTGTCTGACTATCTCGGGGCTACACTACATCATGCCGCTGGCGGGTGAAGGGCCTCCTCCTGAAATGGACTTATTGATCTTCCCGAGCGATGGTCTGCGCCAAGTCCCCAAGTCTGCACTGGAAGGGTGGCTCAAGACCATCTACCAGAATGTTTATGATTGCTCGCCCGAAGACCCGCGCATCCAGCAGATGCTGGTGAGCGTTGCCGACCCTGTCAAATTAGCCTAGCATTGCACCGCCAAGGACGCGAAGGCGCAAAGGAAAGCAAGTTTTCAAAACAGCTCGTATTATAGAGGGATGTTTGGTTTCCAAAATGCTCAAGCCGTGAATGAGTGGACCAAAGTCCAGGTTATTGTTGAGGCGGTAGCCGCGGTTGGCATTATCCTCACGCTCCTCTACTCGTTGTGGAGTTTTACACGCTCGCTTCGCGCTGGCTATTACACTGAGTTGGACAGGATGTATTTCGACTTACTGAAAATTGCCATGGACCGGCCCTATTTGCTGAACTTCGCCGCGTCGCCAAACGACCAGCAGCAACGGGAATATGAGATATACGCATTCATGATTTGGAATTTTCTGGAGACGGTTTTTGATCGATGCCACAAGCACAAGCATTTGCGCGATACGTGGTATCCGATCATATCAGCGGAGAATACGCTTCACAGGAAATGGTTCGATGAACGCGCGAACAGGACCCGCTTTAAGCAGGCCTTTATCGCGTTCATTGAGAGCAGGTACCCCAATCCCCGATAAAGCTGCTGGTGCTATCTCGGCCTGCGGAAATCAAGCCCTCAGCATCTGTACGCGCTTTGCGAGACGCGGGACAAGATCATCAATGAATGCCTGAGTGGCTGTTAATAAAGTGAGGGGCCGGGGATACTAGTTCTCGTCCGGCTCAGCCAGTGCTACCGCGCCGCTACGCCCTTTGGGGCCCTCTTTTACCGGAACTCTGACTCCTGCGTAAGGATCATGGGGCTCATGAGGCTCAGCCGGGCGACCGACCAACCTTTGGAGCTTTGTTAACAGGTCTTTAAGTAAAGACATGGAAAAATTATGCTCTTCCCGGCACCTAAAAACAACAAAATAGCTGACAAACACCGCCCTACTCAAACCTGACGCCTTTTTCCGTAATTACCGAGTGTCTTTTGAATCTCAAATCGTTGTGTTCAGGATAATCGAGACGATAGTGGGCGCCGCGACTTTCCAATCTGGCAAGCGCTGAGCGGACAATTAGCAAGGCCGCTGTGTGAAGGTTACGAGCTTCGCAGGCACGGCGCGAAGCCGGCGGTGGAAGCCGCTCTCCCAGTGATTGCAATTGTTGCTGGGCTTCCCTAAGTCCTGTGCCGATGCGAACGATGCCTGCCTTGTTCCACATAAGCTGCTGAAGTTCATGGATCAACGGTTCGGCATCGGTGGTGTCTGCATCGGGGCCAGCACTGGCGTGAGCTTCAGCGGTCTTCGACCGGGCAGCAGTAAGTTCGTCGCACATAGCGTGACCGGCGCGAGCTCCAAATACCATCCCCTCCAGCAGAGAGTTACTGGCCAGCCGATTGGCCCCATGGACACCGGTGCAGGCCGCCTCTCCAGCCGCATAGAGACCTGGCAAACTGCTTTTTCCGTGCAGGTCGGTCTTGACTCCACCCATCAGATAGTGGGCAGCCGGGCGGACTGGAACCAGATCGACCGTCAGGTCTATGTTGTATTTCAAACAGGTCTCATAGATACGCGGGAAGCGCCCCATGATGTACTCAGCCTTGCGATGCGTGAGATCCAGATAGACCACCGGATCTTTCAAGCGGCAGATTTCCAATTCATGGGCGATGGCCCGGGCCACAACATCGCGTGGCGCAAGCTCACCTGCCTCGTGATATTTGGGCATGAAACGGTTCAACTCGGCATTACGCAGCACCGCGCCTTCACCACGCAGGGCCTCAGAAAGAAGAAAGTGCGGGGCATTCTTTACATGCAGGGCTGTGGGATGAAACTGCACGAATTCCATGTCACTGATCTCGGCGCCTGCGCGATACGCCATAGCAATACCGTCAGCGGTAGCTACGGCGGGATTTGTGGTGTTGCTGTAAATCTGTCCAGCGCCGCCGGTGGCCAGCAGGACCGCCGAACTGCTTACCAGATGGGACTCGCCCTTCGGCGAGATCAGTTCCACTCCGCACACGCGCCCATCCGCGGTATGCAACTGTGAAGTAAATTCGAATTCAGAAAACGCAATGTTTTTTAGGGTCGCCGCTTTGGCGTAGAGGGCGCGACCAATCTCGCGACCGGTGGAATCTCCATGAGCGTGAAGGATGCGGCTACGGCTGTGCGCGGCTTCGCGAGTAAAGGTCAGCTTCGTGCCGCTCCGGTCAAACTGCGTGCCCCATGCGATCAATTCTTGAATGCGCTCCGGCCCTTCTTCTACCAGCACGCGGGCTGCGCTCTCGTTGACAATGCCATCGCCGGCGTTGATCGTGTCCTGAAGATGAAAGCTGATCTCATCTTCATCGCTCAAGACGACGGCAATTCCACCTTGGGCGTATTGCGTGGCAGACTCGGTCACCTCAGATTTAGTCAGGATCAGAACCTTGCCCGCTTCTGCCAGGGCAATGGCAGCCCGCAATCCGGCGACACCAGCGCCTACGACGATGAAGTCCACCTGCTCAGGCAGTTTTTTCATGGAACGAGAATGGTAACAGATGGGGGGGTGGCTTCTAGCTTCTGGCTCCTAGCTGCCCCCTAGCTGCTAGCCGAAGCGAGGAGGTCTCGGATTTGGGCAATTCAAGGGAAATGCCGGGGAAAACGCCATTCCTGGTTCCTGCGATTGGTTTCAAAAGCTAGCAGCTAGGAGCCAGAAGCTAGAAGCAGTCTTCTTGTATCATCGTTGCAGTGCAGAAAATCAAGGTCAAACTCGGCCCCAACAGCTATGACGTGCTCATCGGCAACGGTTTGCTGCGTGATGCTGGACGCCTGTTGGAACGTGTGAAGCCTTCGAGGGACTCGCGGGTCTTTGTGATTACCTCGCCTAACGTCCGCCAGCACTGGGGCGAAAAGCTGGAAACTTCTTTACACCGGGCCAAGCTCAGCTACCAAATGCTGGAAATGAACGATGGGGAGCCTGCCAAAAATCTAGGCATGGTGGAGCAAATAGCAGAGCAAATGGTGCAAGCAGGCGCAGACCGCAAGGCGTTGGTCGTGGCCTTTGGGGGAGGTGTGATTGGCGATGCTGCCGGCTTCCTGGCCTCGATCTTCATGCGAGGAGTGCCGGTGGTCCAGATTCCCACGACCGTTGTTGCTCAACTCGACGCCAGCATCGGGGGCAAGACAGGGGTCAACTTGCGGTCGGGAAAAAACTTGATTGGCACATTTCATCAACCTCGGATGGTGCTGGTTGATCCTCAAATTCTCTCGACCTTGGAAGAGCGGGGATTCCGCTCTGGCCTGTTTGAAGCGGTCAAGTGCGGCGTGATTCGCGATCGCAAACTTTTTGAATTCATGGTGCGAACAGCCACGAAAATCCGTGGTCGAAATCGCAAGGCGCTGGAACGGATCATCGTCGATTCGGTGCGTGTGAAAGCCAACGTGGTATCAGCCGATGAGCGCGAATCCGGCCTGCGTGCCATCTTGAACTTCGGTCATACAATCGGCCACGCCCTGGAATCAGCCACAGGATATTCCCAACTACTTCACGGGGAGGCGGTAGGCTGGGGCATGATTGCAGCCGCGGCTATTGCCTCCGACGTTCGTGCCTGCACCCCCGCCATTACAGCTCAGATCACCTC
>DASZEU010000453.1:0-7285 GCA_035940535.1 Candidatus Angelobacter sp.
CCCATGAACTTAGGGAGAAACTACGTTGTTCGAATCAAGACGCGAAAACGAGGCTCTTGGCGACAAAAGCCGTTCCACAAAAATCGGCGCATGAATTCTTGTTATTTAATACCTCAGTTAGAATGCTTTCTAAGCTCATGCCTGATCCAAACACCAAAGAAGCCTTAACCGAAAAAAACGGAAGCCTCACAGCGCCCCAAATCAACGTCTTTGCCGTACACGGTGTTGACCCTGAGGTGCAGGCGTATGCCATGGCCAAGTATTCGCGCTCGGCGCTCTCTATGAGGGAGTCGCTGAAGGAGATCAGCGAACAAAAGGCTGAGCAATTCCTGAACACTTTTTATTTTCAATATGGCCATCGTTCCATCGCCGATCTGGCGCATATTGCTCTGGCCATCGAGAAGCTTTCAATCCTGGCGGCCATCATCCTTGTGGACGAGCAGCGCTGGGACGGCCAGGAACGCTCCACCCGCTATCAGAACTTCAAAAAGAGTGGATATTATGTGCCCGATTTCAATGGCGATGAATCGCTCAGCTCCGGTTATTGCGCCACCCTTGATTTTCTTTTTTCCGAATACGAACTCCTTACTCAGGAGATGCTCCGGTACTACACCGGGCGCGTGCTGCGTCCCCAGCAAATGCCGGAAGAGGCCTATACCCGCACCCTTCGAGCACGCGCCTTCGACAACTCGCGCTATTTGCTGCCCCTTGGAACCAACACTTCCCTGGGACAGATCGTGAATGCACGCACTTTGGAAACGCAGATTGGCCGCCTGCTCTCCAGCCCCTTTCCTGAGGTTGTACGGCTGGGAGAGCTGTTGAAGCAATCGGCGCGGCAGCCTGCATTCAGTCCTCAGTCTCAAGCGGTGCAGGAATTAGTGGAAGAGATCAAGTCGTTAGACCGGCAACTGGGCGGCAGGGCAGCTCAGGTGCTTCTGCGTCCAGTAAGCGTCGCTCCTACCCTGGTCAAATATGCTGATGCCAATGAATACACAATCAAGACCAGGCAAGACTTGGCCCAGGCCGCTCGCGAGATCATGGGCAGTGCTCCTATTCAGGCCGCGCCCTTAGTGGATTTAGTGGAAGATGGACCCGTTGAAGTTGAAATAGCAGCCACCTTGCTTTATTCAGCCTGTCACTACTCCTACCGGCAAATTACTGAGCGAGTGCAATCCATGAGCGCCGCACAGAGAGAAGAGATCATCGAGTTGGGCTTGCGTTACCGAGGACAGCACGATGAACCCTTGCGGGCCTACCATGCCGGTCAGCAATTCAAGTTCGACATCCTCATGGATGTCGGCGGTTTTCGCGATATGCATCGTCACCGCCGCTGCACCCAGATTGAGCAAGGATTTACCAGCCTGCACGGCTTTGACACGCCACCGGAAATCAAAAACGCTGGCCTGGAATCACGTTATCAGGAAGCCATGAAACGCGCCCTTGCCATGCACGACCAGT
This sequence comes from Candidatus Angelobacter sp., assembly GCA_035940535.1. Lineage (GTDB taxonomy): Bacteria > Acidobacteriota > Terriglobia > Terriglobales > Acidobacteriaceae > Angelobacter. The sequence goes on from DASZEU010000453.1 coordinate 1,459, forward strand.
TAGCCGCCAGTCCTGTTCCCTTTGCCGGACTGTATGTCCTTCCGCTGGCCTTTCGCAAGCGTACCCTCTTCAAAATGGATCTTGCTGAGGCCCTCTACATTGCGGAACTGCGCACCGCGCCCGCGGGACATTTCTCCTATCGCAACGTAGCTTATGCGATGTACGAGGCGGTCGCCCAGCGACATCCCTCGCTGGCGAAGCATTTCCGAATCACCGATGTCCATGAACCGATAGATTTGCTCCAGCGCTGACCGCTGTGCCGGAGCGTGTCCGGGTGGACCTGGGTCAGTGGGCAAATGTCCATCCTGTTGTCTGCATTTCAGACGAACATACCTGAACCTGGTCTGCCAACTCGCTAGGCGGAAATTTATTTCTTTAAGGGTCAATTCGCTGTACAATCCGATGCCTATAAACGTTTTGCCAGGCTTTTGCTGTGCTCTTTCCCCTACGGCAGCTTTCTTCCCGCCGGGAGTCACTCGGTTGATCTGGTATTTGCCCCTGTGGAGACAGATTCGTGCTCGAGTCCATGCAAAAGATCGCCATTTTGTACGATGCCAGCCAGGCGGTCCTTTCCACCTTTGATCTCGATGAGGTATTGAACCAAATCCTCTCGATTATTCGCGACTATTTTCAGTTGCAAAATGGCGCCGTGATGTTACTGGACAAGAGCAAGCAGGAACTCTATGTCCAATGCCATTTTGGCCGCAGCAACGTGGATATTGGATTTCGTGTACCGGTCGGTCAGGGTTTGACCGGCGCCGCCGCTAAACTAAAACGGCCTATCTATGCCGCAGATGTCAGCAAGGACTCCCGCTATATCGACCGGGTCAAAGAAACCAAATCTGAAGTCGCAATTCCTCTCATGGTGCGTAATGAGGTGGTGGGAGTGCTCGATTTTCAGAGCGACCAGATTGGGTATTTCGATGCCGGAATGATCGATTTGCTCACCCTGTTTTCCACGCAGGCATCGATCGCCCTGGAGAATGCCCGGCTGTATTCGCTGGAAAGGCGGCGCGCCGAGCAGTTGGAGGCTATCAACGCAGTTGCCCGGCAGACCACCGCCGTCCTTGACTTGGACGAACTGCTGACCGTGGTTTGCCGCCTGATTCTGGAATGGTTTCGCATCGATCATGTGGCGGTCCTGCTGGTGGAAGGAGAGGGGCTGCGCGTCCGGGCTTATGAAGGCAAGCTGACTCCCAATGTTGACATGGGCACCCACCTCGCGCCTGGCGTTGGGTTGGCATCCCAGGCACTAGCCCAGGGTAAAAGTCTGATCGAAAACGACGTGAATGCGGTGAAAACCTACGTTCCAGGTTTCCTCGAAACCCAGTCGGAAATGTGTGTTCCGTTGATCTTTTTCGGTGAAAAGCTGGGAGTGCTCGCTCTGGATCGGGCAAGTCACGACGCTTTTGACCAGGACGAGATTCAGCCCCTGGAATCAGTCGCTGATATCTGTGCAGCCGCCATCCAGAACGCCAACTACTTTGAGCGGATGAAGCAGTTGGCCTACGTGGACGGCCTTACCGGGATTTTCAACCGCCGCTACTTTGAAATGCGCATTGCCGAAGAACTGGAGCGGGCCTCGCGCTTTATGGGTCGTATGTCGGTCATCATGGTGGATATTGACCATTTCAAAAGGCTCAACGACGAATTTGGGCATTTGCTGGGCGATGAGGTCTTGCGGGGCGTCTCTAACATCTTGAAACAGCAGCTCCGCAAGGTGGATATGGTTTGCCGCTATGGAGGTGAGGAATTCGCCATCGTTGTGCCCGAAACTACCGGGGCCAATACTTTGGTCGTAGCAGAAAAACTGCGCCGCCAAATTGAAACCCATCCCTTTCCAGGCGTACCCCGCCCTGTAACCATCAGTTGTGGGGTGGCTGATTATCCCAGCCAAGGCAGTACCAGGGATGAATTAGTGGCCGCAGCCGACAGTGCCCTTTATCAGGCCAAGCAAGCTGGAAGAAACCGCGTGGTGGCGGCCTCTTGCAGGAAAGGAAACTCCGCTTCAAAGTAATTTGGAAAACCATCCGCTATGAGCACCTCAGGGACCTCTGTTGCCAACAAAGTCAGCGCCCGCATCGCTAGCCTGCATCTGGATGCGGCAACCAATGGGATGCTGCAAGATTGCTTCAAGCAATTCGACGTCCAAATTGTTCCACTCACGGGCGATCCCATGCCTATATTGAGCAAGCAAAAGTTTGAAGCATGTATCTTGCGACTCTATGATCCCGATGCGGAAAGGGTGTTAAGCGGTGCGCGGAATTCAAGCTCCAACCGCCGCATCATTCTGTATGGTATCGCCCGGAACTTCCGGGAAGCATTGCGCTTTTCGAACTATGGCATCAATGCCGTATTCGATGAACCGCTGGAAAGGCAAAGCGTGCTGAAAGTCGCGCGCGCTACTCATTTGTTAGTTCTCCATGAGTTGCGGCGCTATGTAAGAATTCCCGTAGTTGTTGAAGCTTCCATCCAAAGCGGGAACAAGAACCTGTTCGCCATGACGATTGAAGTAAGCGCCGGAGGCATGTCGGTCCGTTGCGAATCGCCAATCTCCTCCAGTGAATTAGTGCGCGTGGAATTTGCGCTGCCTAGCCAGCCGAAGCTCGCCATCCGCGCTTCAGTTTGCTGGTCGCGCGAATCGGAAAAACTCTACGGCATGCGTTTTGATGCCGGCGATCCGGCCCGTGCCCAGGTACGGAATTGGATCGACCGATATCTCGAAATCGTGTAACCTAAAGCTATCCGCTCCCGTATATCCTTGAAACACAGGAATTCTTTGCATGTACACCATAGAACTGAATAGTGTCCGAAAAACGTATGACCAATTTGTGGCCGTCGACAATCTTTCCTTCAGCATAGAGCAAGGGGCTGTATTCGGCCTTCTCGGCCCCAATGGCGCAGGCAAGACCAGCACCATTCGCATGATGATCGGCATCACCGCTCCCGATTCGGGGGAAATACGGATGTTTGATCAGCCTTTCCACCGCCCCCAACTACAGCGCGTAGGCTACCTGCCCGAAGAACGCGGTCTATACAAGAAGATGAAAGTCCATGAGCAACTGGTTTTTATTGGCGAATTGCATGGCATGAATGCGACCAGTGCCCGGCAAAAAGCCACGGAGTGGTGCCAAAAGCTGGAAATTGCCGATAAGCTGCAGAATAAAGTTGAAGAACTTTCCAAGGGCATGCAGCAAAAAATCCAGTTCATCGCCGCTTTGTTGCATGACCCGGATTTCATCATCATGGATGAGCCATTTTTTGGGCTTGATCCAGTCAATGCATCGTTGCTGAAGGATGTAATGCTGGAGTTGAAGAAACAAGGTAAGACAATCCTCTTTTCCACCCACCGTATGGACACGGTGGAAAAGCTTTGCGACTCGATCTGTGTAATCAATAAAGGAGCGCCCGTGCTGCAAGGCGAACTCAAACAGATCAAGGCCCGCTATGGGAAAAGCAACATCCAAATCCAATACGATGGCAACGGGGCATTTCTTGAGCATAATCCGCTAGTGGGCGCATATAACAATTACGGAAACTACGTGGAGGTGCGTCTGGCCCCCGGCGCAGACTCCCAGCAACTCTTGAAGATGGTGGCTGAGCGCTCCCGGGTGAACAGGTTTGAATTGATGGAGCCTTCTCTGGAAGAAATCTTTATCGAGGTGGTGGGAAAAACCGATGCGTAACATATTCCTGATTGCACGCCGCGAATATCTGGAACGGGTACGGACCAAATCGTTCCTCATCATGACCATTCTCATCCCTCTCATGATGGCAGGGTTTCTGTTGGGTCCCAGCCTTCTGATGAATCCCATGTCGCACGGGGCCAAGCACCTGGTAATCGTGGCCTCGCACCCGCAAACCGCCGAGACGATCCGTCAAGAATTGACGAAGGCGCAGGGGGAGCAAAACAAACAAATAGCCGATTCCAAGAAAAATACCTTGAAGCGGACGGCTGAAACACCCTCTGAGCTGACCGTGGACGTAGACACCAATACTTCAGCCGATGAACGCGCCGCATTGAGCCAGAAGGTCCGCAACAAGCAGCTCGATGGAGTGATCTGGGCAACTGACGAAGCTCTAGCCGCGGAAAAGATACCGTTCATCACTCGCGACACCTCCAGCTTTATTCAAAACGCAACCATCGGACTGGGTGTGGACCGCGCCCTGCATCGTGAGGCGCTCAAGGCCAAAGGTTTAAGTGACCAGGAAATCGATAGTGTTTTGAAGCGTTTGGACGTCGATCCCCAAGACCCTGCTGGGACTGGCTCAGGTAATCCGCAGATCACATTCGTTGTGAGCTTCATCATGGTAATGATCCTCTATATGTCGGTGCTCTTATATGGGATCAATGTGATGCGGGCAATTCTGGACGAAAAAACCTCACGGATTATGGAGGTGATGCTCTCCGTCTCCCGTCCCAATGAGATGATGGCCGGCAAGATTCTGGGCGTGGGCGCAGTTGGGTTGACCCAGATTGCGATTTGGATCGGTACCGCCGTCGTCATGATGGGCGGTAACCTGGTTGCATCTGGGGAACAGCTCAAGGGAGTCATAACCTGGCAGATGCTGCTTGCCTTTGCCGTGTATTACTTGCTGGGTTTTGCCTTGTATAGCACCGTGTATGCGGCCATCGGCGCCATGGTGAACTCTGAGCAGGAGGCGCAGCAACTGCAATTCCTGGCTGTCCTTCCCCTGGCGGCTTCTCTGGGAATTATGTTCAACGTGATCCAGTTCCCAAATTCTACGATAGCGGTGTGGGCCTCGATATTCCCGTTCACCTCGCCGCTGATCATGTTTAGCCGGATCGCCGTCCAAATACCCAGTCTGTGGCAGATTGGGCTCTCCCTTGCGGTAATGATTGCAACGATCGTGGGGATGGTGCTCCTCTGCGGGCGCATCTACCGCGTGGGCATCCTGATGTATGGCAAGAAGCCGACGTTACCCGAAATCATTAAGTGGCTTCGCTATGCTTAAAATGCACTCGTGACTAACGGAGACAAAAATGCAGTTGGGGGTGAGAGCGGCTCTCACCCCTTTTCTTTGCGCCAACGCCTCTTGCTGTGGCTCATAACCCGGGCCGGATATTTATTCATCCGGTTCATCGGGCCCACTCTGCGCTTCCAAACTGCCGTAGAAGAAGGCTGCCTCAGTGATGGCATGAGCAGTCCGCTGGGAATCTACTGTTTCTGGCATCGGTGCGTGATTCCCGTTGCCTATCGCTTTCGCAACAGAAAGATCGCCGTCATGACCAGCCGCAGCTTTGATGGTGAGTACATCGCCCGCATCATCAACAAACTTGGATTTGGCGCAGTTCGAGGTTCCAGCTCGCGAGGCGCTGTAGGAGCATTGATGGGCATGAAGCAAGAATTAGATCAGGGAAATCCAGTGGCCTTTACCATCGATGGTCCTCGAGGCCCGATCTATGTGGCCAAACCCGGACCAATTTTGCTGTCCCAAAAAACTGGATACGGAATTGTCTGTTTCCACATTGCGGTAGAGCGCGCCTGGATACTCAAATCCTGGGATCGCATGATGATTCCTAAACCATTTTCCCGAGTAGCCGGATGGGGAAGCACAACTCTCCACGTTCCCGCAGAGGCCACCGAACAGGAAATAGCAGCATTGCATGAGCAAATGCAGGCCATGCTCGACCGCTGCCGCGAACAAGCCGAGGCGATGTTGAAAGAGCACGCAGCCGTCAGCACTCAGCAATCAGCCAGAAAGGAATAACTTTGGCACTTCTGGCTTACTCAAGAGCGTAAACGCCACCGATTAATTAACACGGTAGATTCCTTTGCGCCCTTCGCGTCCTTTGCGGTGAAAG
>DASZEU010000454.1:0-13961 GCA_035940535.1 Candidatus Angelobacter sp.
GGATGCCAGGATAGCGGAACAAGTCCCAGGTACCGCCGATGCGCTCCCGCTGCTCAAGAATGACGTAGCTCTTGCTTGGGCAGAGTTTTTGCAGGTGATAGGCGGCGTCGATGCCCGACAGGCCTGCCCCCATGATCAAGACGTCGAAATGCTCCGGGGCCATCGATTGCTCCAAAATAGGGTACTTACGAACATACCACGGCAGCCAAGCCGGAACCAAAAACCTTTTTACCGCTGATAACGCAGATCAACGCTGATAAAACCAAATTCACCACGGATCTTCACGGATACCACTGATACAGATCAGGTTTGCCGCATGAGCATCTCTGGCTAGCCTGCTATTTGCATTTCGGCTACTGGTTCGAGAGCGGGGACACTCACCTGAAGTTTTTCTCCCAGAGCCAGGAAGCGTTCGCGCCACTCCCGAGAGGCCGGGTCATGGTCCTCGTTGATCCTTGGAAATTCATTTTTCAGCAAGGCGTAGAAGATGTTTTGCGCCTCCCAGTAGTTCACCTGGAAAGGAAACATCTGGAGAAGCGTAACCAGCATGTCGGCGATCGCCAGCGTTTTCGTGTTTTTTGGCTCATCACGCAGACGGCGCATCAGCCGGGTGAGGGCATTGCCGGCGGCATAAGCCAGTCCCGCCTGTTCCAGCTCTATGCCTTCGCGTTTGGCCAGCTCCAGCAGCATGGAAATTCGCAGTGGATCGACCGGGTCGTGCTCAAGGGTATTTTTCAGGTCATTGTTGATTACAAATTCAGAGGTAACTCTAAGCACATCAGGCACTGGCTGCTGCATCTCCTGCAAGAAGCGCAGCAACGAACCATTGCGTTGGTAAATCTGGTAGAAACTTGTCTCCGCTTCCTTGAGCGTGTGGCTGAGTATCAGGTCAAGAATGCGTTTTTGCTCGTCTTTGAACAGTGATTTAAGGGAATACTGCATGCCGCCCAGGCGTTGATCGAGAGCATTGAGCAGCTCCGCAAATGCGCCACTCTCCGATTCTCTCTGGGCCAGTTCGATCAATTGACGGTAGTCCTCCTCATCGGTGAAATCGCGCACCCCCGCATGAAGGATCTGGTCGTTGATATGGACCACGCCGAAGACCAGTTCGCGGGAGTCGCGGGTGATCTCAGAGGTCACGCGGATACGTCCCAGCGCCAACTTGACCGAGTGGGAGTCCAGCCGGTGATAATCCACAGTCTTGATCTGGTAACAAAACTTGGGTCTGTCCTCTGAACCTTCAAATATCGAGCTGATGGCGAAATGCGCTCCTACCTTGCACAAGTTCACAAGCGCCGGACGCACCAGCATCTCGTAGACTTTTGCGCCATTGCTGAGTTCCGGAATGTTGCTTTCTGCCTTGGCCAGCAGGTTCACGAACTCAGACTCCAGATCTACTTTAGTGGTAACCGCGGCCAATTGAATGACTCTTCCGGCATATTGCAGCACCTGCACCGTCTCGATTCCGCTGATCTCGTCGAAGAACCACCCGCAACTGGTGTACATGAGCATGGCGTGGCGCTGCATTTCCAGCAGCTTCAGCACCTTCACGGTCTCTTCGGCCTGAAGCTGCCGCTGTGAGTGTTTTTCGAAGAATATCCAAAGGCTCTCCGGCGACCGGTCGAGAATCACGTTGATGTAATCATTGCGAGCGGCCCACGGGTCCCGCAGTAACTCACCGGCATGGCGTTCAAAAAGAAGGGCTGCCTCGTCGCGCAGAAAATCGAGGGCAGCACGCAAAGGCCCCCGCCACTTCTGGTTCCAACCAGCATGGCCGGCATTGCAGCCGCAATCGCTGCGCCAGCGTTCCACGCCATGGACGCAGCTCCAGGCTGTGTTCTCGATGATCTGCACTTCGTGCGCCGGTGGGAATCTCTCCAGGAATTCTCCGTAGTTGGTTAGCCTCCTGGAGCCTTGCGATTCGATGCGGTGCAGCGCGTAAGATAAGGCCATTTCGCCGTGGCGGTGGTGGTGTCCGTAGGTTTCGCCATCCGTGGCAATATGCACAAGCTGCGGCCAGTCACGCGCGTCGGAAAACCCACTCTCCAGCCGGGCGGCAAATTGCTCTCCGCTGTTCAGCAGCTTCTCGAAAGCCACCGCCTGCGAGATCGGACCATCGTAGAAAAACAGGTTGATCTTGCGGCCAGAAGGCAGCTTGGCCAGGTAAGCGCGTGAGGGATCGATGCGGCCGCCGCTGACATCTTTCCAGCTTCGGCCACCGATCTTGCGGGTTCTGCCTGCCTGTCGAGGGGCCAGGACTGTGAACTTGATGCCCTGCTCTGCCAGAATCTCCAGCGTTTCCAGGTCCACTGCTGTTTCCGGCAACCAGATCCCCTCGGGAAAGCGCCCAAAGCGGTGTTCAAAATCTCGAATGCCCCAGAGCACCTGCGTATATTTATCGTGAGAGTTTCCCAGAGGCATGATGATATGGTTATAGGCTTGCACCATGGCCGAGCCGTGTCCGGAAAAGCGCTTCTGGCTTTGGCGATCAGACTCGATGATGCAGCGGTAGACTTCCGGGCCATTCTCTTGCATCCACGAAAGCAACGTCGGACCAAAATTGAAGCTGATTTTTGAGTAGTTGTTTACGATCTCGCGGATGTGGTCCCTGGCATCCAAGATTCGCGACGCACAGTTGGGCGCATAACATTCGGCGGTGATGCGCTCATTCCAATCGTGATAAGGATAGGCGGATTCCTGGCGTTCTACAGTCTCCAGCCAGGGATTCTCGCGGGGCGGCTGATAGAAATGTGCGTGGATGCAGATGTATCGATCCATGACAGAGTACGAAGAAGTAGGATGAAGATAGCGGCCACGGTGGTGCCTGCCTATTTTGAAACCTGGGCCAAATCAGCCTTTATCAGTATTCATAAGCGTTGCGGTTTTTTGTTTCCGCTATGCTGCACTGTTCCTCAGTGGTGGGTTTTGCTTTGCGATCTGGTTACAATAATCCTACTCATGGGGCGAATCCACGTACTCTCAGAGCATGTAGCCAACAAGATCGCTGCGGGCGAGGTGGTGGAGCGCCCAGCTTCGGTGCTCAAGGAGTTGCTGGAGAATTCGCTTGACGCCGGCGCCACCCGCATCAAGATTCAGATTGAAGGTGGCGGTAAAAAACTGATCCAGGTCTCCGACAATGGCTGCGGCATGATTCGCGATGATGCTTTGCTGGCCTTTGAGCGACACGCTACGTCGAAGATCAAAGATGCGGAAGACCTACTCAACATCGACACTCTGGGTTTCCGGGGAGAAGCTCTGCCCTCCATTGCCTCGGTCAGCCGAGTGGCGCTCCATACCAGATCGCCCGAGGAAGCCAGCGGAACGACATTGGAAATTGCCGGCGGCAATATCTTGAAAGTTGAAGAGGCGGGGCTGCCGGAGGGGACCTCCATTGCGGTGCGCGACCTGTTCTTCAACACTCCAGCCCGCAAGAAGTTCCTCAAAGCTGAATCTACGGAACTCTCGCATCTTGCGTCCCTGGTTACTCACTATGCGCTGGCCCATCCGGATAAGCATTTTGAGCTGCATTCCGCCACCAACGCCATGCTCGTCGCCGCGCCAGTGGAGTCGCACTCAGATCGCATCTACCAGATTCTTGGCCGTGAGACGCTGGATCAGCTTATTCCTGTGAGCGCCTCGATGAAGCTGGATCGGGTGGGCCTGCCGGAGCCGCCACCCTGGCGCAGAGATGAAGACTATCAATCGCCGGAGCCCGGCAGTATCCGGGTGCATGGCTTCGTCTCCAAGCCGGAGATACAGAAGCTCAATCGCAACTCGATTTTTATCTTTGTGAATGGACGGCTGGTGCGTGACCGTTTGGTTCAACATGCTCTAATGGAGTCCTATCGTAATATTCTGCCGCCGACGGTTTTCCCAGTCGTGCTGCTCTTCATCGAATTGCCCCACACCGAGGTGGATGCCAATGTGCATCCATCGAAGACCGAAGTCCGGTTTCGCCAGGGTTCCCTGGTGCACGATTTTGTGCGCGATATCGTGCGTTCCGCGCTGATGAAGGCCCGTCCAGTACCGCAGTTTACCCGCGAGATTACCGCCCAGCCGAATGCCCGCCCCGGATTGGTGGCAACTACAGGCACCATGCCGGATGTGCTTGCCGATCATCCTCTCATGCAGCCCGGCGTTCGAACGGAATTTCAGTTGCAATCGCCTTTGTTGCCGATCACTGGCGAACGCCTTCAATTTGCGGGCGATCCAATCCCGGTCGAGGCCAATGCGGCGCTCAGTGGGTTTGGTCCAGCGGCAGGGGCGCTTGAGAATGTCAAAGGAACCGATTCGTGCAGCAGCCAGTCTCTGGCTGTCGAGGAAATCCAAACCGACGAGCACCTGGCGTTGGACACTCTTAAACCTCTGGGCCAGATTCGGGATTCATTCATCTTGGCCGTAAATGGCGACGGCCTATGGATCATCGATCAGCATGTTGCCCATGAGCGCGTACTCTTTGAAAAAGTGCTGGCAGAGCGCAGCCGGGCCGCCATCGAAGGCCAGCGTTTATTAATGCCGCTTTTGGTGGAACTCACGCCGGGGCAGCAGGCTGTCTTTGCCGAAATTTCGGAAGAGCTGGGCCGCAATGGATTCGAAGTCGAGCTTTTTGGCGCGCGCACCGTGGCGGTGAAGACGTCGCCTGCGGGCGTGCAATCTGCCGATATCGAAAAGATGCTGCTGGAACTGCTGGACCAATTCCAGCAGGAAGAGCAGCTCTTGAACCTGGAAAAAATCAGAACCAAGATTGCCGCCAGCATTGCCTGCCATGCTGCCATCAAAATCAATATGCCCCTGGAGCAAAACAAGATGGAGTGGCTGCTGGCCGAGCTTGCCAAGACCGAGTGCCCCATGACTTGTCCCCACGGACGCCCGGTAGTTTTGCGCTATTCAGTTAAAGATATCCAACGAGCATTCAAACGAATATGACCCGCTATTCCCTTGCGGCTGCTTTACCAAAGAAGAACTTTGGTATCGGAAAGAACCAATTTTTCTCGCGGTCAGAGTACTAGTTTTTCTCCGTCTCTCCGTGGTGGATTTCTGCCGATTGAGTATTGGTCAAGGGCGGCGCCGGATACTGCGGCAGTTTTTCCCGCGTACGATTGGCGCGCTGAATCTCCAGTTCTCCGAATAAAAGAGAGGGCGCAACAATGGCGCTGGGGAGAGGTTCCGAACGGTTGTAGACATACTCATCATTTCCTGCGGCAACGATGTCACTGCGGAGCGCCCGCGTATCGAGTTGGTTGAAAATTGCGCCGCGCACTAATTCTGCATGGCCATCGTTCACATAGATACGCCACAGCAAACGTGGCGTAACCTGGGGGCCGACCGTAGTCTCGACGTAGTATCCATAAGGGCGTCCTTGGTCACGGCACATCTGAATCAATTTCTTTTTCAAGTCTTCGAATGAAATTCCATTTGATGCTTTCACGATCAGGTTGGATATCTGGGGGCGGGGCTGGCCGGCAAGAGCGGTCCGCCCATGACCATTCGAGGCGGCGAAGTCGCGGATGGGCTCACGTCCCACCAGGAAATGGGTCAGTACTCCCTTTTCAATCACGGTTACCGGATGGGCCTCCACTCCTTCGTCATCGACTTCATAACTGCCAAGCAGGGTCATGTTGTTCACTTTCTTGGCACGCGGATCATCGACAACGGTAAGGAATTCAGGCAATACACGGCTCTTGTAGTACGACGAGAATTCGCCTCGCGTGCGGCCCGGATTTCCAAGCTCGGGTCTGACTCCCAGAATATTGGGCACGATGAAACGTTCTACCAGGGCTGTCGCGGCATCGGCCGAGAACAAAACCGGGCCGTGATAGTCATCTTCGACGAGCGGCGCCTTACGGAGCGCATCAAAGGTGCCGATCAACTCTTCGGTATCTTTCTGCATTTCTTCTGGCTTCGGTAGTTCGTCCGGTTTGGCCACAACATACGCGTGGCTTCGCTCCAGACGCATTCCATCGGGAGCCTGGCTGCTGCCGATAAAGCTGTAGGTGTACGCCCCGGTGCCATGGCGGGTAACCGAGCCTTCGGTATTTACGTAATAGCGATTCAGTATGCGGAAATGCAAAACTGCGCCAGAGCTTTCCAGCTCAGGGTCTTTGCGGAAGAGATCAGAAGTGGAGCGCAGCATTTTTTTCCAACGATCGAGGTCGGTATCGAGCTTCACCAGGCTATGAACAGACTCCACCGGCTTCTCATCGGAAAAATCGGGAAGCTCCTGGTCCACGACCACATTCTTCAGTGCCGCCTGCTTTTCAGTGAGGCCAGAGAGCGCTGCTTTATAGGCTTTGTCGGTAGCCAGCCACAATGTATGCCGCAAGGCCAATTCGTTGTTATCCATGGGCATGACTTCAACTGTGCCGGTGCCTTCGCCGAAGTAACTGTCTTGCTTGTGATCGCCGATGCGAACTACTACCCGCACCAGCCGTCCAACATTCGTGTCGTCACTGCGCAGTGCGCCCAGAATGGCGTCGGAGATATAGTCCTGAATCTCTGTGACCTGGTAATCAATGAAATATGGACGTTGAAACTGGCCAAACTGAAGTTTTTCCTGCGACCGTTTCAATTCAGCCAGCATGGCTTTCAATATGGGATCACCATGATCATTGGTCGAGATCGAAATCGAAGAACTGGGATGATCGTCGGCAAGCGAGAAACCACCGAAGGATGCCACCAAGAGAATTAAAGCAAAGTATTTACGCATTAGTGGCCTCCCTGCCCTGAGGTTTGGTGGCCTGTTGCTTCCGCCTTGTCAAACCCCGGCGGAGGCAGCAGCGGCGGTCGTTGATGCCCTTGCGCCACCTTCTGTACTTCAATCTCGGAAAACAACATGGCAGGCGCAGCCGCGGAGACAGGAACGGAGCCGGATTCAGCTCCGCACTCCCCATTGAATACATCTACCTTTTGGCCGGTAAGAACGATGCGATTCAGGGCATTGAGCGGAGTTCCAATGATATCCACACCGCGTACCAGTTCATCGGGGCGGCCGTCTGGGTAGACCTTCCAGACCATCAGCGGCATGATTTGAAAAGCTTGCGGCATATTGCGCAAGGTGAGCGTGAATCCCCCAGCAATGTCCTCAAAATATAATCCGTAAGGTTTCTTCTGCTCCCTGATCAAACGAATCAGTCGCTGGCGAAGCTCAGCATCGGGCACTGATTTGGAAGAGTGGACGATGAGGTTGCCCTGTCGGCCCACCGGCATCAGGCCGGCCTGCGCCCGCCCGTGACCGTTGGAGTGCAGAAAGCCTTTCACCGGCATCCGCGACATTAAGAACTGCTTCAAGATTCCGTTGCTGATCAACTCGGTGCGCTCGCTCTTTTGGCCTTCTTCGTCGAAGTCGTATTTGCCGCTCAGCTCAATTCCGCTGATGTTGGAAACCGTGGGGTCGTCCTCGACGCTGAGAAACGACGGCAAGACCGGTTGGTTGACTCTCTTGGTAAAGGTCTGGCCTTCATTATCGCCGCGCTGCCGCTGGCCTTCGAGCCGGTGACCTACAACCTCATGAAAGAAAACTGCCGCTGCGCGCCCGGAAAGCAATGCCGGACCATTGAAAGGCTCGACCACGTTTGCCTTCTTGAGCTTTTTCAGGTCCTCGGCGATTTTTTCGATCTTTGCGTTGATAACTTGATCGGAAGCCAGCTTGTCAAACGATGAGGCGTCAAAGGTCTCTGACCTGGCCAATTCCATTCCATCGTCGGCCAACGCGCTTCCCAGGGCGAGAACACGAATCAGTGGCCGCGAGGTAACAATCCGAGAGCCCTCGGTAGAGACAAAATACCGCGTAGGCGCACTCACCATGAGCATGACCGTGGAATTCTCAATCTCCGGGTATTTGCTGAAAATGGCGGAATATCGCCGGACTTTCTCTTCCCACTCATGCTGGTCGAAGTTGGGAAGGAGCACCGCCTTGCCGATGAATACCTGCGGTTTCTCCACTGAAAAATCGGCGGAAGAATCTTCTTCTTCTGCGCGCACCTTGGTATTGGTCTTTACTTCCAGAAAGGCCTGGCTCGCCTTTTTGTACATGCGATCGGTATTCAGCCAAAGAACACGCTGAATGGCGTCGGCCTTGTCTTCCAAGGGCAGATTGACACTGCTAACGGCATTGAACCGATTTTCGCCATGCGTGTTGTCAAGCTCACGATTGCCCAGCCGTACCGTGATGTCGGCAGAACGGTCGTGGCGGGAAATCGTTCCAACCAGGGCGCCATGGCTGCCGACAATGATCGACGAGAATTCTTCCGTCGTTTCATAACTGATGAAATAAGGGGCAGGATCAGCCTTGCTCAACGAAGACATGGCCCGATTGAGTTCCTGCTGCATGATAGTCATGAGCACAGGATCAGGATTCGTAGTTGGCGTGGATTGGCCCCAGACGGCTGGTACAAAGGATGCTGCAAAAAGCGTTCCGAAACAAAGAAACCGGGAAAATAACATGATTACTTGAGTTTACCCTGATTTATAGACACCACCAAATTACCTTTGGTTAGCGCCTTACAATCTTAACTTTTCTTATCTTTCGGCTTATTTTGCTCTTTCAGTTCCTCCATGACCGAGCTGATCAGCTCCTTTGAGCTGTTAATCGCATCGAGAATGATCTGGAGATCCATGGCTGGCTTCCCAGGTTGGCGGCTGCTCTGACAATACACTCCATGCTGCCCAACCAGGACAAGAGCATCAGTAAGCAAGTCAAGCGTAACCGCCAGACGCCCACGAGGAACGCCCATCATGAGTTCATATTTTTCAAGTTCGTCGCGCTTGTCGTCTAGAAGAGACATTAGAGATTAAAAACCTATCTCACCGCAGAGGTCGCAGAGTGCGCAGAAAACCAACGCAGAGAAAATCAGAGGCCATTTACGATGCGCTTGTAGCCATCCTTCAGTCGTAATACGTGAAAATTTATGAGAAGACCGAGCTTCTTTCCGCTGAGTTTTAAGTAGGAAAGTAACTGTGCTTCGTGAATCGGAAGCAGTGCAGAATGTATAGCAATTGCTGCATCAAGAATGATGCCACTGATCTGATTCTCTCTTTTTTCCAATTGTCTGTTTTCTCCAACTGGCATTGTTTTCTCTCCTGCTCTTCACTCTGCGTCTTTGCTCTGCGGCCTCTGCGGTGAGTACAGATCTTTGCGGTGAATCCCTCTTCTCACTCGCCAGCAGACTTCGCCTGGGCCGGCTTCCACCGCAGGACTGGCTTGCGCGCCGCGGCGGTTTCATCCAGGCGGGAGACTCTTGTGCTGTGGGGAGCGCTTTTTACCAGTTCGGGATCTTCCTGGGCTTCGCGGGCAATGGATTTCATGGCGTCGATGAATAAGTTCAACTCTTCCAGGGATTCGCTCTCGGTGGGTTCGATCATCAGGGCGCCATGAACTACCAAAGGAAAGGAGACAGTGTAAGGATGGAATCCGTAATCGATTAACCGTTTGGCGATGTCGCCGGTCTTCACGCCTTTTTGGTTCTGGCGGTGATCGCTGAAGACAGCTTCATGCATCGAGGCGCTCTTGTAAGGCAGGTCGTAATCACCTTCCAGTTTCTTGCGGATGTAGTTGGCGTTGAGCACAGCATCTTCGGTGGTCTGGCGCAGGCCGTCGGGGCCGTTGGCCATGGTGTAGGCCAGGGCGCGGACGTGCATCCCAAAATTTCCGTAGAACATGCGCACTCTGCCTACGGACTGCGGGCGGTTGTAATCGAATCCCAAAGTGCCATCGGCCCTTTGCACCAGGACCGGCTTGGGCAGAAAAGGTTCAAGGGCTTTCTTGCAGGCAACCGGACCGGAACCAGGGCCGCCGCCGCCATGCGGCGTAGAGAAGGTCTTATGCAGGTTGAGGTGCATCACGTCCACGCCAAAGTCGCCTGGACGCGTCTTGCCCACCAGGGCATTCATGTTGGCCCCATCCATATAAAGCAAGCCGCCTTTATCGTGTAGGATGTCGGCAATCTTGTGAATCTCCTGCTCGAAGATACCCAGGGTGTTGGGATTGGTCAGCATCAGGCCGGCAACATCTTCATTCATCTGTGCGGCCAGTGCTTCAATATCAACCATGCCACGAGCATTCGATTTCAAATTCTCGACGGCGTAACCGCAGATGGCCGCGGTGGCGGGATTGGTGCCATGAGCTGAATCTGGAATAAGGACTTTTTTGCGGGGATTGCCCTTGGATTGCAGATAAGCGCGCATCAGCAGGATGCCGGTCATCTCACCATGCGCTCCCGCGGCGGGTTGCAGCGTGATGGCATCCATGCCGGTGATATCCAGCAGGCAATCGGCCAAGGTTTTCATGATGCGCAACGCGCCTTGGGAGATTTTTTCCGGCTGGTACGGATGGGCTTCAGCCAGGCCGCCCAGGCGCGCCACCACTTCGTTGACGCGCGCGTTGTACTTCATGGTGCATGAGCCCAAAGGGTACATGCCTAAATCAATGGCGTAGTTCCAGGTGGAAAGGCGAGTGAAGTGGCGGATGATCTCCATCTCGCTCACCTCAGGCATGTTGCCCAGGTCTTCCCGCGCAGCCTGACCTAGAGCTTTCTTGTAATCCACTTCGGGGACATCGAGCGGCGGAAGGCGGTATCCCTTCTTGCCCGGTGAGGAGCGCTCAAAGATCAATCCTTCATTCTGGCTTACCTGGCGCGTTGCTTTTTTGATGTCGTTGTCGCTCATTGGCCCACCGCCTTTACGGCCGTGTCAATTTGTTCTTTGGAATTCAATTCTGTGCAGCACCATAAAGCCACATTTCCCAATTCTGGATAAAACCTTTTGATAGGCAAGCCGCCAATCAATTTCTTTTCAAGCAGGCGATTGTTGATGTCATTCGCGTCTTCTTTGGTCTGCACCACGAATTCATTGAACCGGGGCGCGCCCTGGAAAAGCACCTTGGCTTTTTTGCCGAACTCCTGCGCGGCATAAGCGGCTTTCGCCAGGTTCTGCTGGGCCTGTTCTTTCAGGCCTTCACGCCCATAGATCGTCATGTAGATGGTGGCCATGGTGGCGATGAGGGCCTGATTGGTGCAGATATTGGAAGTAGCCTTCTCGCGGCGAATATGCTGTTCGCGGGTGGAAAGGGTCAGCACAAATCCACGTTTTCCATCCTTGTCTTTGGCCTCGCCGACCAAGCGTCCGGGCATCTGGCGAACAAATTTTTCTTTGGTCGCCATCACTCCGGCGTAAGGGCCGCCATATCCAAGAGGGACACCGAATGATTGCGATTCCATCGACACGATGTCAGCTTCTGCGGGAGGTCTCACGATCCCCAATGACAGCGCCTCGGCGATAGAGACAATCAGCAAAGCACCTTTCTTATGAACCAAGTCGGCAATCGCCGCCACGTCTTCAATGGTCCCCAGGAAATTAGGGGACTGAATCAGAACGCCGGCTGTTTCGTCGGTGATCTTCTTTTCCAGTTCGGCCATATCCACACGGCCATTTTCGAGGAAGCCAAACTCGGCGATCGGCATGCCCTGGTGCTGCGAGTAGGTGCTCATAACCTCGCGGTACTCAGGATGCACGCTGCGCGCCACCAGCGCCGACTTTCTTCCGGTCACGCGCACCGCCATCATGATGGCTTCCGCTGCTCCGGTGGAACCGTCGTACATGGAGGCATTGGCGACCTCCATGCCGGTCAACTCGCAGATCATGGTTTGAAATTCGAAGATGGCCTGCAGGGTACCCTGCGAGATTTCCGGCTGATACGGCGTGTAGGCGGTGAAGAACTCTCCGCGCGAAATCAGCGAATCGATCACCACGGGGCGGTAATGATGATAGGCCCCGGCGCCTAAAAAACCCCCATACCCAGCCGCATTGGTCTCGGCGCAGCTTCGGAAATAGTCGATGATCTCCGACTCGGCCATCTGTCGGGGCACTTTGAGGTCCCGGTTCAACCGATATTCCGCCGGAATTGGCGCAAACAGCTCATCAATAGACTGAATACCGATCTCGCGCATCATTTGCTGGCGGTCGGCAGGGGATTTTGGAAGATAACGCATGTGTGGATGAAAAGTTATTTCTCTTCGGCAATAAAGGCTTCGTACTGTTCGGCTGTGAGCAGGCTGTCTAGCTCTTTGGGATTGCTCAATTCAATCTTGATGATCCATGCAGAGTGGGCATCTTTGTTGATGGCCTCAGGATCCTGGTTCAACTCTTCATTGACTGCGACTACTTTGCCCGAGACCGGCGCATACAGATCGGATACGGCTTTCACCGACTCCACACTGCCGAAACTCGATCCTGCCGTAGCCTGGGCGCCGACCTTGGGCAGCTCGACAAATACTATATCGCCCAAGGATTCTTGGGCGTGGTCGGTAATACCCACGGTTCCGACGTTGCCCTGGACCTGAACCCACTCATGCTCTTTGGTGTATTTGTAATCGTTCGGATATGCCATTGAATTGTCTGTCCTTTAATTGCGGAACTATGCTGTTTTTTTGGGCCGCTTATAAAACGGAGTCGGTACAACTTTGCACATTACTTTCTGGCTGCGACATTCCACAAAGATTTCATTGCCGATTTCCGATTGTGAAGGAGGCACATAAGCCAGCGCGATATTTTTCTTCAGGAACGGAGCCGGCGAGCCGCTGGTTACACATCCAATCTCGTTTCCGGCTTTATCGAAAACTTTGTAACCGTCTCGGGGAATGCCGCGATCTATGGCCTCCATACCGACAAGGATCCGCTTCAGCCCGTCGCTCTTGGCTTTTTCCAGGGCCGCACGGCCAATAAAATCGCCCTTCTCCATCTTGCAGTAGCGGTCGAGGTTGGCTTCCCAGACATTGATGGTGTCAGAAATCTCATGTCCGTAAAGCGCCATTTTGCCTTCCAGCCGCAAGGTATTACGGGCGCCCAGGCCACACGGGACAATGCCGAACTCCTTGCCGGCCTCGGTCACTTCATTCCAGACACGCTCGCTGGTGGGAACATCGGAGGGAACATAGATTTCAAAACCATCCTCGGCCGTGTATCCGGTGCGGGCGATGAGTGTATTGTGCAGGCCGCAAACCATTCCATGCTTGAACCAGTAGTTCTTGATTTGAGTGAGGTCCACGTTGGTCAGCTTTTGCAGCGTGGCTTCCGCCTTCGGTCCCTGGATGGCAATCTGGGTGTAATAATCACCGACATCGTCGGCATGGCAGCGAAACTTGCTTACACTCTGGCGGACCCAGGTGTGGTCCTTCTCCCGTGTCCCGGCGTTGATCACCAGCAGATAGTCATTGGCTCCAAGCTTGTGGACAATTACGTCGTCCACGAATGTTCCTTGCGGGTAGAGCAGGGCTGAATAGTGGGCTTGCCCTTCCTGAAGCTTGGAAGCATCGTTCATGCTGACCCACTGAACAGCGTCGAGCGCCTGGGGGCCGCGAATCAGAATGTCGCCCATGTGGGAGACATCGAACATGCCCACACCACTGCGAACCGCCAGATGTTCTTTCACGAGACCGCCGCTCGATGGGTATTCCACCGGCATGTCCCATCCGCCAAAATCGACCATTTTTGCGCCCAGGCGGCGATGCAGGCCATTGAGCGCAGTTTTCCGCAAGGTTTGGGTTTCAACCGTAGAGGACAAGATTACGCTTCCTTTTTCGAACTTGAGTATCCGGACGACAGAGACGATTGCCGCTGCGAAAGCAACCTTGTAGGTTAACATCCGCGTTTTCCGGGGGTCAATGAACAGACGGATAATTTCCGCCCGACCAATGATACTGGTGCGGCATCTTCAAGGCAGTGTTCCAGCCAAGCCGTTCGCTTCGGGTGATTGTTCCGGGCCGTCGATCACGGAAACTCAATTCAGCTTATTTCGGGGCTGGGGCGCTGGCGTCCGCTCTCTTCCCGGTGAAGGTGCCCTCAGCCATTTCGCCAAATTTGACCTTGCCCTTCATGCTGTCACCGTCCACTTGGCCCGCGTAGTCAATTTGAAGGTCCTGCCCCTGGATGCTGACGTTCAGGGTGAACTTAATTTCGTTGCCCTTGAT
>DASZEU010000455.1:0-3314 GCA_035940535.1 Candidatus Angelobacter sp.
TGCGACCAAACTGCCCAACGGCGAGATCCATGTCTTCCCGGTCCAGTACAACTGCATGTACAAGCGATGGGTCAATTTCTGGCAGGTTATTGATTCGCCCGGAAGCGAGCGATCCGATCTTCGTTCCTGGGAAAAACTCGATAGCTCAACCAGCTATCAGGTGATTTGCGCCATCTGCCACACCAGTCAATTACGCAATATCAAGGGCGGAGGATTTGAGTCGCAAAACCTGGAATTTCGAGAGCCAGGAATTAATTGTGAAACTTGCCATGGGCCGTCGGCTCAGCACATCGCGGAAATAAGCCAAAGCGAGTTTTATCTATCAAAAAATCCGCTCGATCCTCCGGTTAATTTTCACAAGGTCGGCAACCGCGATTTTGTTGAAATTTGTTCACAATGCCACATGCAGTCCGCACTTCGCATTCCAGGACCGCACGGCGAACTGAATTATTCTGCCAGCGGCAATTTCTTTATGCATAGTCAGAGCATTCCTTTTGGTGAGTTCTCGCGCAAAGGCTTCTACAAGGACGGCAGATTTCGCCAGACCACTTTTATGGTTGAAGCGCTAGAACGTTCCCAGTGTTTCAAGAAAGGGGAGGTGAGTTGCGGCAACTGCCATGATCCGCATGGCCATGGTTCGCACGGCGACGAGTCAAGCTCTAATCCCACTTCATTGAGATTCCCAGACAGGCCAGATCGGGCGTGTACCGATTGTCATCAACAATTCCAGGATGCAGCCAGACTGGCGGCCCACACCCATCACCGCGCCGACTCCGAAGGCAGCCGCTGCATTTCCTGTCATATGCCTCGCATCATGGATGCATTGCTGTTCCGCGCGCGAACCCACCAGATCGACGATATTCCGGATGCTGACATGACCCTGCGCTTTGGGCAGGAAGAAAGCCCCAATGCCTGCTTGCTGTGTCATGCGGAGAAGAGTCCGCAATGGGTAAAACAGGAGTTGGTGGCTTGGGTAAAGGCTTCCAAACGATAGGTATGAATGCTCTCGTATTCATGCGGCGCGGACGTCGGCATTTTAGTTTTTATTTCGGTGCGGTTCTTGTTTTCATTCTCACGACCCGAGGTCAGGAAGGCCCAGTCGCTTCAGCCTCACAGGTAAATCGCGCGAGCAATGGATACGTTGGATCGAAGGCCTGCGCGCAATGTCATCAATCCATCTACGACTCTTATTCGAAAACTGACATGGGTCGCTCCATGTCCACCATCACCCCGTCTCTGATGGGAAGGATTTCAACATCAGCCTCATTGTTCGATCCTCGCTCCCAACGTCATTTTGAAACTACTGTTCGCAACAACGATCTCTTCCAGGCAGAATTTGCGACTGCGCCCGATGGAAAAGAAAGTTTCCGCGATACGCACAAAGTGGAATGGATCATCGGCTCTGGGGCAAATGGCTTTGGCGGGATCGTGAGGCGGGGAAATTATCTCTTTGAGGCTCCGCTTTCGTTCTACGCCACGACCAACGGTTGGGCTCTGTCACCAGGATATGAATTCGTCGATTATGGCTTCAGTCGTCCGGTTCTACCGGGTTGCATCGTATGCCACAGTGGCAGGCCGCAGCCAGTCGCAGACGGGAACGGACTTTTTCGTGATCCTCCGTTTGAGGAACTGGCGATCGGTTGCGAGAACTGCCATGGGCCCGGGGAAACGCACATTGTGGAGATGCAACTTGACCCCTCACAAGGAGCCGGACATTCCATCGTGAATCCGGCAAAACTCACGCCCTGGCTCGCCGATAACATTTGCATGTCATGCCATCAGGCCGGCGACGCGCGAATTATAAAACCCGGTAAAGACTTCAATCAGTTTCGTCCTGGATCAGCATTGGATGACACGCTAAGCATCTTCATGGTTCCTCTTCGCCGCGAATCCACTCCGCGGGATGATCTGCTGCAGCATTACCTGTCGATGTTGCTGAGCAAATGTTATCGGGGAAGCAGCGGCCGTCTGGCTTGTATCGGCTGTCATGATCCGCACGTGGAGCCGTCAGCACAGGAGGCGCCTGCCTATTTCCGCCAGAAGTGTCTGGCATGTCATACCGAGAAGAGTTGTGCTTTGCCTCTCGCCATTCGTCACCACAAGGTTCCGGCCGACGACTGCGCCGGATGTCACATGCCAAAGCGTGACGTAAAGGTCATCTCCCATTCAGTTCTCACCAACCATCGCATCGTAGCTCAAGCTGAGGAGCAATTTCCCGACGCGGCTTTTCAGATGACCACACCATCACTCCCAGATTTGGTCCATCTCAATGCCGTGCCAGGGCGGGGCGACTCAACGTCGGATCCGCTCACGCTGCTGCAAGCGTACGGTCAGATCACGCTCTCCCTTCCTGAGTATCGCGAACGTTATTGGGCTCTGGGCAAGCAACTGCAGACGGTTGAACCCGACAACGTCTTTGTGCTCGAGGCGCTGGCCGATGCTGCGCTGCAACAAAAACACCCGGAAGGACTGGCGGCGGCTATCCGCTATCTCGATCGCGCCACGCATCGGGAAAACAAGAATCCGGAAGACTTTGAGCAATTGGCCAACCTGCTCATCGCAACTGGGCGCGTGCAGGAAGCTATTGCCAGGTTGCAACGCGGCATCAACCTGATTCCCTATGACGCAGAACTCTACCGCTTGCTGGGGAAAAGTTATCTCTCGCACAATCAAACTGCCGAAGCGCTCGCGACCCTAAAAACTGGCGCTGAGATTTTTCCCGGAGATGAAGTGATTCGGAAACTCTTGAAAGAGTGCGAATCCACGAAAACGAGTGCTCCAGCGCCGTAATCCTTTTAGGTTGTCATCCCGAGCGGAGCGAGGGATCTGCCGTTCTCAGGAAGTAACGGACGAAGTTTCTCTGCGAGAAGCTGCAGCCACGGGCTCGTTTCGGGGAAAGCCCATGGCGGCCGAGATTTCTGCGGCGGCCTTAATAACCGCCTGCGCGATGGTTGCGACCTGGCTGGGAGCAACTCTCGTCACCGGGCCGGAGACGCTTATGGCGGCTATTGCATGCTGCCCCGCACCTAGAATCGGCGCGCTCACACAGCGTGCTCCCAGAGTGGTTTCCTCATCATCCACCGCGTAGCCCTGCTGCCGGATCTTCTCCAGTTCCTGCCGCAACTGCACCAGATTCATGATCGTCTTCGGCGTCAGTGGCTGGAATGTAACGACGCCGAGAATGTCCTCTATCTGTTCCTCGGGCAAGAACGCGGCAAGCGCTTTTCCCAGAGCAGTCGCGTGCAACTGACGACGCGTGCCCACGCGCGAAGATAGCCGGAATTCGTGCGGGCTTTCCAGCACATCCACGTAGA
>DASZEU010000456.1:0-10337 GCA_035940535.1 Candidatus Angelobacter sp.
GACGTTGGCGAATTTTCTTGGAGAATATAACGGCCTTTGATGTTCTGGCCGCCCATGTTCATTTCGCTATTCCAGGTCCAGGTTTTGCCGTCGAAGGAGCCGGTGGCGTGCTCTGCCTCTCCCCGATTGTTATAGGCATCGTAGGTATAGACTTTTTTCTCAGGATCGTAACCCATGATCGCCAATCCGACCTCCTTGCCCATGCTGCTTGATCCCTCGGAATGAGAGACGAGGAAGAATCCGCCCGGCAGGAATTCATCGCGCTCGGTGCCTGTAAATTTGCCTCCGGGACCCATCGGTCCTGGTTTCAAGTTGCCATCCATCGTCCAATTGCCGACGAAGTAAGCAAGGCTCTGTTCTTCCGCCCCGGGTTTCCTTGGCTCCGGCATCTGTGCCGATGCCATCACGCCGCACACGGTCATGGCAATCAAAATGGATGAAATTCGTTTCATGGGTGGGATCCCTCCTTGTAGTTTTGAAAAGTCCTGAGTTTGAAACGATGGTACGCTGGGGGCAATTGCGGGTCAAATCGTAACTTTCCTTTAAACTATATTCCATGCCTGCAGGCAAACCTGGTGTGAAGAGCTTCGAAGCTGTTCTGGAGCCCAGTGGCAACAGCCTTAAATGGACAATCATTCGTGTGCCCTTCGACGCTGCCAAACTCTGGGGGAAGCGCGGCCAACTCAAGGTACAAGGTGACATCAACGGTTTTCCGTTTCGCACCTCTCTTTTCCCAAGCAGCCAGGGCGGTCACATCCTCCTGGTCAACAAAAAGATGCAGGCCGGCGGCCACGTCCGACAAGGCATGAAGGCCAAGTTTCATCTGAAGCCCGACACGGCGCCGCGCGAGATTGAACCTCCGGCTGAGTTGTTGGCTGTACTTCGGCAATCCAAACAGCTAAAGAAGTATTACGAATCATTCAACAACTCGACCCGGCGCGACATCGCAAGGCACATAGCCGAAGGCAAGCAAAGCGAAACCCGCAAGCGGAGGGCTGACCAGATGGCCGAACGGCTCATGGAAACCATGGAAGCCGAAATCGAACTGCCGCCCATACTTCAGGTGGCGCTGGCGCGCAACCCCAAGGCAAAGATTGGCTGGGAGCTGATGCCTCCCTCGCACCGCCGTTTCCACTTGCTCGGCATCTTCGGCTACAGAAATCCTGAATCCCGTGCGCGCCGCATCGCCAAGGCCATAGAGGAAATGATTGCATATACAGACAAGTCTGCGATGCGGCGAACAAAAACCCTTAACACTGATATCACTGATTGGACTGAAGAATAGCACTCAGCATTCAGCATTCAGCCCGCGCGGCTTTTTGGGCTGAAGGGAACAGTATCTTGGGCATGGTTAGTTGTCCGATTCGTGTTCATTCGTGTGAATTTGTGGCTAACAAGGGTGTCTAACACTGACCATGCCCACGAAACAGTCTCGCTTTAGCCCGAGAAGCCGAGCGGGCTGAATGCTGATTGCTGAGTGCTCTCCTGTGCAAAAACTCTGGAAAACCTGTCTGAAACACTACGCAAATTACATTGACGCAACCGCCGCGAATCCCTGACAATCTCACAGACGATGCTCTTCTATCTTGCAGGTTCAATTGAGTATTCTCCAGATTTGGGCAAGGGCTGGCGCGCTGAAATTACGCCCGTGCTGCGGTCCCTGGGACACGATGTCTACGATCCGGCGCAAGACGAGGTGAAGAACCTGACTGAGACCGAGATGCGGGAATTTCGCGCCTGGAAGAAGACCGACCTGCCACGCTTCCAGCAGACCATTCGCAAGATTATCGCCTACGATCTTGATCTCATCCGGCACCAATGCGATGCGATTGTCTGCTACTGGGACAGTCATGCAGGCCGGGGCGCCGGTACGCAGGGTGAGCTGACATTTGCGCACCATCTGGGTATTCCGGTTTACCTGATCTGCGCTATGCCAACGGATGAGGTCAGCGGATGGCTGCTGGGATGTGCCACTGAGGTGTTCACGGATTTCGAGGGGTTTCATCGTTTTATCAATTCACAATTGGCGGCGCCTCTGGCCGCCGGAAGCAACTTTACGCAGCAAGACTAGGAAGCCAAATTAGATGAATGCCATGCGGGGAAATCTTGGATGGATCGAAGTGATCTGCGGTCCCATGTTCAGTGGCAAGAGCGAAGAGTTGATCCGCCGCCTGCGCCGCGCGGAGATTGCCCGCCAACGCGTGCAGATCTTCAAGCCGGCGATTGATCAGCGATATTCCGACAGCCATATCGTCTCGCACAACGATATGCGCATCCACTCGGAATGCGTCAGCAGCGCTGCGGAGGTGGAGGCCAAGATCGACCTGCGGACCGAGGTGATCGGCTTCGATGAAGCCCAGTTCCTGGGCGAGGCCATGATTGACCTGGTGGTAAAGTTTGCCGACATGGGGAAGCGCATCATCATCGCCGGACTCGACACCGACTATCTCGGACGCCCGTTTCATCCCATGCCCGAACTGCTGGCGGTAGCCGACGAGATCACCAAGGCCCTTGCCATCTGCATGCAGTGCGGTAATCCTGCGAAGCATACCCAGCGCCTCATCGCCAGCGAAGACCTGATCGTGGTGGGCGCGGCAGGAATGTATGAAGCGCGCTGCCGCCGCTGCTTCGAACCCAACCTTGCAGCTATAGAGATACAGAATAAGAAGAAAACGGAAATGGCAGCCGTAAGTAGTTAAGGCAGTATTCATCGCGCTGCAATTTTCGTTTCGGCGTGTTCTCGAGCCCAGGCTGCACTGTTGCGCCACTCGGAAGAACTAGAGTAGTTTTTGGAACCGATAGCTCGGATGAATGTGAGTATTAACGTAGGCCATCTTGGAAGGGGCGCTCCTCAATCTTTCATATTCGTCTTCAGGTACTGAAAAATAACAATACACTTCACCACTTGGTTTGAATTCAATTTGGAGGACTTGCGATTGAGGATCATAGCTGCTGGATGCAAACTCTTTGTCTTTGAGGGATTCGAGCAAAGGATCGATTACAAAGAAAGACGAATTCTTATCTAATCCGAATTGCTGAATCTCCGAAAAGTATCGCCGCAGAATGCCTTCAATTTGCTTGGTAGAACAGTTGCCGAGCCTGATCCAGATCACTTTGGGAGGAGCGCCGAATGCAAAACTTCTTTGGCTGAAATCAGTATCTTTGGAAACAATCGTGAAATCGAATCGAGATGCGTAGTCCCATACTGCGCCATCATCTGCTGCAGCTAACCCGACATCACGCACATGAACAGACCCGGGGAATTCGTTCACTAACGCTAAAATTAACTTATAGGAGAGGTTTTGATCGAAAAGTAATTTCACATGGGAACGCTAAAAAGCTGGCGCTCGCGATTGGCCGCGAAGGCCAGGCACGCCCGAATGTCGTCTAGGGTGAGATCAGGAAATTCTTCGAGAATTGCCTCGTAAGACATTCCAGAGGCCAAATAATCGAGTACATCGTAGACAGTAATTCGAAGGCCACGAATACAAGGTTTCCCCCCTCTCTTGCCCGGTTCAACCGTTATTCTCCCCCCGTAATTCATGACAACAGAGTACGTCTTTCGATGCACCTAGTCAAGGAACAGATTTTAGGAATAGATCCAATTACCAAATCCCAATCTATCCCCTTACCAACTCTGCCGGCTCTGTTTTCGTCTCGCGGACGTTGAGCAATTTGAGGATCAGGGGTCTGGCGATGACCATGCCTACCAGCACGGCTCCAAAGGTACAAACAATGGTCGCTCCGGTTGGCGTATCGAAATAGACTGAGAAGTAACAGCCGAGCGCTGAAACCAACGTTCCCATGGTCCACCCAATTGCCAGGCGGGTTGTGATGCGCTGGGCGAAGAGCATAGCGCCGACCGATGGAACCACCAGGTAGCAGAAAACCAGCAACACGCCGGCGATGGCGACCGAAGAGGTCACGACAAAGCCGAACGAGGCGTAAAAGAGAAAGTCCCAAAGCTTTACATTGATGCCCAACTTGTCAGCACTTTCATGATTGAGGGAAATGGCCAAAAATTTCTTGCGGAAGATGAAATGGAACAGGCCGATGCATCCATACAGGATTGCAGTTTTAATAACTTCATATCGTGAAACCGCCAGGATGTTGCCGACCAGCATGTCCTTCAGGTGTTCGGTTTCTCCCGTCGCTTTGCTCATGGCCAGGATGGCCGCCGCCGAGGCTACAGCGTAGGTGATGCCAATAAATGCCTCCAGCGGAATTCCTCGGCGCGACGAGCGCAATAGCGAAAAGATGGCTGCTCCGACAAAGGTAAAGCCCAGGCTCATCCAATAAGCGCCCGTACCGTGAGGATCCATGCCCACCAGGATGGCAATAGTTGCGCCCAATGCGGCGATCTGAGCCAGAGCCAGATCTACGAAGATCACACCGCGCTCGACCACGTGAACGCCCAGGTAAGCATGGATGCCGGTCAAAATCAGACTGGCCAGAAACGGCAAAAGCAGGAATTGGAGTATCTCCATCGTTGTCCTTTTTATTTGACTTGTTCGAATGCCTGTTTGAGCACATTGATGTCATAGTCGAAAAGTTTGAAATAATCCGTGATCTCCGGTTTGCCTCCCACGGAAGGCATCAGCACTACCACTTTTGCATTGGTCATACTGGCGATGCTGTTGGGCGTCTTGAGATCAAAATATGGTTCAACCAGGATGATCTTCACATTTTCGCGCTTCATCAGGTTCACCAGTTCGAGAGTGTGCGAAGGCGTTGGCGGAATGCCAGGGCGAGGCTCGACGTAGCCAGCCACATTGAGGTCAAAGTGTTTGGCGAAGTTCGTCCAGGAGCGGTGATAGGTCACAATCTTGCGGCCGTGGTAGGGAGCCATTTCAGCGTCCCATCTCTTCTCTGCCTCGGCCAGCCGCTTTTCAAAATCCTGGTAACGCTGCTGGAAATATGCAGTGTTTGCAGGGTCCAGTTCGCTCAGTTTGGTTGCGATGCCACGGGCGATTCGGCGGCCATTGTCGGGATCGAGCCAGTAGTGCGGGTTACCGAGCGGGTGAACGTCGCCTTCAGCTCGCGTCACCTTGCCCTGCGGAATCTCCAGGATTTCAGCAAACTGCGAGGCATCGAGGTATCCTTGTCCGCCAGGCTGGATTTTTCCATTGCCGCTCTGCGTAATCAGCGGAGGCAGCCAGCCTATCTCCAGGTCGAGTCCTACCAGGATCAGCAGGTCGGCATTGCGCAGCTTGAGCAGGAAACTCGGCTTAGGTTCGACGAAATGGGGGTCCTGGTAGCCCTTGGCCAACGCCTCCACGTCAACCTTGTCGCCGCCGACCTCTTGCGTCAAAGACGCCAGATCGGTGAGCGTGGTAACCACCTTCAGCTTCTTGGCTGCTGCGGCAGAAGGAACGAACAGAGTTGCGCCTAGCAGCACAAATATCAAAATGAAAGATCGAAACCTCAACTGCGATGTCATAGATATCTCCGTATAAGTCGAGCTGGCCCCGAATTCCTAGAATTACGAAATTACAAAATTACCCAATTACAAATCGTCAGAACGGGTGGGCCCCGTGAGCTCCCAGTGCGAACTGTAACTGTATAAACACTTCATTGGCATCAAAGTGTTCCGCCAGGCGGGTAAATCTGTATTGGCCACGGACCTGGGCAAACTCGCTGGGCCAATATGTGAGCACCAGGGAACCACCCTTGTCGTTGAGCCTGGAATTGATGGCACGATCGGAATTGTCGACCCGTCCGCCAAAAAACCAGCGCCGGGCGAACTGGTAATCGCCGGAGGCATAGAAGCCAAAGGCGCGCTGATTCGCAAATGCGGTGTTGGCGGGGCATCCAATCACCACGCACTGGGCCAATGTAGGCTGGTCCTGCTTGCGCCATACGAGTTCACTGCGCGCCACGAACGACCGATAAATCGCGCGCGAAAGGGGTTTCCATCGGTAGGTTGCGTCCACACCGTAGAGACTCGTAATAAAGTCAGTACCAAACTGGTTGTGTCCGCGAGAATAGGAGGTTCCCAGGTCAAGATTGGTGTTGTCGGTTAGATCTTTGTAAGCGCGCAGATGTCCCACCACACTGAGGTTGTTCTTTTTGGATGAGGTAAAAACGTCCCCGGAATCACCCCGAAAGGTTTGCCCGGTCGCCTCCAAGAACCAATTCTTGGGAGCGGGAATGATGTGTTGGACGGAAAAGCCAGCATCGTCGATTCCATCTTCTCCGCCGACCAGGTTCTGGGTGACCAGCGGACGGTCTACCCACGGGAGCACGTGATTGTGCAAGGTGTTAACTTTACCGAAGGCTGCCCGCATCTTGCCTGCTTTGGCTACGAATCCCTTGGGCAGCGCGGTGAAGGTGATGAAGCCCTCTTCCAGGGTTACGCCCTGTTCACCGAAAGAAATAAAGAAATCAGCGCGGGCATAAGGATCGACAATGGCCTGGAGCCCAATCTCCGACTCGTGCATCTGGAAGGCTGGCGTGGGATTCACCGGGTTGTGACCGGCGCCGCTGATGAAGTCTCCGATTACGCTGATGTCGGGGTTTAAAGCGTTCGCAGCCCCTACGCCTGCGCCGCCCAATCGGACCGTCTCGCCTCCGGAAGACGGATATCCTGCGGCGCCTTGTCCTGTAGTTACCTGCGGCTGGGTACTGGGGGCTGAAGGCGGAGTTACCGGACCGGCCGTTGTGCCTTCACTCGGTTTCTGCTGCTGCGCTTTAAGCTGGCGAAGTTCGCCCTCCAGCATGATGACCCGGTCTTCCAGGTCGCGCATCTTCTGCTCTAAAGCAGCCTCGGCAGCATTCGCAGTTTGTTGCTGCTGGCCCAACGCGCTCCCCACCAATACCGCCACAGTCCAAAAGATATGAAAACGCCTCATGAAGCTACCTCCTCGCATGAATGCCGAAAATATGATCCTGTGAGCAGGACGTCGCCTTCTTGGTCCCATCACGAATTGAATTTACAAACTGAGTCTGAGATTGGAGATGAATCTAGAGGGAGGAAGGTGGCGGACGAATGAAAAGCTCCATCCGGTTGGCCAGGCTGTTTCCTCGAACCTCGGAAGGAAGTGCAACGAGAGCAATTGTGAGCAGGGCCGGCAGAGCGTCAATCACAATGGCAGGAGACTGGGCACCCACAGAGATGCAGATCAGGCACAAACTATCGGAACCGGTATGGGCAGCGGAATGCGCATGGGTTGCTACCAGTCCTGAGAAGAACAGAACCAGCAGCAGGCAAAAAGCACCAATCCAGCGGCGCGAAAGACTGGCTTCGAATTGACGAGCGTCAACCAGACCCAACCTCCCAGACATCAACTTTTGTTTGAAGCAGGGACTGCTGAGATGGTAACACGTTGTCAGGTAGCAAGCGTTAGCTGCTTAGCGGCTGGCCTCTGGCTGCTAGCCGACCCTCGCGCTTGGATTATACCGGTGTGGAATCAGAACCAAATGGCATTAACAATGATGCGGAAGGAAGCATTTCATGCGGCGTCTTCAAAAATGTCTTTTCCCCATTTTCTCTTTCTTCCTCTTGGTGGAGCGACCACCAGCCGACATAAAGTCCATAGAGGATCGCAACAACCATAAGAATCGCCAGAACCAGCAGTTGTCGTGATTCTCGCTTACTGAGAATGATCTTGAGAGAATGTTTTTTGGCTGCCAGCATCACACTTGCTCCAAATTAAAATTTCATCTCTGCTCGCTGCTACGAACCTGATACAGCAGTCTGCATGGCTGCTTGTGAGACTTCTTGTTCTGCCGGTTTTGGAGATGGCAACAACCGCGTGGAATTTAAAATAAAAGCCAGTTCAGAGGCGACGTGAATAAATGCAGCCAGGAGCGGGGTGAGAAAGCCAAAAGCCGCTAGAATCATTCCGGCGGTGTCCACAATCAGAGTCCCGTAGAAATTTTGGAAGATGATGGACCGGCAGCGGCGGGCGGTCCGCAGCGTTTCAGTAAGTTTTAAGAGATTGTTACCGATAAGCACAACATCGGCGCTCTCTCGCGCTACATCCGTGCCGGAACCCATGGCAATGCCAACATCGGCCTGGGCCAGGGCCGGAGCGTCGTTGATCCCATCCCCCACCATGGCTACTTTTCGTTTAAAGTCTTGGAGGGCAGCAATGTGCTTGAGCTTTTCGTCCGGCAGCAGTTGGGCAACTGTGTCGTCGAGATCAAGTTCGCGGCCAATGCGTTTTGCTGCTGCCATCGAGTCGCCCGTGAGCAGCACGGTCTGGATGCCCATCGATTTTAGCTGGCGTACTGCCTGCACCGCTTCGCTCCGAAGCCGGTCATCGATAACGACCGATCCAATAAATTTACGGTCGCGGGCCACCAGCACCTCGGTCATTCCGTGATGCAGGGCAAGAGCCGGCAGAGATATGCCGTTTGCCGAAAGGTAGTCAGGATTTCCTATGCATATCGTCGAACCTTCCGCGACCGCGGTGATGCCTCTCCCAGGTTCGTATTGAAATTTTTCTGGAGCTGGAACAACACCCATTCGGTCTCGCGCATAGTCCACAATGGCTTTTGCCAGCGGATGCTCGGAGTTGCGCTCGGCAATGGCCGCAGTACGCAGCAGTTCGTCTTCGGTCACCCCGCTAAGAGGCTTCAGTTCGACGACCTGCGGAGTACCGAAGGTCAAGGTGCCGGTCTTGTCCAGAACGACGGTATCGATCCTTCCCAATTGTTCTATGTACAGGCCGCCTTTCACAATCACGCCGAGCTTGGCCGATCGTCCAATCGCACCCAGCACAGCCAATGGAGTTCCGGCAGCGATACCGCACGCCCCGGCCACGATGATTACCGAGATGGTCGAACGCATGTTGTGGGTCAGCAGGAAGGTGAGCACGGCGGCTCCTAGCGCAAAGTAGACCAAGTAGCCTGCAAGCTGGTCGGCAATCTTTTGGATGGGAGCGCGGGAGGCCTCCGCCTGCTCTACCGTCTCGATGATCTTGCCGAAGGTAGTGTCGGCGCCAATGTTGGTGACCGTCACCTCCATGACCCCGGTTTGATTGATGGTGCCGGCGTAAACAATCGCTCCCGGCGCCTTCTCCGCGGGCACAACTTCGCCGGTTATGGTCGATTGGTCTACGAACGACGACCCTTGGAATACCCAGCCATCCACTGGTACCCGCGTACCGGGACGCACCAAGACATGCTCGCCTGCGCACACTTGGTCCAAGGGCGTCTCGAGAAGTTTGCCACCTCGAAAAACTTCCGCAGTTTGGGGAAGCAAGCTTAGCAGGTCTTCAATTGCTTTCCGGCCGCGGCTCACCGTGAGCCCTTCGAGGATTTCAGCAACCAGCACGAAGAGAGTAATGATCAGCGCGGTAAAGAACTCCTTGATGGCCAGCGCCGCCAGGAGCGCGATGGTCATGGAAAGCTCCATGGTCATGCGCCGTTCAAGGATATTCTCCACGGCCTCGCGGAAGATGGGATAACCGCCGATGAGAGTGGCTACGATGGCGATAAGGCTGAAGGAAGAAAACGGTTCATACCAGCGAAACCACACGGCGGCTGCGGCCAGAGCAACGAACAGCACTCTCACCAGATCGGCCACTTCCCAGGCATGGTGGTGGTCCGACCCATGATCCTGGTGTTCGTCATGGTGGTGAGCGGATGCGGAAGTTGACGATTCAGCTTGTTGCTCCGCCTGAAGTTCGACTGTCGGTTTCATTGCAGCCTCCCATCCAAAGATATTTTATTATACTGTGGGGCAGTATAGTATCAGTCGACCTAGTGTTCGCATTGGGTACAACGCCGGCAAAACGTCTTGTTGGCCAGGTGGGCCAGTGTCAATACAGAACTGCCCAGCATGGTTGCGGCGATCTCGGCAGCGTGTGAGTTAAAGCGGTCTCCAATGACCAGCACTCCCAACACCAGACTTAAGCCTGCCAGTCCACCAGCCAAGACCCTTTTCTTCCGGTGCTTACGGAAGCCAATCCAGAAGGAAGGAACTCCGGCGGTTAGGACCAGAAGCCCAAGCAAACGATGCGTGAGTTCGTCTCCGGGAATTACATGGGCGAGGGTAGGAGCGAAGGCCAGAAGCAAGGGCATGCATACACAATGAACCAGGCACAAGCTGGAGACGCACGCTCCAACATTGTCGAGTTGCAGGGCAGAGAGTTTGGGCATTCGCATATTGCTCCATCGATCAGTTTGTTGCTTGCCCAGTCACGAGCTGAGCTTCCACCAAAGAAAGGCCAAGAGGATGATGAGCACGACCAGTATCAGGCGCTCGACTCCCTTCGATAGATCGGGAACGGATGATGAGAGTCGCAACCAATTCAGCCGTCTCATGAAGGCCCCGGTTTCGTTGTTGCAAAGGTTGTGCCGAGTAGAGCGCTAGCTGCGCTCTACTCGGA
>DASZEU010000457.1:0-9159 GCA_035940535.1 Candidatus Angelobacter sp.
CCACTTTGCCTATCAAGCCGGCATCGTTTGTAAGAAAAAGATCAGTGCCAACCTGGGCCGCGCAGGCAAGATGAATAGCGTCCGCGGGCGATACGCTTAGGTCCGCGCGAATGCGAGCGTAGAGGTCTGCTGTTTCCAGAGTGTATGGTATTACCTCCACAATCGGGCTCTCAAAGACTTCTCGAATTTGCTTTGCCATCTTCAGCGCCTGCATTTTATACGGACCTACCAGAACTTCTCCCGGGGTAACGGCGCTCGTGCAAAGCCGGTCTTGCCGCTCCTCCATCTTCGCGAGGATGTGGCGTATGCGTTTTGCGTAAACGGGGTGGTCCTCAAGCCAATAAACAAAGAGCATCGTGTCCCAGTAAATTCGGCTCATGATCGCCTCACTGTTCCCCCAATGTTTGAATTACTTCTCTTGATGGCTGACAAACTTACTTCTTTCACCACGAATGAAGCTTTCTCCCCCGCCCAATTTCCTGAATACTTCCTTCGCGATGCCGCGAAGACCAATCAAGGGATGAGCTAAAACAGAGGGCTTAGCATTCCGCGCCAGAATCTCGTAAGTAAATGTCACAGTTGTACTTTGGCCGGAAGGAGGCCCGGTCTTTGAAACAATCCGAAGCCGGTTTTCCTGCAGCAATTTCTTAGATCTAAGTGCGGCACAGACCATGGGTATCCGATTATTCAACCCAAGAGCTCGATGCACTGCGCCTGCGTTCACTTTGATAACTCTTTCTCCCTTCTTGATCGCTGGCTTGAGAAGACTCTCACGCACGTAATTCCTAATCAGATCGGAATTCGATTGCATTGACATTTGCACCATTGGATCCACCCTCATCTTAACCTATTATGCATAGCATTGCCGTGCAATGCTATGCAAAGAATTACAGGCTGTGCCCCACAGTCACGAGAGTTCTGCTTCGCTTGATTGGAACCTGCTCTAGCTTGTGATTTATACTTCTATATATCTGATCACGATATTTTTGAGTGCGGGTTTGAGTGTAATTAAAAGTGCGAGCGGTGGGTAATGTGAGAGATTGATTGCAAGCCCCAGACGGGGCGACATAGGTTTTGACTCGCACTTTTAATTACACCCTGCGGGTTCGGCAGCAGTTATTGCTTTGATTTTGTTATGCTATCCAGGGATTCTGTGGAATCTCAGGGAAAAAATCCAATGCCAATACCATCAAAAGACCGTTTGACTCAGCCTCTGGTGCGCGAGAACGGCTCTCATCGTCCGGCTACCTGGGATGAGGCTCTGGACCGCGTAGCCCAAGGCTTTCGCAGACAAGTCGAATTGCATGGCCCGAATACGTTCGGGATGTTCAGTTGCTCCAAGACCACCAACGAGCTGAACTACATTGCCCAAAAATTCGTTCGCTCAGTGATCGGGACCAACAACATCGATAGTTGCAACCGGACTTGACACGCCCCCAGCGTCGCCGGTCTGGCGAAGGTATTCGGGGCGGGGGGCGGCACCAGTTCGTACCACGAAATTGAAGAGACCAACGTGGTCCTGCTGTGGGGCTCGAACGCGAGAGAGACGCATCCTATCTTCTTCCATCATCTGCTGAAGGGCGTGCGGAATGGCGCGCGGCTCTACGTAGTGGACCCGCGGCGCACCAGTTCGGCACAGTGGGCGGATGTGTGGTTGGGCCTGGATGTTGGCTCTGACATCTCGCTTGCCAATGCCATGGGGCGCGAGATCATCGCTGCCGGCTTGGCCAACCAGGATTTCATCGAGCATTCCACCAGCAGCTTTGAGGCTTACAAGGCCTGTGTGGAGAAATACACCCTCGATCGGGCCGAGCGTGAAACCGGAGTACCTGCCGAAATCATCCGCAGGACTGCCCATGACTATGCCAAGGCGCCGTGCGCGCAACTCTGCTGGACGCTGGGAATTACCGAACATCACAACGCTGTGGACAACGTTTGTGCGCTGATCAACCTCGCCCTGCTCACCGGCCATGTGGGCCGTTATGGCAGCGGGGTCAATCCGCTGCGGGGCCAGAATAATGTCCAGGGCGGCGGAGATATGGGGGCGATTCCCGATCGGTTGCCCGGCTTCCAGCACATTGAAAACGATGAATTGCGGGCCAAATATGAACGCGCCTGGGGTGTGAAGCTGCCGCCGAAGCGTGGCTGGCATTTGAGTGACATGTTCAATGCCATGGAGCGCGGCGAGTTGACTGCCCTTTATGTGCTGGGGGAAAATCCCGCCGATTCCGAGGCCGATCGCCATCGCGCTCTGAAGCTGCTCAATGGTCTGGAGTTCATGGCCGTTCAAGACCTGTTTTATACCAAGACTGCGGAACTGGCCGACGTGATACTGCCAGCGGCCGCGGGCTGGTGCGAAACCGATGGGACGGTAACCTCCAGTGAGCGGCGAGTTCAGCGCGTTCGCCGGGCTGTGCCTGCGCCTCCGGGAGTTCGAGACGACATCGAAGTAATTTACGATCTGGCCCGCCGTTTCGGCCATGATTGGGGCGCACCCAACTCCGAATGTATCTGGAACGAGATGCGCAAGCTCAGTCCCATGCATGGAGGCATGAGTTACCGCCGCTTGGAAGAGTTGGGTGGAATCCAGTGGCCTTGCTACGATGAATCGCATCCGGGCGAGATGTTCCTGCATGGCCGACTGTGGCAGCATCCGCTGATTGGTCCGCGGGCTCCCTTTTCAGTTGTCGAATTCGAGCCACCCGTTGACCAACTCGATGAACAATATCCCATCCGGCTGACCACAGGACGGCGTCTCGATTCCTATAACAGCGGTGTGCAGACCGGGTTATACTCTTCTCCGTTGCGGCGGGCGGAAACCCTGGATCTTTCGCCGGAAGACGGCGCGCAGTATCGGCTGCATGAAGGAGAGAAGGTGCGCGTGAGCTCCCGGCGTGGCTCGGTGGTTGCACCAGTCCGGTTTGATCCTGGATTGCGTCCTGGGTTGGCCTTCCTGACTACGCACTTCCATGATCAGGTTGCCACCAACGACCTGACCATTGATGCCATCGATCCCAAATCGGGAACATCGGAATTCAAAGCCACCGCGATTCGAATTGAAAAATGTGTTGAACCTGAAGCCTTGAGCACATCGGGAGACTAATTTGGACCTTCACCTGACCGACGCGCGGCCTACCCCGGAAGAGCAAGCTGCTGTTGACGCGAAGTTAGGCACGCCAGAGTCAGGCTGGACAGGCGGCAGGCGACAAATTAAGATCGATAGCCGCGCCTCGTTGGGCGGCCACCAAGCCCGCGCTCGCCGTCATTTGCTGCTGCCCGTTTTGCACGCGATTCAGGCGCGTATCGGCTGGATTAGCCCTGGGGCCATCAACCACGCCGCTTTGCGGTTGGATATAGCGCCCGCTGAAATCTACGGTGTTGCGTCCTTTTATGGAATGTTCTCTCTCTCTCCCCGGCCTCCAGTCGTGGCGCACGTTTGTGATGACATTGCCTGCCTTACTCGCGGCACTGATGCCCTCTGCTCAGAATTGGAAAAGAAGTTAGGTCCTGCCGGTTCAACGTGCGCTGGAGGGCGCGCTACTTGGCTGCGCAGCGCGTGTCTCGGGTTGTGCGAACGTGCGCCGGCAGCGCTGGTTTCCCTGGCCGGCGAGTCGCCTCGCGAACGCGTGCTGGCCCCAGCTACCGCAGAGGGCGTGAATTCATTAGTAGAAGATGCCGTGCACGGCCGCCTGCCCGAGGAACCGGATGTTCTAAATGCCAAGCTTTCGGTACCGCAGGCTGGGTCACCGCAACTGCGCCTGCTGCGCCGGGTGGGCCTAAGCAATCCACCGAGCCTTGAGGACTACCAGCAGCACGGCGGCTATGAAGCTTTGCGTAAGGCCCTGGACTTGGGTGCGGAAGGCGTAATTAAAGAAGTGATGGCCTCACGGTTGCTCGGGCGCGGCGGCGCTGCCTTTCCTACCGACAAAAAATGGGAGGCGCTTCACCTTCAGCGGCATCTTCTTCAAAGCCAATCTGGCCGCGCCCACTATCTTATATGTAACGCCGATGAATCGGAGCCGGGCACCTTCAAAGACCGAGTCCTCATGGAGGGCGATCCGTTTACGCTCATCGAGGGCATGACCATCGCTGCGATTGCGACCAGCGCTCAACAAGGCTATGTCTACCTTCGCGGCGAGTATCCGCTGGCCGCCGAGCGCGTTGCTCATGCTATTCACGAAGCTCGCGCTCATGGGTTTCTTGGCAATAACATTCTTGGTCGCGGGTTGCATTTCGATATCGAGCTGCGCCGGGGTGCAGGCGCTTATATCTGTGGAGAGGAAACCGCGCTCTTCAATTCCATTGAGGGATACCGGGGCGAGCCGCGCAACAAGCCTCCCTTCCCTACGCAGGCTGGCCTTTTCCGGCAGCCGACGGCCGTCAACAACGTGGAAACCCTCATGAACGTCCCGCAGATTATTCGCGAAGGCGGCGCAGTCTATGCGCAGGTCGGCACGCAAAACTCTTCTGGCACCCGGGTCTTTTGTCTTTCCGGGCATGTAGTCCATCCGGGTGTCTACGAGATTGCCATGGGCGCAACGTTGCGCAGATTGATTGATATGGCCGGTGGCGTCTCCGGCAACGGACGTCTTCAGGCAGTCTTGCTCGGCGGGGCTGCGGGCTCCTTTGTTTCTCCCAGTGAACTCGATACACCTCTCACCTTTGAAGGAACACGCGCGATCGGCGCGACCCTCGGCTCCGGCGTGGTTATGCTATTTGATGATTCCATCGACCTCAAGCAGATCCTCCTGCGCGTCGCCGAATTCTTCCGTCACGAGACTTGCGGGCAGTGTGTCCCTTGCCGGGTGGGCGTAGTTCGCCAGGAAGAGACCTTGCAGCGGCTCATCAGCGGTTCTCCTTTGGGGTCTACAAAAGACGAGATCACGATGCTGCGAGAGATGGCGCAGGCCATGCGCGATGCCTCCATTTGCGGGCTTGGTCAAACTGCATCCAGCGCCCTCGAATCAGCCCTGCACCGATGGAGTTTATTCTCATGAA
Source organism: Candidatus Angelobacter sp. (assembly GCA_035940535.1). GTDB lineage: Bacteria > Acidobacteriota > Terriglobia > Terriglobales > Acidobacteriaceae > Angelobacter. The sequence continues at coordinate 4,999 of DASZEU010000457.1, forward strand.
CAAACCGGCTTCAGTAGAACTGGCGCCAGTGTCAAGCAGTCCCGCAGAGGCGCCCTTGCCCATGATTCCTATTCCTCGTGGCCCGATTCCCGAGGCCTCCGAAGCGAGCCCGCGCCGCATGGTTGAGGTCAAGATCGACGGAAAAACTGTTTCGGTCCCCGAAGGGGCCACCATCCTGGATGCTGCCCGAAAAGTAGGAGTTGATACACCGACACTCTGTTTTCTCGAAAGCCTTACCCCGGTGAATGTCTGCCGCGTCTGCGTGGTAGAGCTTGAAGGCTCGCGCACGCTGGTTCCGGCCTGTTCGCGCAAGGTTGAGCCGGGTATGTCGATCAAGACAGATTCCGAGCGCGTGCGCCTGAGCCGGCGACTGGTGCTTGAATTTCTTGGCTCGGCCGTGGATGTCTCGACGGCCCCCGCATTCGCGGAGTACGTGAAGCGCTATGACGCGCATCCTGAAAGATTTGGCCCGGCCCCCGCGACTGTCGCCCAGCCGCCCAAGATTGATAATGACCTGTATGTGCGCGACTACTCCAAATGCATCCTATGCTACAAATGCGTGGAAGCCTGCGGCGTAGATGCGCAGAATACCTTCGCCATAGCGGTTGCCGGACGTGGCTTCTCCGCACACATTGCCACGGAGTTCGATGTCCCCTTGCCGGATTCCGCTTGCGTCTATTGCGGCAACTGTATCGGTGTGTGCCCAACCGGAGCGCTGATGTTCAAAGTGGAATACGACATGCGCCAGGCCGGTACGTGGAATGAGTCGCACCAGACCGCTACCGACACCATCTGCCCATATTGCGGCGTGGGCTGCGACCTGACCGTTCACGAGCAAGATGGCAAGATTGTCGGAGTAACTTCACCTCTGGACCACAGCGTGACCCACGGCAATCTCTGCATCAAGGGCCGTTTTGGATGGCAGTTTGTAGAGATTCAACCTGCGCCGAAAGGCACTAAGTCCTCTACGGGACAACGATGAAAACCCAACTTCGGCTCTGAAGTGGATGAAAACTTGACGATTTAAGGAGCGAGCACGGCATCATCGCCAGTTCTCAATCAAAAGGTTGATTCCCGCTTTTCTAATCATTCGGAAGTCGTCGGTATTACCCGTCACGAGAGGCCGGTCTAGCCGCACGGCGATGGATGCAATCAAGCAATCAGGCAGTTCAACCACAGAGCCTTGCTTTCGTGCCGCCGCCTTAATGCTAGCTGCTGCAAGATAGTCAGTGTCGATAGGCGTAATCTCTTCGTTTTGCTTAAGCCAAGCCATGACGTTCTTGAGCTGGCTCGAAGCTCCTTTTAGTTCAAGGCCGTAAACGATCTCGTAAACGGTGACGCTCGTGAAGGTGAAAACGCCGTATTCTTTTGCATAGTCTGCGGCACGGCTAGTGACGGCGATATTGCGACCCTTGAGGTACTCAGAGAGGATATCGGTATCCAAAATCACCTTGGTAGTCATATCAGAGGTTACGTTCCCGCCTGCTTGGTCGGCGTCTCTCGTCGTAGGCGATGGAAACCACCTCGTCCAGCAATGCAGCGTCTTCAGGACTACTAAATAAGCCCAGGCCCTGCTCAAAGACGCTTCCACCGGCTGGAGTTTTTACGGAGGCAATTTCAGCACGCTTTGGCAAGCCGGCGATGGCTCGCTCAATGAGTTCTTCGACTGAGGCGATCTGACCAGCGCGAATGGCGTCACGGACCGCTTGTTCCTGATCTGGGCTGAGCGTAATAGTCATTATGTGCCCCCTAAATCTACCCTAATCTACCGTGCGCAAGGATGAGGTAAACGAATACGTTAAGCGCGGTTGCAATGTACCCAGAGTTTTGCCAAATATACAGTTCGTTGAGGACCGCACCTGATTGCTTAATCTAGAATATTCTCTCATGAGCGCAATGCGGATTATTAGCTGCAATCAGCGGCACTCCATCGTCATCCCCGCGACTTCAGGCGCTCGGTTCGTCGTCGCCGCAACATTTCAATCGCAGCATCGCCGTCAATTAATTCACCACGCTCCGCTTGCGCAAAACCCTTCTCGATGTGGGCAGCGATGGATTCTTTCTCGCTGGGATCCTTGTATGCACCGGATCCAACGGCCAAGTCGATCACGCGTTGCTGCTCGGGTTTCAGGTCGATTGTCACGCGAGTTTCTCCTTTTTCCAAGGTAATCTTTTCCTCTTCATGGCGTCCAGACCGCCGACTGATTTCGCTATCAGATGGTACAACACAACGTCTTTTGTTCTTGTTACAAAGTAAGTGACGGTGGATAGGGGTAGGGAGAACCAATCAGTTCCCCCTCCCTCCGAACCGTACGAGCGGATTTCCCGCATACGGCTCTCCAGTTAGTGGTTCACCTCGATTAAGGATTGGCGAGCGGAAGCATGGGCCGCGCTTAACGAGAACAGTCCACGTTCCTCAAAGAAGCGATTGGGATAGCGCTGATGATCCAGTCCTCGACCACGACCACGTCGGCCTTTCCGCTTGCGGAGGATGGAACGCAATCGCATTCGTACCCATCCATCCAGCGGAGCAAACGTAGTGCGGTGGCTGTGCTTGAAGTACTCAAACCAGCCACGCAGGCTCTGGTTGACATTGGCAATGATGACCTGCAAGCTATGCCCGTTGCAGCGATGGGTGTGTCCACGAAGGGTGTCTTTGAGTTTCTGGATACTCTTGGTTCGCGGCCAGCGCAGGCCACGTTCAAAGTGATATCCCAGAAAATCGAATCCCCCGGGCTGGGTGGCATCCACGATCCGGGTCTTTTCCGGATGCAGATGTAAACCCACCGCCGCCGTCCATGTTTGCACCTTTTCCAGCGCCGCCCGTGCTTCCATTTCGGTTCGACATAGAAGCACGAAATCATCCGCATACCGCACCATCTGGATGCCCTCCTGCACCATATGGTGATCCAGAGGGTTCAGATAGATGTTGGATAACAACGGACTAATCACTCCGCCTTGCGGTGTTCCCGCCTCCGGGGTCCAGTACCGCATTTCTTCCAGAACCCCTTGGCTGAGAAATGCCTCAATCAATTCCAAGACTCGGCCATCCCTGACTTTGGCTTGGACTAACCGCTGCAACCGCTCTCTCGGAATGGTATCGAAATAGCTCTTTAGATCCGCATCGACCACCCACGGGTACCCTTGCTCCAACAGGTGATCGACTTGCCGCAAGGCATCCTTACAGCCCCGTTGCGGACGAAACCCATAGCTGTGTTCTGCAAAGTCTCGTTCGAAAATCGGTTCTATAACTTGCCCCACGGCCCCCTGCACCACTCGGTCGCGGATTGTAGGAATCCCCAAAGGACGCTTCTGTTTCCCGCCCAGTTTGTTGATCCAGGCTCGGCGGACGGCTTGGGGACGATATTTCCTGGCCCGCAGCAATCCCGCCAGCTTTTCCAGATTGGCTTCCTCGTGGCTCGCAAATGCTTGCACCGTCTCCTGGTCTACCCCTGCCGCCCCGTCATTGGCTTTCACCCGCGCAAAAGCTCGGCGTAGATTCGGCAGGCTATATACTTTATCGATCAAGCTAAACCATTGGCCTCCTTGCACCCCCGTTTCCAGGGCTGCCAACATCCGGTCCGTCCACACAGCCGGTTCCACCCAGGACCATCGTTCTCGTCGCTCCTGGTTCTCTCTCGCTTGTTTAGTCGTTTCCGACACTTCCGCGAGTGCTTCTTCCGTCCGTCGGTCCATTCCGTCTCCACCTTCCTGCGCCCCTTCGCTCCCTGCCCGTTACGGCACTTCTTCGCTACTATGGGCGCTCTGACTCCTGTCCGCTCCAGTTCTTCGGCAGTTCTATCCTGCGTGAACGCTGGCTCGTTGCCGCGAACAGGTCTCCCTGATTCACGTGCCTGACCTTCTGACCATTCTGTCTCCAACCACCTGCGTGCCTCCCATGTCGTTTTCTCACGCTACCCCTCAACTCATGGGACTTCCCCGGGCTTCCTCGAGGTCTGGAGTTCGCCATTCTCTTGCAGGCTCCCCGGCCACGCCGGCCGAATCGAGTTTGTTTGTTATCCTACGGACTGGTCCTTCACCTCCTGTTGCTCTTCACCTCGTCTTGCGACGACGCGATTACAGTTGGTTACAGGCCGGAGAGCGTATACCTGGAGAGGACTTGCACCCCTCTGGTCATCGCACGCTTTCAGGCGCACAAGA
>DASZEU010000458.1:0-22830 GCA_035940535.1 Candidatus Angelobacter sp.
AGCTCTTCTCGATCCAGAAGAAGCAGATTGCGCCGGCCATACTGTATTTTTCCGGAGGTAATTCGAGCATTGCCGGGCAGCAGCCGCAAGAGGCTGAGGGCCAAGGAGCTTTTTCCCGAGCCGGATTCTCCGAGAATTCCAACAGTTTCTCCGGTGTTTATCTCCAGATGGATGTTACGAAGCGCAGGAACATGCGCTCCACACGTGGCGGCGTAGTCCACGCTCAAATCGGAAACCTGTAGCAACGACTCCATAGAGCGAGCAAGCAAATCAAACCATTACACCGCAATGGACGCTAAGGGCGCAAAGTAGAATCAAAATCAAAACCCACCACGGAGGCGCAGCGTGGCGTAGCCACAACCAAAAGCTCAACGCTGATGAACGCTGATTTGAACTGATTGGCGCTGATATGTGCTTAGTCCGGGGCAAGCCGGACGTGTGAAAATAGCCCGCCGTTTCAACGGCGGGAAGAAATTTGCGAGAAAAAACAAGATTTTGAAGCACGTCGCAATGCAGAGACACTGAGAAAACACGGGAGAGAACCAGTTGGATGGGAGGCAGGCGTGGAAAGGCGGAATTTGCCTGGAATGATGAACTCCAGAATCAAAAGTGCATGTTGCCAGGTCAGAATTGCCTCCCTTTTTGAGCAACTTTGACGTAAAAATATCTTTCTTTCCCTATATTTTTTGGTGCTGAGGGCACTCTTTATTAAAAACAGGACGTGTGGCATCTTCCGGGCACTGGCGTTTCAGGCATTTGTGTTTCGTCCTTATACGATTTATGGCAACACGGGACTTGTCATTATGCTCCCATATTTTAGCCAGCAATCCCGGGCGATTCCTTTTACAGGTACTCAGCGGGAAGATGCAACCGACGCGAGCATAGCTGGCTTTTAAGGGTGTGGGTTCGGCAAAACTCACACCCTCTTTTCTTTCTACTGCCCACAATCGCCTGCCGGGCTATTGAACCAACGTAATCACTTCCTTCAGGTCTTTGACGTAATACCAAAATCCCCTGCGGCGAGTAAAGTGTCCTCCGACTAATACCGACAACCAGATTTCCCCGGAGGTATCCTTTGCAACGCCTGCATTCCTTGCCACCCTTAGCCACAGCTTTGCTTTATGCCGCCTTAATCCTGGCAATCTTAACCCTTGTATCGTGTGGCGGCGGTTCGACTGCTTCTCTCTCGCAGAACACAACGACTCCGCCGGCAGCCCCTACGCCCACACCGACGCCTACTCCGATTCCAACTCCGACTCCAGGCAATAGCACAGTCATCGACAACGTTGAAGACTCCAATAATTGGCTTACGTGTGGCGGGTGCGGCAATGATGGAGGCGTAGGATCCGCTCCCCATTCCTCTGTAACTCCCAACCTTCCTACCCCCAGCGAAGATGGCTCGGCCACGCAATTCTCAATCGCGGCCACTGTGCCGTTTACCAATACTTATTGGTATATGCTTCACCCGGTCGTAACGAACCAGTTCAGCGCGTTAACCTACGAATTTGACCTGATGATTCCTAACGGCTCAGAAAATGCTCCGCAGGCCATTGAATTTGAATGCCAGCAGATATTGGACGGCTGGATCTACAATTTTGCCTTCCAGGCCGACTATGGCCGTAATTTGTGGCGGGTCTTCAACTACGGCGCCAAGGCCTGGGAATCGGCGAGTATTCCTCTCCAGCGCTTCACTCCGGGAACGTGGCACCATATTATGGCCGAATATCACAATGATACGACCAGCCACACGGTCTTTCACGATGCGCTGACCGTAGATGGCATCCGGTACACCGTTAATATGACGCACAATGCGTTCTTCTCCGGCGCCAATAATCAATTTACCAACGCTTTTCAACTCGACAGCAATGGCCAGATCACTCCGTATAGTGTGTATCTGGACAGGATGAAGATCAGCTACAAGTAGAATTTATAAGTGATAATTTCCAATTTCTAATTTGAAGGGCAGCCAAACCTGTTTTGCCGCTGATTTACGCTGGAAAACCTAGTTACCACTGGTTTTCAATCATAGGAAAATGCTGGGCGAAATTTTGGGCCTCAAGTAGCACTCAACGGGAGCCAAACCCGAATTTCTGGCCACGAATGCACGCGAATGAACACGAATCAACAACAAGGAAAGAAAAAGAATGAAAAAAGCATTTCTTTTCTCTGATTTCTATTGGTGTTAATTCGCGTGAATTCGTGGCTAAAAGGTCTGCTTTGGTTGACTGCTGAGTGCTGAATGCTCTATGTCCTTTTCGAGCGAGCGCAGGACTTGCTGAATCGTGTTTTTCAGGCCTTCACTGTTGATGGGTTTGGTGATGTAACCATCCATGCCCACGCTCAGACACATCTCGTAGTCGCCTTTCATGGCATGAGCTGTCATGGCAATGATGGCAATGTGCGATCCGACGTCCTTCTCCCACTCCCGTATGGCTTGTGTGGCTGCAAAGCCGTCCATTTCGGGCATCTGGACATCCATCAAAATCAGGTCGTAGGCCCGTTTTTGTACTTGCTCCAGAGCTTCTATACCGGATTCCGCCACGGTCACATGATGGCCCATTTTTTCCAACAACCGCCAGGCCAGCTTCTGATTGACTACGTTGTCTTCCGCTACCAATATTCTGAGGCCATCAGAGAGCGAATCGATAGGAGCGGCCGGGGCCACGGGCCTGGATGCAATTACCGCTTTGGGAGAGACCAGTGCGCGCCGCAATGCTGCCAGCAGCTCGGATTGCTTGACCGGCTTGATCAGGTATGCGCCCACGTTCATCTCGGCACAGCGCAAGGCGGTGCCATGGTAATCGTCGGAGGTAAGCATCATGATGGCCGTGGCTGCCAGTTCCGGACGAAGCGTGATCTTTTGCACTAACTCAAGGCCACTCATGCCAGGCATTCGATGGTCGACCAGCAACAAGGGAAATGGGTCATGCTCGGCCGCGGCCTGGTGCAGCAGCCTCAGGGCTTCACCGCCGGATTCTGCCAGGGCCGGCAACATACCCCAAGAACTTACAATATGTTGCAGAATTTCGCGGCTAAAGCGATGGTCATCCACAATCAAAACTTTTGTGCCGCGCAGCTCGCCTGGAAATTCATAGGTCAGGCTGGGAGCCGCTCCGATCATGAACCTAGCGGTGAAATAAAACGTGGACCCGTGGCCCACCTCGCTTTCCAGCCACAATTGCCCGCCCATAATATTGACGATGCGCGAGCATATAGCCAGCCCCAGCCCAGTTCCTCCGAACTTGCGCGTAATGGAAGCATCGGCCTGCTCGAAGGCGTCGAAGATCAGCCGCCTCTTTTTCTCTGGGATGCCAATACCAGTATCGGAAACCGCAAATTGCAGCTCGACTTCCAGACCATTCTGATGCACAACCTGCACGCGCAACACTACCTCTCCGACATGAGTGAACTTGATGGCGTTGCCGATCAAGTTGATGAGCACTTGCTTCAATCGCGCAGCATCACCCACGAGGTGAGAAGGGATCTCCGGGGAGAGGCAGTATGCGATCTCCAGCTTCTTCTGGTGAGCTTTCAGGGCCATGGTACGGGCAGCCTCAGCGACTGCCCCTGCCAGATCGAAGTCGCGGTTCTCGAACTCCAATTTGCCGGCTTCGATTTTCGAGAAATCCAAAATATCGTTGATGACGACGAGCAAGGTATTGGCCGAATCCTGGGCCATTCCCAGCAATTCTCCCTGGTCGCCAGTAAGGGGCATCTGTTTCATGACATCGAGGATGCCCATCACGCCATTGAGGGGCGTGCGGATTTCATGGCTCATGTTCGCCAGGAATTCACTCTTGGCCCGGGTGGCCGCCTCAGCCGCTTCTTTTGCGTATTGCAATGCATGTTCGGTCTTCTCATGGTCCAGGACCTCCTGCTGAAGCTCTCTGGTGCGTTCATCCACAAGCAAGACCAGATCCTCTTCCCTGCGCCTAATGCGCCGGATGCGTAGCCGGTAAATGCCCCAGCCAACCAATGCCACCGCAAAACCCAGCAAGAAGTAGAACCAGCCACTCTGGTAGAAGCGTGGTTGCAGATAAAACTCGAAATTTGCTCCAGTCTCGCTCCAAACCCCATCACTGTTGGCGGCCTTTACGTGAAAGCTGTATTGGCCGGGCGCCATGTTGGTGTAGTGAGCGTCACGCTTGCCCTTTACCGGTTTCCAGTCTGGATCATAAGGATCCAACCGGTATTTGAAATCCACCATTTCCGGCGCTACAAAACTGAGAGCGGCAAAATGGAAATCGAGTTCACCTAGTCCTACTGGGGCTTGCTGTTCATTGAACTGCTGGCCGTTCAGGCGCACGGTTTCGATTAGCACCGGCGGTGGCACCAGGTTAGGAGCTAGATTCTCTGGGTCCAGCTCTACGACCCCCTTGCCGGTTGCAAAAAGCAGTTTGCCGTCAGAGGTTTTCCAACCGGTAGCCTGGGTGCCGCCATTGAAATCGGTAGTGGGCAGGTCATCGGCGAGACCAAAAGCTCTGGAGCGAAAACTTTGAATCTTGCGCGCAGCAAAGTCGTTGAGATCAGCTTTGCTGGTGCGAAAGAGGCCGTGATCGCAACTCATCCAGAAGTTGCCTCTGCGGTCTTCCAGGAGACTCCACATCGTGTCGTCGAATAAACCATCTTTGGTCCGGTACGTTGTGAACTGTCCATCTTTATAGCGAACCAGGCCCGATCCATAAGTTCCAAACCACATCACATGGTCGGCGTCTTCATAGATCGTGGTCACACCTCCAGCCAAGAGGGTTGGATTATTGAAGCTTTTGAATGTTCCACCTTTGAGCTGTGCCAAGCCCTCTTCGGTTCCAAACCAGATGCCTCCCTCATGATCTTGAAAAACCGCTCGCACACGATAGGGCCGGCCATTTTGCTGGGCAAAGATTGTGAACTTTCCATCTTTGTAGCGAGTGAGTCCTCCGTCACGGTCACTGATCCACCACTCCCCCTCGCGGTCTCGATAAAGCGCATGAATCGTGTTGCTTGCCAGGCCATCCTTAATGCTATAGCTGCGAATGACCTTTCCATCGCGGAGTGCCTTCAATCCATTCTCGGTGCCCACCATTAAGGTCCCGTCTGCATCTTCCGCGGTTACGAACACGGTATTATCTGGCTGCTTGGGACCGAGCTTGATCGTCTGGATCTTCCCATTGCGCAAGACACTCAATCCCTTGTTGGTAGCGATCCAGATGCTCTTGTCGCGGCTCTGGTAAACGCCCCATACCAGGTCATCGGCCACACCCATCTTGTGGTCATACGAAGTAAAGTTCACGTCTCGAAACCGGGTCAGCCCGCCGGTTTGCGAGCCAACCCACAAGTTGCCTTCGCGGTCTTCATAGATAGATTCGATCTTGTTGCTGCCGTTCAGTACCAGACAATCAAAGTCGTGCGATTGCAGCCGGCACAAGCCTCCTGCGGAATTGCCGATCCACAAGTTCCGGGCGCGGTCTTCATACAAAGCCGTAATGGCGGCTGTGTGGAATTGCGGCCCTGCTGAGTCGTAATGCGTTAGTTTGTCGTTGCGGAACGTGTATAGACCGTGCGTGGCGGTCCCGATCCAAGCGCTGCCTTCATGGTCGAAGTAGAGAGCTTTGGGATCGTGAAAAGGAAGCTGGAGCTTCTCCACGACCCTGCTCACACGATAGATGTTATGAGCCGTAGCCGCCCAAACCACGTCGTCGGGCGCGATGGCGAGTGAAATTATTTCTTCTGTTATTTCCGTCCGGGGCGTGAACTTACCACCCTTGAACTCCGCCAGCCCTCGGTCCGTTCCTACCCAGAGGGTACCGTGCCGATCCTGGGCCAGGGCCGGAATGAACTTTCCAGGCAGGCCATCTTCCTCGGAGTACGACTGAAACTCACCTGCGGTATAACGCGCTAACCCGCCGCCAAAAGTGCCGATCCACAACGTCTTCTCCTTTTTGTCTTCCAATAGGGAGTAAACGTAGTTGTGTTTCAGTTTTTCTTTGGTGCTGTTCTTGTCGAATACTGTGAACCACGTGCCATCGAAGCGGGCCAATCCCTGTTGCGTGCCAACCCATATAAAACCATCTTCGGTTTGCACGATCGCATCCACCCAGGTTGTGGGAAGGTTTGCCCCCGCGTCCCAGGTGTTGCGCACGTATTTCCGCACAGGCGTAGCCGCCATCGCAAACGGAATCGAACCAAGCAAAAGCAAAGACAATCCGAGAAGCTTCACGATCGCTGCGCGGCGGCCAATATAGTGCGGAGTCATCTCTGTCTTTCGTGCTTACACCGGGATTCCGTAACTTCAGTTATCAAGGATTCTAGACTTCTGGCGGGGGGACACTTCTGCATTGCAGAAGGGAGACAGAATATAGAACTAAAAGTCAGGCTTCACGTTACTAACGGCCATTGTTCTCTACAGTTTGCCACAGAATCACCGACTGCGCCGGAACATTATGCACAGACTCTTATTACCTAAGTTCCATTTTGCGTCTGGGAAGAATACCGAAGAGTTCAGATCAGGGCCAAGTCGTTTTTAAGAATTTTCTAATGTATTCGCCCGTGCTATGTGCGCACGGAATGCGCCCGCTTTTTGTCTCCTGGTCCCGTATAACTGCGCCATCTCCAAACCAATCTCACCAGCGGAATAAATCCCAGGCTGGCGCTCAGGTGTTTGAGAGTGTGTCCGCTCACGATTCCGCCTAACTGATAAATCGGAACATCGAGCAATTCGAAAATCTTGGCAGCCAAGTTGGCAATGGCGGCTATGGCAAACTCACGGGTGCCATTTAGCCGCGATGGAAACATCAACAGCAATTCCACCGCCAGGATCATGACCATGCCCTGGTAGAGCGCATACCAGCGCAGATCACCGTGGCCATGCTGTTCGCTAACTCCCCACTGAACAACGCTGCCCATGCCAAGTGCCATCAGCACTGGGACAACGCCAACCACTTTTGAATCAAAGCGATCTACAAGCAGCGCCCCTATAAAGCCAGCCATGGCAATCGTCATAGGCAGGCGGTCCCAAATCAGGCGCTGATTGTCAGGCGCGAGGTGATAATACGCAGAGCCAACTCCCGTGAGAACCAGACCGGCAAACAGCGTTGTGTAGGTCCATTGCTGTGCAGCGCTGAAACCTGCTTTTGGTTTGGCTGTGAAGTAGAGACCTAAGATCCCAACAGCAATGAAAGGAAGATTGGAAAAAACGTCCGCTCCATTGGGAATTGCCAGAACGGCTCGCTTATCAGCAAAGTCGTGATACGACTGCGGCTGGGGAACCGGCTTGATGAATGCAACTGCGATCAGGGCTGCCAGCCCTACGCCCAGGATAAGCACCCACTTGTTCCCAGGCTTTAGGGAACGTACACGATCCACGAGTTGGACTGCCTTTGCCAAGCGACAGCAGTTTCAATGACTAACAGCTAATTACTGGCCTTCCCCGCAGAATCCCCATCGGCAGAGAGTGGCGGAAGCCTTTTTTGTCCGGTAAGCTCAGCCGCGGTTTGTTCTATGTTGCGCTTTACAAAATTCTTGTAAAATCCCCAGCCGCCATACTTGGGTTTTAGCTCGGCCTCCACGCCATCTGCCAGTTCTTGTCCTGACTTTCCGGCGCCCTGCGCTTTGGCTACATCTTCCCGCAAAGTCTCGATGTAATTCCGAAAATCCCGCACGTCGTCCACAGACGCTACATCGCCATGGCCGGAAACAAAGGTCGCCTTAGGATGAGCGGCTAAAAGCCTGTCGAGAGTCTTGATCCAAGGAAGCGTGGAAGCATCAATCAGGTTCGGAAGGTGCTTTTGCCACACGAGATCTCCGCCAAAAACCACGTTCGCATCCGGGACAATCACGACCGAATCTCCCCCCGTATGCCCTAGCATGTAACGCACCTGTACCAGCCGGGAGCCGAGGTAAAGGTCTACAGCATCGCTATATACCATGTCTGGCAAGACCAGCGACTCGACCATTGCGCGGTATTCCGGCTTGGGGTCTTTGCCAAAGAACTTCAGGTTCTCGGTGCGCTCCCAGGCGCGCAGATTGCGATGGGCCAGGATCGTGGCGCCCGCTTCAGCAAAGGCCGCGTTGCCGCCGGTGTGGTCCAGGTGGTAATGCGTGTTGATTACATAGCGAACAGGCTGGTTTGTGATCTTGCGGATCTCCGCCAGTAACGCCTTGGCTGGGCCAGCATCTTGAAATGTATCGACGACGGCCACCCCGCTGCTACCCACAATGAACCCGGCATTGCTACCAGCCTTGCCGCCCTCAGTGGCCACGGCAGCATACACCCCTTCGCCAATTTTCTTGATGGTAAAGTCAGGTGAGTCAGCGCAAAGAGCAACGCTGGAAAAGAGCGCCAGCACAAGGGTAACAATCGCTCGTTTTTTCATGCCGCTGATGGTAACACGAGGTAACGAGACTGTCCGCAATCGAGTACGTCCAACTGAACGGGGACAATCTTTGGCTAGAAGCAAGAAGCTAGCCGCTCAATTTGTGTCTTATATGTGGTTATTGCTATCTTAAAAGTAGCCTTGGCTTCGTGTGCTCTATGATTAGTACGCAGGAGAGAACCAGACGGATTTTGGGCATCCAGAGATAGGGAGCCGATTCAAACCATGCCAGGCGGAATTAATCCTCGGTTGGCCCAGGGAGAAGGACCCTGGAAAGAATCCAGTACGCCCCAGCAGACGTACTTAGAGGGAAAGAGATTAATGCGCGTATCTCGCACGCAAGCGCCACATCTCGAAGACGACGGGTATCTGATCGCGCGTATGCGTGCCGGTGACAAGGATGCCATGACTGCTGTTTATGACCGGTATCGTGGCATTGTTTATGCGGTTGCGCTGCGGGTGCTGGGCAATACCACAGCGGCCGAGGACGTGCTACAGGAGGTGTTTTTGCGGCTCTGGCGCAATCCCAACGGCTTTGACGCTGAGCGCGGCAAATTACCCGCATGGCTGGCGGTCATTGCGCGTAATCGCAGTATCGATTATCTGCGCCAACGCCCGCCTGAAGATGATATTGAAGAATTTTCAATTTCCAGCAACATTGACCTGGAAGATGGGTTTGCCCGAATGCAGGCCGTTGAAAAGATACGGGCGGTAATTTCCCAGCTTCCGCAAGAGCAGCGCAAGTCCCTGGAGATGGCCTATTTTGATGGAATGACCCAGAGCGAGATTGCCGCTAAGACCGGCGAGCCGCTGGGCACAGTCAAGACCCGCATCCGGACTGGGTTGCTGACGTTACGAAAAGCATTTCAATGAGGGACCACTCACAATACGCCGAGACCCTGGCGCTCTACGCGCTGGGCGCCCTCGATAACCAGGCAGAACGGGCTCAACTAGAGTCCCATCTCGGATCTTGTGACGAATGCCGTAAGGAACTGGAGGCCTTGCGTGGTGATGCTGCCTTACTGGCGCTCTCAACTGCGGGCCCTATGCCGCCCCAACGCTCTCGTGAGCGTTTGCTGGAGGCCATCAGCACGGAGCCGGAGCCGCGAAAAACTCCTGTTTCAAGGAAATTTGTGCTCGGAGTCCTGCATCCCCGCTGGCTGGCAATCGCTCCCGTCGCTGCCACGCTGATCCTGGCTATCTTTAGCCTCATGCTGTGGCGCGACAATGCGTGGCTCCGCCGCAATCTCGATAACGCCCAGACGACAATGTCTACGCAAAATCAGCAACTCCACGAGTTGCAGTCGGTCAAGGATCAGCTTCAGGAATTACAGTCTATTCGCGACCTGGTGAAGGCGCGCAATGCGGTGCACATGACGCTGGTAGCGGCCAAGTGGCCCGCCCAGCCTCAAGCCAAGACCATTTATGTGCCGCGCAAAGGCCTGCTGCTCATGGCCAACAACCTGCAGCCTTTGCCCGGAAATAAAGTCTATGAGGTATGGCTCGTGCCCGCTGATGGAAGCGCCCCCATGCCCTTCGGTACCTTCAAGCCCGACCAGGGCGGCAATGCCGTAATGCACCATCCCGTAAAGACCGATAAGCGTCCCAAGGCATTTGCCATTACCATTGAACCGGAAGGCGGTAGCCCCGTACCTACAATGCCCGAAGTCATGGGGCCGGCAGGATAGGTATAGAGGGTACACTTCGAATGGGCTTCTTTCACTCACCTGGGGCCAGAATCTTCTAGTTGGCCATTTCTTGAATCAATTTAGTGGATAAAACGCCGCCACGACATAGAAGCTGCCAAAACCGTGGGAAGGGCTAGGTTTGAAGCAGACACCGATATTCATGCGGCGGTAAGTTCGTTCGCCGGCGGCTTCTTGCATGTGGCTGGGCAGTTTTTCAGGGACCGACGAGGTAAAGATTACTAGGTCAGTTACTCCAGGTAGATCGTGGATCAGGTTATTGGGATTTACATTGGCGGTACAGGCTGCCTTGTCCAGACGGTCGTCGGGCCGCGCATCAATTTCAGGGACGTGATTGGACCGTCTTACCTTGTTGAAGGCCGAGATCACAGCATCGCGAAATTCGCCCACCGAATACGTAGGAAGGACATTGGCAAAGTTCTGAGTGACGTACAGTTCGCCCTGACTTAGCGCGATTCCAAAACCGACTGAATTGTATTTCGGGCTCAGAATGTTGGCGCGATGCGGGGGTGAATTCATGAAGCCCTTATGGATTTCATCGATGGTCGGCGCCATGGCGACGTTTTCGGCCACAGAGTTGAAGCGCAACCCGGTGGCGCCGGCGCGTTCGCCCAGGGGTGGCTCGCCACTGAACTGGTGGGAAAGTTCCTGGTGCTCCACCAGCTTTTGCGTGTGCAGACGCGCCGACTCCGCCAGATGCGAGTCCCATTGGAGCTTCGAGAGTCCCGCCTTTTGCCGCTCCTGGTTTAGCAGGGTGAGGAGGCGCGACTCGTCCTGGGAAAGGCCGGTTTGAGCAAAGGCGGTAGCCATTCCCAACAGCAGTAGAATGATTAAAAGAATTTTCTTCATATTCCCCGTGGCCCGGGCGGCAACACAGGTTATCAGGATACACGTCTTCGAAAATAAACCCGTGCGGAGAAACAAAAGTTGTAGTACGGTTGAAGGTCTCTTGACGTAAGTAGTCCGGCACGCCAGTGCAAGTGAAGGGAGCTTGAAAGAAGTTCGAGACCAAGGTTGATGCTTGCCCATCTCCCGGTATGTGCAAACAGCAGCCTTGCCGGACTCTCTCGTATCTCCCAACTGCGCGGCACTGGCGTGCCCGGCTACTTCGGTCATAAGCGCGAAGTTTCACCAGGGCTAAAGCCTATCCTTGCCTTACGCCTGCCGGCGGGCTTTGAGTTCGCCGAGAATGCGGTTGACCTCATCTTCTTTTTCGAGCTGAGCAAAGCGGTCGTCCAGGTTCTCGCTTTCGGTGATGAGTTCGGTTTTGGCCTGGCCAATAGCTTCCGAACGCATGACTTTCTCCTTCATGCGGTCGAAGGTGGCCACGGCAGCGTGATCGCCCATCTTGGCATGGGCATCGGCCGCCTTGGTCAAGGTGCGGGCACGGCGATGCTGGGCCATCAGCAATTCACTCTTGGCGCGAGCCTCTTCCAACTTTTGTTGCAGCTTAGCCAGCGCGTTCTTCAGAGTCTCGACTTGCAGTTTCTGATCAGCGACCTGTTGCACGAAGCTCTCCTTCCGCTGCTGGTATTGCAATGACCGCTCGATAGCGGCCCTGGCCAGATCGTCCTGGTTCTTGCCCACGGCCATTTCCGCCTTCCGGTTCCACTCTGTGATTCGTTCTTCATTTTCGTTTTGCTTCTTGGCCAGCAAGTGCTGGTCGGCAATGGCGATCGCAACCTGCGTCTTCACCTGAAGCAGTTGGTTTTCCATATCGAGAATGACCTGCTTAATCAGCTTCTCCGGGTTTTCCGCTTTATCAATCAGGTCATTCAAATTTGCGCGAATGAGTGTTGAAACTCTTTCCAATAGTGCCATACATCCTCCATAGACTCAGCCCCTGATCCATTCAGGCCTTGGCTAGCTTTCTGATTTTTCTGCCTCGCTGCATTCGAGCCGCAGCGATTACTACGATAACGGCCAGTCCAAACAGCAACCATCCGATAAAGTGGCTTAAGATCAATCCAGCCACCAAACCAACGACCAGCCCTAGCAATAAACCCGGGAGAGAGATTTTGCGTTTCATGTTTTCCCCGATACTCTTTTCGCCAGCCAAACAAACAACTATCCGACGAAGCCGGCTTTAAAACCAATCCAGCCAGAAAAAAAGCAAATCCAGCCAATCCAGCCATGAGACCCAAATCCAAACAACCGCTGCTACTACAACGATGGCCAGCCCAATCAATAGCGCGATCATCAACCCTTTGAGAATGGGGTATAGGATCAATCCATCCCAAAAAAGGACAACCAGCCCTACTAAACCGGTGAGAAAGATTCTTGGTGTCATTTGTTTTCCTCAAATCGACCCGGTGAGCCCTATTGCCTCGCCGTGGCCGCACCACAACGAGTTACTTTCCTGCGCCTTTGGCTTTGGCAGAGCCAGAGTCGCCACCATCGCTATCCGGCTTCGGAGTGCTATCTCCAATCAGGCGAACCTTGGAGAGTAGGTCAGTCATTGACATACCAGAAAGAGCTTCAAACAATACCGGCACCTGTGCGGCAATCTGGGTCATATCGCCGGTAAGCTTGCTCACACCGGTGGAGTTTCCATTTCCGGTAGAGACAATGGTGATTTTATCCACATTCGCGAGCGGAGATGCCATGGCTTTTACCACCTCCGGCAATCCACTGATGAGCTTGTCGACCACGGCGGCCTGGTTCCATTGCTTGTAGGCATCAGCTTTCAGGTTCATGGCGCGGGCTTCTGCGTCACCCTTCTTGAAGATGATGTCGGCTTCTGCTTCACCCTGGGCCCTGATTGCAGACGCTTGACCTTCGGCTTGCGCGATCAACCGGTTCTTCTCTCCCTCAGCGATATTCATCACACGCTGTCTTTCGATCTCGGCCTGCTTGAGGACGGTGGCAATCAGCTCTTTTTCATGGCGCGCAATTTCAGCTTCCTGCACCTTGATCTGTTGCTCTTTCTCGATCTGCTGGACCTTGACCTGCTCGGCCACTACTTGTTGCTGCGTGATATTCTGCTGCAACTCG
Organism: Candidatus Angelobacter sp.; assembly: GCA_035940535.1. Classification (GTDB taxonomy): domain Bacteria; phylum Acidobacteriota; class Terriglobia; order Terriglobales; family Acidobacteriaceae; genus Angelobacter. Next base: position 13,055 of record DASZEU010000458.1, read on the forward strand.
TAGGCTTTATCTGCCTGGGCCTGCTGACGCTTCACCGTTTCCAGGTATTGGGCTTTCTTGATTTCCAAATCGCGTTGTGCTTCTGACTGCTTGGCCATCGAAAGGGTCTCGGCGAGTACACGCTCCTGGTCGGCTTGGGCCCGGGCAATGGCTGACGCCCGTTGCGCTTCTGCCTTCTTGATAGCCGTGTCACGCTCGGCCTCGGCAGAAGCTACATCAGCATCACGCTTGATGCGGGCAACATCTGGCCGTCCCATATTGGCGATGTAGTCGTTCTTATCGCGAACTTCTTTTATGGTGAATGAGATCACCTCCAACCCCATCTTGCTCATGTCTTCCGCGCAAGTGGACCTCATACGGTCGGCCACCATCTCTGGCTCTTTCACAATCTGCTCCACCGTAAGCTGGCCAATGATGCCCCGCAGGTGGCCTTCCATCACAAGCCGTATCAGACCTTCACGGGCCGCAGGGGTCTTAGTAAGGAACTGTTCGGCCGCAGTACGAATCGAGACGTCATCTGACTTGACCTTTAATTGCGCGACCGCTTCCACCGTAACAGCCACGCCTTGGTTGGTATAAAGATCCTGCTGAGGTGCTACATCAAACGACATCAACTCCAACGAAAGCAGCTTGTAAGTTTCGATCATCGGAAAAATGACCGCGCCTCCGCCTTTAACAACGCGCTGCTTGCGGAAGCCGTAGACCACCAGAGCTTCATGGGGGCCAGCCTTACGGAATAACTTGGCGACCATGCCGAACAGGCACATGATTGCGACAACTCCGAGGCCAACGATGATCCAAATAGTTGCTGTACCTTCCATACATCCTCCTGAGAGTTACTCATTACTCATTTCTTATTTTGGTGAAATGCCGGCAGAGGCAGCGAGCTCGTCCCACCGGCGGACGTAGGCAATGCCTCCTTCGTACCGAGTGACCACAACTTCCTCGCCCTTGGCCAGCGGATCGCCACTTTCACTGCGGGCCGCACATGGTTTGCGCACGCCTACCTGTACGAAAATGATCTCCCCAGTCCCTCCACTTCGAATGGTGCTGCTTACATGACCGAGGACGCCGACCATGTCGTAATCCAGCGGATCAAGCGAATGATCGTTGGCCATCAGCACCTTGGCCACAAACCAGAACACAATTGCCGCCGCTATCAATCCGGCCAGTGAAGCCAGCGCCAGCCCTGCGAAGACCCAGATGTGGCGCAGGCGAACCAGAAGGTAGCCGGTTCCACCAAACCACGTCAGAAAGGCAGCCATTGTCGTAGGGTTGAAGAATGAAAAATGTCCACCCTTGACGCCGCTCCCGCTACCCTGAGCATGACCTGCTCCATGAGCAACTCCGTGAAGCCCTCCACCAAAATGCAAATACTTGGGCACATGGAGATGCAGATGAAGAGTCCCGCTCAGAAACGAGATCACACTAAAGGCAAAGCCCACGACGAAACAGATCAAATAAAACAATTCCCAGTTCATCTAAGCCTCACTTCGGCTGTTGCCGTTTGTAGGTTTGTCCGGCTCGGGACGCAGCACTTGCAACAGCCTCTCTGCCAATTCGGGCGTATCCAGAATTGCATCCAGTAATACCAGACACCTTCTTGAATCCTGATGCTTGGCCAGGTTCAAGAGCGCCTGACTCACCTTGGGATCGTTTCGGAAGCGTTCGGCGCCCTGCACCAGCCATAGATCCAACTTGTCTTCCAGCGCGTCCACATCGGAAAGCAATTCAGTTTGAAAGCCTTCCGGATCGTCCACCAGGTACCCGGGATGCACCTTGAAAAACTTCGACAACAGCAACCGGGTCGTGTTGGTGAGGTGCGGACGAGTGCCATTTTCAATCTGCGAGAGATACGACTGGCTGATCTTCATACCCAGCTCTTTGCGAATGGCACTCACAACTTCAAGCTGTGTCATATCGCGGTTCTGGCCACGCAGATTGCCTTCGACCAGCCTCAGATACCGTAATTTTTCGCCTAGAGTCATTATCACGATCCGTAATATATATATTTCGATTTGCAATAACTGTCAAGCAAAATCGTACCTTCCCATAACTCTATGAAACTAAAGCGGTTTAAGAGTTGCTGTAGTCCAATTTGTGGGCGGCCAATCAAGGCCCGGGCTAAAGCAAGTTCCGACCGAGATTCAAGCCGAAACCCAGGCTTGGAAGCGGAGCCTAACAGTTGAAGTGAAATGAAAGGAGAGATCGTTTCAAGCTGATCAAGGATACTTTATCCCGTATCTCTTGATTCTCTCATAAAGGGAGCTCCGGGAAATGCCGAGCACAGCCGCAGCTCTTTCAACATTGCCGCGATTGTTGCGCAAGACAGTCTGAATATGTCTCTTTTCGACTTCGAGCAGCGGTAAATCTGCCTGGGATTGGTCGCCAAATCCAATTTTGGTCATCTGAATGGCACGATCGATGGTTTCATAGGTCACCAAAAGAATAACTGGAAGAGCAGGTAGGACCGCTTTGAGCTGTTCAACGAGTTGATTGACATCTTCATTGAGTACGTGGCAATCGAGAACCAGGGCGTCCGGATGAAATCTTTCAGCTTGCGCGAGTGCTTCAATTCCAGACTCTGCCTCGGCGACTTCATATCCGCGGTCCTCGAAATAGTTGCGGAGCGCCCAACGAATTGTCGGCTGGATATCAATGATCAGTAATTTTTTCTTAGCCATGGTCCGCCATTCAGGTCAACAATTACACAGCATTCTGTATGGTGATATCGTCACAATCAAATAAGAGACGGGGTGGGATCTCATGTCGTCTATCCCGTGTCATGAACTAGGTTACGTCATTACCAGGGCCAAGAATCCTTTTTTTAGTCTAGTTTTTCCCTGGATTTAAGTCTATTAACTTCCACTATTTGCTAGAGGCAAAAAAATAGTTAGGACTGAAGCGTCTAAATGTTTCGGAACACTTTGAGTCCACGTGCGAATTCATCGTTGCCAAGCATCACTATATAGTTATCCTTACACGCTGGTGGCGCAAAAAAAGAACAGCCAGATACTTTGTTCTGAAAGTCGAACAAAATTAAGGATTTCCTTAGCTTCACGCTGGCAATGGATTTAAGTTTGTTCAGAAATGTCTTGAGGGGAAATTGGATTTATGAAAGTGTTCTTATTGAATTTCGAATCCTAACGGTCAAATCACTAGAAGCTTAGCCGTAGAGCAAGCTGTACATTGCGTGACCCGCCACCACCGAGGAACGGATTGCCGGTGCCTACATCGGGTGTAGTTGTCAACGGCAGGAATCCTTGCCCTCTCCCGCTCGACCCTACGACGTTAAGGCCGTTTTGGAGAAAATCAACACCGAAATTAGGCCACAACGGATTGGCAAAGTTGGGATGGTTGAACAGATTAAATACGTCGACTCTTAACTGCACCTTGAGGCGTTCGGTGATCTTGTTGTCTTTGACCAGGCTGAAGTCGAAGTTCTTATAGTCGGGTCCCACAAAGGCATTGCGACCCACGTTACCAAAGTGCTGGTTACCCGTACAATTCCCTATTGCGTCAACAGTACAGGGGACTTGGAAGGCGCTAAGATTCAAGAACTGAGCAGGCCCCCTCGTTCCGGAAAACGGATTCCCCACAAGATCGGGCCGCCCAAAAAACTCGCCACTACCGTTAAAGTTCCCTTCGAAGAGATAATTCACATTAAAGGGCTGGCCGGCTGCCATGGAGAGCACTCCATCAATGGCCCAACCTGAACTCAGCCAGTGCATATATTGACTTCCAGGCAATTGGTAGTTGAAGGTCCAACTGAGGTGCTGTCTCATGTCAAAATTGGAACTTGCCCGCTCCAGATCAGGGCGGAAGCTGTTGTCCGGCTGGGTGGCGTTGGGAACATAATCCTGACCATCGCTGGCATTGTCGATGGAGTGTGAATAAGTGTAGTTCACAGTTGAAGTCAGGCCGCGCCAATTGCGGAGCCGCAACGAAGCCTGGAGCGAGTTATAACTACTGCTGGCTGAAGACTCGAACTGGTTGACGAAGCCCAGAGTAGGAAAGGCAACGGTTCCGGTAGCCGGGTTCACCTGGTTGATATCGCGATAGCGGAAGAGTTTGCGGCCTGCCGAGCCTACATAACCAACTTCCAGCGCAATATTCTTGCTCAATTGCTGCTGCACGTTGAGGTTGTAGACCTGGATGTACGGAGTGCGCAGCTTCTGGTTGACAGTAAAGACGTCGGTGGCCCCAAAAGTGGCTGGATCGAAGATTGGCACTCCTGACTGAATGGTGGCCGCCGGGCTAAAGCTGAAGGTGATTGCGTTGGGACCAATCCCATTGTAGGCAGGCCCGGAATTAAAGGTATTGAAAGGAAGCTGGCCAACAAAAAAATCTTGAGAGAAGGCATCGTAATAAAGCCCCCAGCCCGTACGAAGGACTGTTTTTGCATTGCCGAAGATGTCCCAGGCAGCGCTGGCTCGGGGAGCAAAATTGTTGAAATCACGCGGATAGAGCTGATGTACCAGATGGAGCGTGCCCGTGGAATCCAGCAGACTGAAACGGTCTCCCTGTTCTCCGATCACGCCGAAGTAGTCCCAACGCACGCCGTAGTTGAGCGTCAATTTGGGGAAGAGCCGGAAGCTATCCTGAGCGTAGACAGAGTGGTTCGTCTGGAAAGTTTGGCGGCTGGAGTTGCCTTGGGCCTGCCGTCCGCTGCCGGGCTGTCCGGCGATGAAGGCATCCAGTGAATTGAAAGTCAGCTTGCCGCGATAACCGTTGTCGAAGAAGCCATCCACAAAGGTGTGCCGGAACTCATAGCCAAATTTCCAATTGTGACGTCCTACGTTGTAACTGATGTTGTCAAAAAACTGCCAATTGGTGTCCACGCGTCCGCGCGGATTGGCGGTATTCGAGCCCAGGGTGGCATAGGTGGACCGGAAGTTGCTCCCCATCGGAACAAATGCGCCGACGGAAATCTGGGGCAGGCCGAAATCCTGCGATCCAGTCCCCAAGTTGAGACCGATAGTAGCCGGATTGAATGCCCGGTCTTGCGGGAAGAATTGCTCTTCAAAGCGGTTATATCCGCCACGAATCTCCATGAGCAGCCGAGGGCTATATACATGCGTGTAGGAAAGCGAAAGAATGTTTACGTTGGTTGGGGTAACGGTGTTGTATCCGGGAAGAACTCCGCCTCCCACGAGTGCCAGAGGAAAACTTTGATCGCTGTCGCCGTAATAATAGCGTCCGGTCAAAAGATCGCTTGAGCCGATGTGCTGGTCAACTTTCGTGATTACGCTGTCAACCCGATTGCTGGCCTTCGTGGACGCCAGGAGGTTATCTCCCTGAGCATCAAGGGCACGGTTGGGAGCAGGCCACGGATTGCGGGCCAACAGGTTGGCAATCACGGGATTCACGACACCTCCGTTGTTGGCAATGGCAGTGGCCAGTTCCGTGGATGTCGGCACACGCGCCAGTGTGGGGATACCAACACCTTCGCGCTGGCCTTCATAAGAAACAAACCAAAACGTCCGGTCCTTTACAAAGGGCCCGCCCAGAGAGAAACCAAACTGGTTGTTGTGGAAGGCATTCTGCGGCTGGTCGGTTGTATCGAAAAAATTGCGGGCATCCAAGGCATTGTTGCGGAAATATTCGTAGAAACTTCCGTGCAGCGTATTGGTCCCTGATTTGGTAACGATGTTTACGGTCGCTCCGGAGTTGCGGCCGAATTCAGCTTGCGTGCTGTTCGTGACTGAAACCTCCTCCAGAGCATCTATCGGAAGAATCGTAGCTGGAGTGCCGAATACACCACCCTGGTTAATGGCAGGCAGGTTCCGGTATCCATCGTTCATGTCAGTGCCGTCCAGCAGGTAGTTATTGGAGCGTCCGCGATTGCCATTGATGCTGAACAAGCCAAAAGACCCTGGAGAATCGGCGACACCGGAAGGATCGCCACCTGAACCGGGGACCATCACCAGCAACTTGGTGAAGTCACGACCGCTTATGGGTAACTCCTCGATCTGCTGGCTTTGCAGCGTGCCGCCCAAATTGTTCTCGGAAGTTTCTACCAAAGGCGACTGTCCGTTTACTTCGACCGTCTCAGTTACGGTACCAGGGGCCAATTGCATATCGACCCGCTGACTGGAAGACACCTGCACCTGGATTCCCTTTATGGTTTGGGTGCGAAAACCAGCTTTCTTCACCGTTATGTCAAAGGTACCCAGTGGCAGCTCGGAGAGCTGATATTCGCCGGCGTCATTGGTAGCGCTGGTTCGCGTAAGGCCGGTCTCCGGGTTGGTCACCGTGACCTCCGCCCCCGATACAGCAGCGCCCGTGCCATCGATTACCACGCCCTGAATTGAACCACGAAAAGTTTGAGCTTGCAGAATGGCGCAACAGAATAAAAGAAGGACCAAAAGCAGAATGCGGATGCTCATTACGATATCCAGGATTTTTGAGTTTGAAGTGATTCGCTGGTCGGATTATACCCTTGACCAGGAGAGATGCGAGATAACCATGGTGATGCCCGGTCGTGGACCGGGATACATCAGGGTTTCTGTGAGAGAGCCGCTCGAATGTCGGCCAATGTTACCATCAGCGTCATTGGTTCGCGTGGGCTCGGATCAAAGCCAAGAGCCACATAGAAGTTTTCCGCCTGCTCCGATATGGCGTGAACCACTATGCTGCGAATTCCAATCGCATCAGCCGCGTGCGCAACACGGCGAGCGGCATCGCGGAACATGGCACGCCCGATACCCCGCCCGTGCCAACTGAGATCCACAGCCAAGCGTGCAAGCACAGCTACTGGGATAGGGTTTGGCATGTTCCGCCTGAACCGACCGGGGGCACTTTCTACGGCAACCACTCCAGAAGCCAGAGCATAATAGCCAATCACGAGCTTATCTTCGCAAACGACATACGTACGCGAAGCACCGCTTACCTGGTTGGCACGTGCCCGGCGCTTCAGCCAATCGTCGAGCGAGGCCTCGCCGGAGTGGAAACTCCCAATCTCATGATGGTCCGCCAACGGTTCAGGCGGTAACAATCCAGCTACTTCTCCCATGGTGCAACTGTCTGCAAGGAACGGCGCAGCCGGGCGTTCGGGTGCGGCGGCGCATCGAGCCGCGCCAGGAACTCGGCATAGGCTTTAGGATTGATCACAAATACTGTGCGGTCCAAAAGCGCATCCTCGGCGGCGCGACGGGCAGCGTCGAGCACGAAATCTGTCCGATTTTTATCCGACAAAGCTGCCGCCCGGTCGATAAGGCTGCGCAACGCTGGCTTGATCCGGAGATTCAGAGTGTCGCGCTTACCCTTTTCCTGTTGAGACGCCGGCATAAAACTCCTGCACTACAGCATCAACCATAACATGCAGTAATGACATTGTCATTACGTGAATCGCCGCCGGTTTCATCTCCCAGGGACACTCTTATTGTCGGCCACTTCGGAATCCACAACTTTTCGCACCAGCCTTCCCAGATCGCGAAGCAGAAATGGCTTTCGCAGCAACGGAACGTCCAGGCTGGCGATGGCCGTCTCGCCTGATTCATCTGCGTAGCCCGACATGAATATTACCTTCACGCCTGGGCGCAGCCGAAGGAGACGCTCTCGCACTGCCCGGCCGCTGAGTCTGGGCATGATCAAATCTGTAATCACCAAGTCAAGCTCTCCAGGATAGCGTGTGGCAATTTTCAATGCCTCTTCGCCGTCCCGGGCGGTCAGCACTTTATAACCTAGACGCTCCAGGTATTCGCTGGTAGCGTCTCGCAATGCTTCTTCGTCTTCAACCACCAGGATGGTCTCTCGGCCGTGCAAGGTTCCCACTTGTGGTTCCGAGCTAAGAACCGGGGCGGGCTGGTCAACGTCGCTTTTGGGCAGGTAAATCGCAAAGGTGGCGCCACGTCCTGGTTCGCTCTCTACCACGATCTCACCGCCACTCTGCTTCACGATTCCGTAAACCGTGGACAGCCCCAGACCCGTACCCAGCCCAAATTCTTTAGTCGTAAAAAATGGCTCGAAGATCCTTGCCATCGTCTCTTTGTCCATACCGCAACCAGTATCCGAGACGGTAACGTTCACGTAGTCACCTGGTTGGAGACCAGGAACACCGCTGCCCGAAGGTTCCACGCGTACATTCCGGGTTGCAATCCTCAGCTCTCCACCCTGCCGCATAGCGTCGCGAGCATTCACTGTGAGATTGATGATGACCTGCTCGATCTGACTTTGGTCGGCGCTTACCAAGCCCAGGCCGGGAGCAGGACCAAAAACAAGCTGTATATCCTCCCGGATCAGCCGCCGCAACATCTCCAGGATGTCGCCAATCACGAAATTTAGATTCAGAACGCGGGTGGTGAGCATCTGCTTTCTGCTGAAAGCCAATAGCTGCGCCACCAGGTCGGCAGCCCGCTTGGTGGCGGTAAGGACCCTGTCCGCATTTCGGCACAAAGGATCGCCATGCGGCAATTTGCTCACCATCAACTCGGTGTAGCCGCCAATCACATTCAGGATGTTATTAAAATCATGCGCGATTCCACCGGCCAATTGACCTACCGCTTCCATCTTGTGCGATTGAATCAGCTCTTGATGCAAGGCCTGGCGTTCCTGTTCCAGACGTTTCTGTTCGCTCAGGTCAACCACAATGCAAACACACTCGTTGGCTGAGTCCGGCAACATCGCCACTCCCAGTAATACTGGTACCCGCGATCCATCTTTGCGGATGTATTCTTTCTCGATAGGACGGCAGAATCCCGACGCCTTGAGCTCGGCGATGGCGCGACTGTCAACCTCAGCGTATTCCGGGGGGGTGATCAAATCCCAGCGCAGAACTCCTGATCGCAGATCTTCCCTGGTAAATCCGATCAGATTCAGGAAGGCGTCGTTGGCGTCAATGAGGCCGCCCTTGAGGTTGCTGAAGTTCACACCCACCACGTTTGATTCCACCACTTTGCGGAGCCGGGCTTCGCTCCTTTCAAGCGCTTCCTGGGTTGTCTTTCTTTCGGTGATGTCCTGGCCCACACCAATCACGAATCCAGGGATTTGGGCGCTATCCTGCCATAAGATCCATTTCCATGTGCCATCTTTGCACTGGACGGTGGTTTCATAAGGCGTGCGGCTCACCGGAGTCTTCCCCTGGGCAATCTCCGACATCAGCCGCTTGGTGCGCTCCCGTTCGGCGTTATCAGGACGGGTCAAGTTCCACCAACCATCCCCCAGCACTTCGCTCGGATCGTAGCCGAGCGCAGAGATGCTCGGGCTTACATAAGTGATGCTGGCAGTGGAATCAGCCATCAGCACAAATGCTGCGACGGTGTTCAGCACTTCATTGGCCACCGCTACACTTTGCTGGGCACGCAGTTTCTCAGTCAGATCATTGGCGAGGACAAGGATGGCCTCCCGATCACCATATTGAACAGGGTGCCGCGTGATCTCTACGTTTAAGTGGCTACCGTCTTTGCGCTGATGCACCATGACGGTCTTGAAGTTTTCATCGAGATGTTTCAGGTCTTCCAGTAATTGAGGGATACACTCCGGAGGACGGATGTCCTTGACGTTCATTGCCAGGAATTCTTCACGGGAATAGCCGTAGGTCTTGACGGTCGCGGTATTTACATCGAGAAATGCCAGGGTCTCGCGGTCACACACCCACATGGGCAGCGGATTATCGTTAAATAAGACACGATACCGATGTTCCGACTCGTTCACAGAATGAGGCAAGTCCGCCATGAAAATGGGCTTATTGATCGCCAGCAAGTATATTCATAGATCGCCTCTCGTGCAGTAATTTTTCGTCTCTAATGCGCCATGGCCTCGGCTGCTCCTCCAAC
>DASZEU010000459.1:0-8336 GCA_035940535.1 Candidatus Angelobacter sp.
TGGATTTGTGATGGCAGTGTCCATGAACCAGGGCTTTGCGCTTAAGTTGTGGTGGATGGTAGTTGGCCTTCTTGACCAGGAATTCGCTTAGCAGAAAGGTCTGCTGGCTGAGCCGTTCCGCATCTTTATTGTGCGCCATCAAGTTCGGCATTTCATCGCGGAATACAGAAGCGCAACTTGGCTCCAGTCCTACGACCGGCAGCCCTGAGGCGATGTGCGGCCGCAAAGATTCCAGCACTTGTTTAAGCAGCCCCTTGGCAGTATCCAACATGCCAAAGTCATACAACGGGCGTCCACAACAGAGGACATCTTTGGGAATGATTACCTGGTATCCAGCGTGTTCCAACACCTCAACCGCAGCCTTCGCGATGTTTGGATGAAGGTGATTGTTGAGGGTATCGGGCCAAAGCATGACTGGGGGTAGCCCCTGATTGCGAAGGCCCCGCTTAGCAAACCATGCCCTGAAAGTTTCGTTGGCAAATCTGGGAATCTTGCGTGGCTGGGCAATGCCACCCAGAAATTTGAGCAGATGAGAAATGCCGGGTGTCTGTGTGGCCAAGTTCACAATGCCAGGAGCCAATGCAGCCAGACGCGCCCACCAATAGATCCAGCCCATGCTATAGGCAGACCGTGGGCGCAGCCGGCCCTCATAATAATGAGATAGGAACTCCGCTTTGTAAGTAGCCATGTCCACGTTGAGCGGACATTCACTCTTACACGCCTTGCAAGCCAGGCAGAGGTCCAGTGCCTCTCTTACGTGATCGCTCTTCCATCCGCCCCGCATGGGATCGCCTTCGAGCATTTCAAACAGCAGGTGAGCCCGCCCGCGCGTGGAGTGCATCTCATCGCGAGTAACCATGTAGCTTGGACACATCGTCCCTTGCTCATCTTTGCGGCACTTGCCTACGCCGACGCAACGCGTGGTAGCTTCAGCGAAATTGCCATGCTCTTCAGGAAAAGAGAAGTGTGTATCGACCTTTGGAGGACTGTAGTCTGTGCCGAATCGAAGATTCTCGTCGAGCCTGTAAGGGTCGATCAGCTTGCCGGGATTCATCTTCGACTGCGGGTCCCAGATGCTTTTGAATTCGCGGAATGCCTCGATCAATTCTGGACCAAACATTTTGACGAGCAGCTCGCCGCGTGATTGTCCATCACCATGTTCGCCCGATAATGAACCTCCCAATCTCACGACCAGATCGGCAGCTTCTTCCACAAAGGAACGATACTTTCTGATCCCCTCGGCGGTTACCAAGTCAAAGTCAATGCGCGTGTGAACACATGCCTGTCCAAAGTGCCCATACAGAGCGCAGCGATAGCTGTATTTATCAGAGAGCTTCCGTAATTCGCGCAGATAAAGACCAAGATTTTCTGGCGGTACCGCGGAATCTTCCCAGCCTTCCCAGGTTTCCATTTCACCCGGCACGCGTGCTGTGGCGCCCAGACCCGATTCCCGGACCTTCCAGATCATCATCTTTTCTCTTTCGTCCTCCACCAGCTTCATGCTGGGCGCATCGTGTTTGGCGCCCAGCTTCTCCATAAGGGCATAGGCTTTCGCGTCTGCCTCTTCTTTGGTTTCGCCCCCAAACTCCACGAGCAGCCAGCCTTTGCCCGGAGGGAGTTTGTCTGTGCTTCCAGGTTGGATATTTTTCTTCTTCACGCTGGCGACCAGAACATCATCGATACCTTCAAGGCCGATAGGACCTGCTTCACTAATCTCCACGATGTGATCGCCTGCTTCATAAGCGTCTTTGTATCCAAGCACCAGAAGATTGCGTTTTTTAGGCCACTCCACTAAGCGGACCTTGGCTGCCAGCGTGAGCGCGCAAGTCGATTCAGAGCCAACCAGCGAGCGGGCGACATCGAAGCCATTTTCCGGCAGAAGCTCATCGAGGCAGTATCCCGAAACCCGGCGCGGTATCTTCGGAAATCGCTGGCGTATCAAATCGGCATATTGATCGCGAAGGGCGCGAAGGCGGGAATAAATCTCGGCCTTGCGTCCCCCTTGCTCGATGATCTGGGCTAGCTCAGCATCAGAAGTAGGGCCAACATTCATCCGCAATCCATCGTAGGTAAGTATTTCCAATTCCAGCACGTTATCTACGGTGCGGCCGGCAATGATGGAATGAACGCCGCATGAATTGTTCCCGATCATCCCGCCCAGGTTGCAATATTCGTGCGTGGAGGGATCGGGACCATAAGTCAGGTTGTGCTGATTGGCCTGCTTGCGAAGACGATCGAGCACCACGCCCGGCTGTACCCAGGCGTACTTCTTCTCAGGATTCAACTCGATTATCTGGTTCAGGTATTTTGAGAAGTCGATGACCACCGCAACGTTGCAGCATTGTCCTGCCAGGCTGGTCCCCCCACCCCGAGCCAGGATTGGAGCCTGATGCTTGCGAGCCAAGGCCACGGTTTGAACTACATCGTCAACGGTTCGAGGAATAACGACTCCGATGGGAACTTGGCGGTAATTGGATCCGTCGGTGGCATAGAGCGCGCGACTGCCTTCATCGAAGCGAACTTCCCCGGAGATGCTTCGGCGCAGATCTTCAGCCAGGGCATTGGCCCGGTCGCGGGAAAATGTCTCATCAGCAGTTGGTCGTAAACGAGGATGAATTTCGATAAATTGAGTCACGCTTTGCCTCATAATGCCTTAAACAACGGGACTCATGATAGCGTTATTCCGGCTTTTTCATCATTGAAATGAGGAGCGGAGATCATGGAGTTCGAGGCTTACTTCCAAAAAGATGGTTTGGCATTGGGCGAGCTCGTGCAGCGTGGCGAGGTGAGTGCTCTTGATTTGTTGGAGACAGCAATCGCAAGAGCGGAAGCAGTGAATCCCAAAATCAATGCCATTATCTATCGCTTCTATGATCGTGCCCAGGACGTAGCCAGGAGCTACCGACCGGCGCGCGAGCCGTTTGCGGGAGTACCGCTTCTTCTCAAGGACATACTTGGCTTCTGCGAAGGCGCGCCAACGCGGTCGGCTTCGGGCTTCTTGCCTGATACACCAGCTACAACCGATTCATATCTGGTCGCGCGTTTCAAGCGCGCTGGCTTCATTCCCTTTGCCAAGACCAACGTGCCGGAGTTCGGTCTGCCGCCGATTACGGAGCCTCAGCTTTACGGCGCAGCGCGCAATCCCTGGGACCTCAATCGCACTCCCGGCGGCTCATCCGGCGGCTCCGCCGCGGCGGTTGCGGCTGGTGTAGTGCCGGTGGCTCATGCCAACGACGGCGGCGGTTCCATCCGCATTCCTGCTGCATGTTGCGGCCTAGTTGGCCTCAAGCCCACACGCGGACGAAACTCCCTTGGCCCAGATTTCGGCGATATCATGAATGGCCTGATCGTGGAACACGTGGTGAGCCGCACGGTGCGTGATACCGCCGCCGTCCTCGATGCTACCGCAGGCTACATTGCCGGTGATCCCTATGCGGCACCGTCCCCATTTCGGCCTTTCCTGGCTGAAGTGTCGTCGAAGCCACGCAAACTTCGCATTGCATTCACGACCAAAGCTCCGTACGGCGTGACCCTTGATTCCGAGATCGTGAATGCGACTGAGGAGACAGCAAAGCTCTGCGCTGAGTTGGGCCACCAGGTGGAAGAGGCAGGCTTTGATGTCGATGCTACGCGGCTCGGTCCGTCGTTCCTAACCGTCTACTCTACTGGCCTGGCTACAATTATCGAGAGCGCGGCACGAGCTATGGGACGTGAGCCTCAGGAGAAAGATTTTGAGGCGATGACCTGGAACTTTTATCAACGGGCGCGCCAATTCACCGGCAGTCAGTACCTCACGGCGGTTGCCGCACTACAGCGCGTGGGACGGGCCTTCGCGCAGTTTTTTGAAAACTATGACGTCTGGCTCACTCCCAGCTTGGGCTCGTTACCTCTTCCCGTGGGTACGATCGATTTCAACGATCCCAAAGCGAGCTTCGCCGACCACCGCATTGCCGGATTCGCACTCTACAATCCGCTCTACAATCTTTCCGGCCAGCCCGCAATTAGCTTGCCCCTGGCCGCCTCAAAAGACGGTGTGCCAATCGGCATGATGTTTGGCGCACGCTACGCAGACGAGCCGACACTCTTGCAACTCGCTGGACAGCTCGAAGCAGCCAGACCATGGATTCATCGCCGGCCAAGGTTGTAGTTAATCTATTGTGCGCTCCAATCAGCCTTGAACACGGGCCTTGGTGGCCAAAAAGTTGGTTTAAGGTTGGTTTAAAGCTGACAATGGGGCCGGGGTTACAGGATCGAACAAATCAGGATTGGTTTTTTCTAATCTTTTGGCCAAAGCGGGAGCGAATATTTTTGATATAGCTCCGCCAACCCCGTTCAATAAGCCACGACAGTTAACGTCCTCGCGAATGACGCGAATTGTTGACTCCCAATTCTCTATCTATACCACAAGTTGGGCAGATTTGCAAGATTCTGGTAAAGGTAATAGCAGTATCTCTAAAGCCACTACCAGAGCTGTGGGGTCATAGCCTGGCCAAAACCTCATCATGGAATTGCTGGCCATAAGGCAGTGCCAGCTTGGCCGCGGCCTTTTTCAACTCTTGGTAGAGGAGGATTAAATCTAACTCGCCATTGGCTCCCAGGTTGCGCAAACTTGCGATGCTGGGTATCTGCCCGAGCGGCCATTGGTCGGCCCTGAGTGTAATCCACAGCGTAAGCCGGATACGGCGCATCCTCGAAAGGCTTCGGAAGTCAGCGGCCATTTGGGCGATCTCGCGGAGTTGGGCTTGCATATCCGGTGAAAAATCGGACGCGCCCTTCAACAAGTTTTTCAGCTCGGTATTGCTCCACTGGTGCACGATGTGGGCATTGTGGGACATTCGGGAGAGAAACTCTCGCGCTTTCAATAAGTTGCCCCGCGTGGTCCTTCGGATATGGTGCCCGGTCTGCGTCCTTCGCACATATTGCTCGCGTGTCCCGTCAAATACCTCTTGCAGGTCGTCCCAGTCAATCTTGCGGAGAAATACCTTCACATCATCAATGGTGCGCTCCCGTATCCAAAACTGCCATGCATTTGCCACTGAGTAATTGCTTCTCCGCGTTAGCTGGTCTAAGCTGATAAGCACCTCCAGCCGGTCAGGTACGCTGATATGTATGCCACATAAGACCTCCCAGCGGACAAGAAGCCCAATTTTGTTCCAAAATCAGAACGCAAATAGACGGCGGGACGGAGCACTACACAGGAGACCACAATGAAAAGGTCGCGCGGGGTGCTACCATAGCTATCCGCGCTGGCGCTAAACTGTGGATTCTAAATGAGCTGGCCGTTGCTCCTCCCAAGCTGAAAGCTGAATGGCAATTCAATTCCAACCTGGAGAACATCGGATGACCACGCCGCTGAAAAAGATCGTCTTACTACCTCTTGTCCTGCTGCTGACCGTGCCGGTCATAACCGCCCAGAGGAAGAACAGCTCTCAAGCTGCGATGGATGAGACGGTGCGTACTCTCTTTGCCGCGACAGGTTTCGCTGGTGTTTCGATGTCGCCTGATGGCAAGCAGGTGGCCTGGGTTGAGAATTCCGCAGTCTATGTTGCCGAAGCTCATGCAGGAGCGAAGCCGCGCCGCATCACTGCCGGCGATGGAAAAGCCCTTCACGATGATAGCGCGCCTGCGTGGTCTCCAGATAGTAAGAGACTGGCTTTTCTTTCCGATGCCGCTAAAGCCGGCCAGCAGCAGCTTTACGTCATTGATGCCACGGGTGGCGTAGCGAAAAGACTCACCAATGTGAAAGGCTTCCTTGCTGCTCCAGGCTGGTCGCCCGACGGCAAGACCATTGCCTTGCTGTTCACCGAAAACGCTGAGCGCGCCGCAGGTCCTCTGGTGGCCGAGGTCGCGCAGACCGGGGTCATCAAGGAATCCGTGACCGAACAGCGGCTTGCCCTTGTCGATGTTGCTGCTGGAAATTTGCGGCAGATCTCGCCGGCTGATATGTACGTCTACGAATATGACTGGTCGCCGGATGGCAAACGCTTTGTGACCACCGCTGCATACGGGAATGGCGATAACAATTGGTACATTGCCCAGATCTACACAATCGACGCCGACGGCGGAGAGATGAAGTCCATCCATGCGACTCCCCTTCAGGTCGCCAACCCCGCCTGGTCGCCCGATGGCAAATCTGTCGCTTTTATCGAAGGGTTAATGAGCGACGAGCCTTCGGTTGGCGGAGACATTTTCGTTGTTCCTGCCGATGGAGCCGAGGCCAGAAACGTTACTCCAGGCATGAAAGCTTCGGCCAGTTGGCTGACTTGGACTCCGGATGGCCGAAAGATTTTTTTCGGCGAAGAGATCGACGGCGGTAGCGGCCTGGCCACCGTTGATGTGAACAGCGGAAAAATCGATACGCTGTTTCAGACTGGCGAGCAGATCAGCGCTAATAGCTGGGGCACAGCCGTATCGGTGTCATTCGATCATAAGATGACGGCGATGGTTCGCCAATCGCTTGCTCATCCGCCGGAAGTCTGGGCAGGTCCCATCGGCAATTGGCAGCAGATCACCTCCACCAATGCCAATCTCAAACCAACGTGGGGAGAAGCGAAGAGTATCCACTGGACCAACGAAGGCTTCCATCTGCAGGGATGGTTGCTCTACCCGCGCAGCTTTGATCCTTCAAGGAAATATCCGATGGTCGTCCAGGTTCACGGAGGCCCTGGCGCAATGGCCCGTTCTTCGTGGCCTGGCTCACACAGTTTCGGAGTTGCTCTTTCCAGTGCTGGATATTTTGTCTTCATGCCCAACCCGCGCGGCAGCTTCGGTGAGGGAGAGGACTTTACCCGTGCCAACGTGAAGGATTTCGGTTATGGCGACTGGCGCGACATTATGACTGGTGTGGATCAGGCGCTAAAAGAAGCTCCTATTGACGAGCATAAACTCGGACTGACCGGCTGGAGTTATGGCGGCTACATGACAATGTGGGGCGTCACTCAAACGCACCGTTTCGCAGCGGCCGTGGCGGGCGCCGGAATCGCAAACTATCAGAGCTATTATGGCGAGAACCAGATCGATCAGTGGATGATTCCGTTCTTTGGCGCCTCGGTCTATGACGATCCCCAGGTATATGCCAAGAGCTCTCCTATTACGTTTATCAAAAACGCCAAAACGCCTACGCTAGTCTTAGTGGGCGACAGCGACGGTGAATGCCCCACGCCGCAATCGTATGAATTTTGGCACGCTCTGAAAACTATAGGAACCGAGACAGAGTTCGTGGTCTACGAGCACGAAGGCCATGTATTTGCTCGCCCTGAACACCAGAGAAATGTGATCGAGCGTGTGAGGGAGTGGTTCGATAAACACTTGAATAGCCGTTAGTACTTAGCCGTTAGCCTTTAGGCCCGCATCGAACCATCGCGTCGCTCAGCCACAACCAAACGCATTTTCCACTGGGCTAAAGACAGAGGAAATCAAGATGGGCCGAAGTGCCTCTTATGCTGCATTCATGACTGATATATCCTCGGGGTCCCTCGTCGCAAAGTGCGCTCCTCGGGATGACAGGAGCTTTTTAGCTTGGTTAGCTAAAAAGGCTAAACACTAAGGGCTAACAACTAACAGCTACTGCTTTTGACAATCTCTCTACCGATTCCGGCAAACAGATATCAAATGTTTTTCCGCAATCCGGGCAAACAATCTGCTGAATTCCGCAGGAGCGGTCTGAAATCTTTCGGACTGGAAATGTATCGCCCCAGGGGCACTCAATAAACGTGATCTGGCTGGCTGCCATCAATTCTCCTGGCCTGCATGAACTCGGCCCAAATGCCGAGAGTAAAGCAACAGTAATTATTTGATTCAGCTCCCGGCAAGTTACCTTAGTTGCAATCCGATTAGCCTTAATAATATTACTCAATGTTCGCGGTGGATGAGTGTTAACGGTGAATTGATCTTCTCTGAATTGTTTACAAACTGTTGACCAACTCGTGACACTTCAACCCTGCCCGTCATCTTATTCTTTACAAGACGCGAGCATTAGCTGTGCTCATTACAAGGGGCGTGGGTCCGGCAAGGCCCACGCTTTTTTAATTTGCAATTTCCAATTTGTAATTTTTCTCGTACCCGATAGGGGTTCCGTGAGTGCGCCGTTTGTCTTAGGAACTACGAAGCCTGGCTACCTTGTATTTGTCTAACTTTTGGCTGCGGAATATCTTTCCTTGATCTTCAACTTGTCCAATCACCCATTTACCCAATGGCCAAATTCTCCAGGGTCATTGCTTGGCCACAATCACGACGCCAGCCGGCGCGCTACCACCCGAAGAAAAGGGCGAGCCGCTCACAGGCATTAATCCGCCGCTCGTTGAGTTCACGGCAAACGACGAGATGTTGTTGTCAAC
>DASZEU010000460.1:0-4245 GCA_035940535.1 Candidatus Angelobacter sp.
GCTACCACAATTCCGTTGTCCAGCACTCGATCAAGAATCTCAAACAGGTTCACGTCGTCAATTTTTCTGCGCATGGTCTAACGAATCCTTACGAATAGGGTGCACGCCGTTTGCAACTCTACGCGCGGCCACGCGAGAACCGACGGTCGTAACTACTTCATAAACTCGTCTAAAAAACTTAGATTGCGGATGGGACGCAAGAAGTTGTAGCCCAGCCAGCTTAAAAGTTCTTGCGCAGATCCATTCCCGAATAAAGGCTTGCCACTTGCTCGCTGTAGCCGTTAAACATCAACGTGTCTCGTTTTTTGAAAAGCTCTCCAATTCGACGCTCCTTGGCCTGGCTCCAGCGTGGATGGTCCACCGTGGGGTTGACATTGGAATAGAAGCCATACTCGTGGGAGGCCATCATGTTCCAGGTGGTCGGCGGCATCTCTTCCGTGAATTTGACTTTCACAATCGCCTTGATTCCTTTGAAGCCGTACTTCCACGGCACGACCAACCGCAATGGCGCTCCATCGACATTGGGCAAGCTCTCATCATAAAGTCCGACCGCAAGAATTGTGAGTGGATGCATGGCCTCATCCATGCGCAGGCCCTCGACGTAAGGCCAGGGAAGAACATCGTGCTTTTGGTTGGGCATTTGGTCGGGGGCCATAACGGTTTCGAAAGCCACGAACTTGGCTTTGCCCAAAGGCGCCGCTTGTTTGATCAAGGCGCTGAGTGGAAACCCTACCCAGGGAATCACCATCGACCACCCTTCCACACAGCGGTGGCGATAGATGCGCTCTTCCAGCGGGGCCAGCTTCATGATGGCATCGATATCGAGCGTTTTGGGCTTGGGCGCCAGTCCTTCGATTGAGACGCTCCAGGGACGCGTACGAAACTTGGCAGAAAGTCCGGCAGGCTCGTTTTTGTCGGTGCTGAATTCGTAGTAGTTGTTGTAATTGGTAATGTCTTTAAGAGAAGTCGGCTGTTCTGTAGTGCTGTATTGGCTCTTAACGATGCCCGAAAGTTTAGCGCTTGCCTCTACCGTTTCCGACGAGTGGATGTTGTTGCGCAGATAATAGCCTGCAGCCAGTGCAGCACCGGTGGCGGCCGCGCCAGTAATAAATCTGCGGCGGTTCATGTAGCTGGATTTCGATGTAATTTCGGAAGACGGTATGTCAGTTGGTTTCTTGATCAGCATGATGATTTCTCGTCAGATATTTTACTGCCTTCCCTTGGGCAATTGGGATAACTTCACTTAGATGATCGAAAATCAAAATAGTCACAATCTATTGATCCCAAGAACATTTTTGCTTTTGTTTTTCAATTACCAAATTACAAAATTACCCAATTACTAAATATCTTCACCTATCTCTCTCCCGCCAAACTCTTGATGAACTGGTAATAAAAATCCAAGCCGTCGTAAAAATCTTTCACCCGCAGACGCTCATCCTTGCCGTGGGCGCGGTTGTCGTCAACATCGGTAAACATGCCCGGCACGCCGTAGGTGGGAATGCCGGCAATCCGCAGGTACTTGCTATCGCTGGCCCCTGCATCCATGACCGGAACCACAGGGAGCGGACCATAGAGCCGGGCAGCGAGTTCTTGGAGCTTTTGCATGATCGCTGGGTTGATCGGAGATGCAGGCGCCGGAATGGCTTCGCCCACAACGCTGACGACGATACGGTCATCGGCCAGAACTTTTTGCAATGTCTCCTGGACTTGTTGCAGGGAATGATTGGGCAACATCCGGCAGTTTACGTTGGCTGCGGCTGTTTGGGGCAGGGCATTGTTAGCGTGACCTGCTTCCAGTCGTGTCGCCACGCACGTAGTGCGCAACAGCGCATTGAAGTAAGCGGACTGCTGCGAAAGCTGTCTGGCAGCATTGGCATCGTTAGGATTTTTGGCGATGGCGCGAAAATTTGTGGCCGTTTGCGGATCTTGTAAGGAAGCGGAACGCTCGAAGAAGCCGCGCGTCGTCTCGTTCAACTCCACCGGAAATTCGAAGTTCGCAAGCCGTGTAAGCCCGCCGGTGAGATGATAGATGGCATTGTCTGGAACCGGACGGGAACTATGCCCGCCATTGCTCTTGACCTCCAGACGAAAATCTACATAATTCTTCTCACTGGTCTGAATTCCCACCAGGAAGCGCTTGCCCGACTTGCTCTCGAATCCGCCAGCATCGGTGTTGATGCAGTATTCGGCGTCGATCAGCTCCCGATGATTCTTACCCAGCCAGTCGGCGCCGTTGTACTGTCCGCCTTCTTCATCGGCTGTCAGCGCCAGAATCAGGTCGCGGGAGGGCGTCCAGCCTTCCTGCTTCAACCGGATGAAATTCGCAACCAAGATAGCATCGCCGTCTTTAATGTCCATGGTTCCACGGCCATAGAAATAACCATCGACTTCGTTGAGTTTAAATGGATCCATGGACCAATCTTGGCGCAGCGCCTGAACCACATCCAGGTGGCCGACGAAAAGGATAGGCTTGCCTTGCCCATGTCCACGAAGACGCACCACCAGATTCCCTTTATTTGCGACCGGCCCAAGTACTTTGATGTCAGCCTCAGGAAATCCCGCAGTGCGGAACCGCGCCGCCATAGCTTCAGCGGCAGTCGTAACGTTTCCG
This sequence comes from Candidatus Angelobacter sp., assembly GCA_035940535.1. Lineage (GTDB taxonomy): Bacteria > Acidobacteriota > Terriglobia > Terriglobales > Acidobacteriaceae > Angelobacter. Next base: position 2,612 of record DASZEU010000460.1, read on the forward strand.
GAAGGTGTGTCGGTGGTATTGATCTCAATGAGCTCTTTAAAGATGTCGTGGGCCAACTGCTGAGTAGGAGTCAAGGCCTGCGCGACACAAGAGACCTCAAATACTGAAACAAGAATCGACATGGAAATGAAAATGCCTAAGCCGAGACAAATGAACCGGAGATTTCTTGCAGGCTGCATCAGTGCGTAGCTCCCGTGGGGTTGTATGAAGGACGAGATTATACGCTGGGTTCCTCTGGGTCGTAGGTCATTTTGCGTAAAGATCACAGGTCTTTCCTGCGCCTCCAAGGGTAGAACTGGTTTTCTCCGTGTTTTCTCAGTATCTAATCCGCCTTCACTTCCGAGAGGCCGGCCTCCCGTAGCTTTTGGTTCAACTCGGCAATGTCTTTTTTGAGTTCCTGCCAGCGCTGCTTCAGGGGTGGTACTGATTTTTGCAGGTCCTCGACTGCATTTTTCATCTGGGAGGTGGGCGCTTCGTCGGATTCCTGGAGGAAGCCTAACATGGCCAAGAGCCGCGTCCGGGTGTTGCCCAGATTGGGCGGTTCGGTGCCTGGGCCGGGTCTGCGGGTGACGCCGCCTGCTAGAGCTTGCAGTTTTTGGTCAAGATCATTGATGGATGTGATGAGCGCACCGTGGTCCGCAGCCTTTTTTAGATCAGCAAGCTGCTTGCGCACAGCATCAACCTGGTCGGATGCCGGAACCACAATAAGAAGATCGTCGTACATCTCCTGCGACAGCTTCAATTGCTCGGCCAGATCGGTATTGGGGGTTTTCACCCGAGGATCCATCTTTATGGTGAGTGCCTGCGAATAGCTCTTGCCATTGGCAGTGAGCACCACGGTGTATTCGCCGGGCATGACCCAAGGCGAGGTGGCCTGGGGCGCTGTGTTGTGGGGAATTGCCGCGATGGGATATTGCGGCTTGATGCCCGGAACCGGCGCATAATGCATGTCCCAAAGGAAACGATGAGTTCCCGCCGCCGCCGACATTACTTGTGGTGGACGCACCCAATACGTTGGAATTTCGAGCATGGGATCAGGCTCAGACACAGGGTCAGCACTGGAATAGCGGCGTATGACCTTGCCCGTGCTGTCGTGAATTTCCAGGGTGATAGGGCCGGAGATGGCAGACTTCAAGTAGTAGTCAATAACTGCGCCGTCGGGAGGGTTCTCGCCAGCGGGGAAGTCAGGCGGCAGGGGCGTATCGGTATTCATGTTCCAGCGGACGCGGTAGGTCAATTGCGGTTTGAACAGAAATGCTTCGGAGTCAATGACCTTGGCATCGAGTTGCCGGAGAGGGGTGATGTCATCGAGGATCCAAAAGCCCCGTCCATGGGTGGCAGCGACCAGATCGTCATTCTTGATGATCAGATCGCGGACGGAACTGGCAGCCATGTTCAACCGCAACGATTGCCAGTGATCGCCATCGTCGAATGAGACATAGACAGCACGCTCGGTACCGGCGAAGAGCAGCCCTTTGCGAATGGGATCTTCACGCACTACATCAACATCTTCATTGTCGGGGATGCCAGTGGTGGTTTCCGTCCAGGTCTTGCCGGAATCGCGCGTGCGCAGGATGTGCGGATGCAGATCATCAAGCCGCAAAGTATTGATGGCTGCGTAAGCCGTTTGCGCA
>DASZEU010000461.1:0-11450 GCA_035940535.1 Candidatus Angelobacter sp.
GGTGAAGTGTCCGGGGACAAAGGGAAACAGCTTCATGGCGATGAAAGCCAGAGAAACCATTGCTCCAACCACCGCAATAGTGCGTTGCAGATTGGCCGGCTGAATGAAGAAATACGCCACACAGGCTGCCAGCCATCCACAGGCGGAAGCCAGGGAGCCAACTTCGGTAATCGGGACCAGGATTGCGGATCCAAGAAAAGCGGAAGCTGCAGTCACCACACCTATCGCCAACACTGCAGCGGAGGGAGTCTGGTTGCGATCGTGGATATCGGCCATCCGTGGGTGAATCATGCGCCTGCGGCCCAGGGCAAATACCAGGCGCGTGGTAGCCAGGAAATTTCCGTTGAATATCTTGAGCAGCGAGAACAGAGCTGCGATCAGGATCACATTGACAATCCATTGCTTGCCTAGCGCACTGTGCAGCGCATAAGCGGTGGGCGATTGCTGATGCTGCTTGATGGACTGCTGCCAGGGATAGGCATAGCCCACAACAAAAATGATGACACAATAAAACGCCGTACCCGCCACCATGGCCGCCAGGATCGCCCGAAAATATCCATGAGAGCGGAATTGCGGGTTGGCCTCTTCGGCGCTTTTGGCAACCGATTCAAAGCCGGTCATAAAATAAGGAACAATCTGGAGCACCAGCAGGATTGAAACCAATCCACTGTGACTGAAAGGCGGAGCAAGATTGGCCGTCTTTCCTTTGGCCAGACCACTCGATGCAAAGACAGCAAAGAGAATAAACAATCCAAGGGTTGTCCAATTCTGAAAGCGGGCGCTGATCTGGATTCCGCGATAATTCACAAGGGTGATGATTGCAGTGAGCGTCAGCCCAATCACGAGATGCGGAAGATAGACGGGTTGTCCCCCAACCCGGTACAACTCCCAGATGTTAATTTGGGGAAAGATGTAGGCGAGGATCCGTCCTACAGCAACCGCTTCCCAGGGGCAGACGACAAGATAAGCAAGAATCATCATCCAGCCGGGAATGAAGCTAAATTTTTCTGGAAACACGCGGGCGGTATAGGCAATTTCACCGCCGGCGTCGGGAATTGCCATGACCAACTGGCCGTAGATATAAGCAACAGGCAGAAGGATGATGCCGCCGGCCAGGAAGCCAAGGATTCCCCCGACAGGTCCGCCTCGCTGGAGCCAGTCGTCCATCGCGACCAGAAAGCCTGCGCCTACCATGGTGCCAAAGCCCAAAGTGAAGTAATCGAGAGCGCGGAGCTTGCGGGCAAGCTGGTTCATGAATAGAGTTGGAAATTTACCGCAAAGGGCGCGAAGGGCGCAAAGGAAAAGCAAGATTGCCGTAGATTCCGCGAGAGCGGAGCCATCACCCTTAACTACGAAAGAAAACTAGAATCAAAACGCACCGGAAAGTGCACAGCGCAGCCTAGCCGCAACCAAAACCCTACCGCGGATTACGCGGATATGCGCGGATTTGGGTTACTAAAGCCCCCGGCAGGGGCGGAATTTTGGAAATGACGAAGCATTTCCAGCGGCTTTCATTGGCCGCCTCGCAGAAGATACCCAGGCTCTAAGGGAAGCTTGCCATCGACCTTCAACACATTCACACCGCTGGTCAGCGAATAGACATCCACCAGGCCAATGGCTCCTGGAATCGTGCTTACAGACTTCAAGACTTCTTGTTCAGAGTGAACGATCAGTATCGAGCTTTTGTGTGCGGCCAGCAGATCTTTGACTTGATCGCCCGACATGTTGCTCAATTTCTGCAAGGCCAGTTGCATCTCGGCCCCGGGAACACTCCGCAGAACCAGAACAACTTGTTTTCCGTCCGGCCACTTGGCATTGCTCAGCTTCAGAATCTTGGCAAGATCGGTTGAGCTCATGGAAGCGGTATTGTTGGCTTTGTCCACCACCACAGCCAATTGCGTGGCCTGACATGCCGAACATAGCAGCACAATGGACAGAAACATCAGAAAATAGCTTTTTCTATGCATGAAGCTCATTTATTTATTAGAATATTTTAATATTTAAAGCGGGTTAGGGCAACAGTACAGAGGTAATCTTGGAAACTTAATTAAATAGCGGCATTGGAGGGAAGTTTCTTGGTTTTTGTTCGGTAAGTGTTCCTGAATATCTTAAAAGTCCTTATATTTTGATCACGATTCGCCCAGCAATCTGCCCATTGCGCATCTGGTCAAACACTTGATTCACATCTTCCAGGCGGCAGGTTTGGATCAGACAGCGAATCTTTCCCGCAGCGGCCAATTCCAGCACTGCACGCATGTCGTCGCGGGTGCCGGTAGCGACCGACCTTATTTTGATTTCGCGCATCATGATGGCTGGAAAGGAGAGGTCTTCCGAGGGTAGCCCCACAACAACGAGCGTCCCGGCCGGACGCACCGCATAAAACGCCTGGCTGTAGGCAGCCTTGGAGGAGGCGGCAACAATGGCCGCATGGACTCCTCCTATATTCCGGAAAGCTTTGGCAACGTCTTCCGTCGAGGCATTCATGGTCTGGCTGGCTCCCAGTTGAGTGGCCAGCTTGAGCTTGTCGTCAGCAACGTCAACGGCGATGACCTGTGTTCCAAAACTTTTTGCTATCTGCACCGCCAAATGGCCTAATCCGCCAATACCGAACACCGCCAGCCTTTGACCCGGCTGGAGGTTCGCATGTTTCACCGCACGATAGACCGTGATTCCGGCACAAAACAGGGGCGCTGCCTCTTCTGGAGTTAAGTTTTCTGGCACCTTGAGCGCGTATGAGGCTTTGGCTTTGATGAACTCGGCATAGCCTCCGTCCACGTTGCCTCCGGTGATAGTCTGCTTCGGGCAGAGATTTTCGAGTCCTTCTCCGCACAACTCGCACGCGCCGCAAGCCCAATGGAGCCACGCCACGCCGACACGATCACCAGCCTGCAAATGATGAACGTCAGTTCCCTTTTCGACCACGCGCCCGACAACCTCATGGCCGGGAATGAGCGGCTTCTTGATGATCCGCTTGAGTTGCGCCCATTCTCCCTCGGCGATGGAAAGATCGGAATGGCACACGCCGCAGGCCTCAATCTTGATTAATACTTCGTCGGCAGAAGGAGTGGGCACAGGAACATCTTCTAATGCCAAGGGCTGTTTGAATTCGTGAAGAATGGCTGCTCTCATGTCAGGTCGTAGAAACTTTCCCGCGTAAAACTCTCAGTTCTCAGATTCTGCAGTGTTTCAGGCCCTTCTGCCAGAGCGTCCAGCATGGCATGAAACTCTATAGACTAACCGTATTTCGAGTGAACGCCAAGTTCCCCCTGAAATCTTCCGCTCGCTCGCATGCTTGCTGTAAGAGTGTAGGGCAAGAATGAGGGAAGGAAAAGCGGACTATGGTTGCTTTGTTTGGCTCGCAAGAGAATCGGATAGCCATGGAGAAGCCGGCCCTTGTCAGCATCATATTTGATGCTAGAATGATGCTCTGGAGAATACGTCGTGATCGACATTAGCCAAGATATTCAGTCTCTCACCACATTCAAACGCAATTCGTCGGAACTAATGAGGCACATGAGAAAGACAGGCCGACCACTGGTATTGACGGTTAAAGGTAAGGCCGAAGCGGTTGTCCTGGATCCCATGTCGTATCAGGACGTAGCAAATTATTTGAATGTTGTTGCAGCCATCCGCAGAGGACTCGCTCAAGCCAGGAAGGGTAGAGGGCGTCCCGTTGATGATGTGTTGAATGATCTGGAACGTGAATGATCAAGTACCGGGTGGTCATTACTCCCGAAGCCGAAGAGGATCTTCGCGCGACCTACCATTATCTTCGTGAGCGATCTCCAAGAGCTGCGCGAACTTGGATCAAAGGCATTCGTAAAAGGATCAAGACTCTCGCATTCAGCCCTGCGCGGGCTCCCCTCGCATTTGAATCGGCTGCTTTCCACCAGCCCATCCGCAGTCTGTTGTACGGCAGCGGAAATCAAGGCACTTATCGGATCCTATTTACTGTAATCAACGAGTGTGTCTTCGTACTCCATGTTCGTCATGGATCAAGGCTTCCGCTGGAACCGGCAGACTGAAGTTTCCGTGAAGAGGTGTGTCAGGGCATGATTAGAGAGGCAAATTAAATCGGTTACTTTTTCTTAAGTTGCTCACAATCTCGTTGGCAGTTTCCGAGCAGCATGAATAATCGCCAGAATATGAACCCTGTCACGACGAATGCGATAAAAAACAATATATGGACTATTCGTCACAACCAATTCACGGGTGCCCTCAATGCGTCCGCGACGGCCAGACTCGGGATAACGTTCTAATATCTTGATCGCTGAATATAGCTGCTCAACGAGTGTTTCTGCTACCTGCAAGCTGTGGTCTGCCACGTAGCTATAAATTGCTTCCAGTTGTTTTGAGGCTTTAGGAGTCCAGCGGATCTTCATCCTTGCCTGCGACGCTTTTGCATCTTCTCGCGCATGCGTTTTACCACGACGTCGTGATCGATAAGTTTGCCGGCATCGGCCTCCCGAATGCCCTCGTGTATTTGTTCAATTTGCCACTGGTGTAAATCCAAATAGCTATCGACGGCTTCAGTAAGCAGGTAACTGCGGTCGCGGTCCAATGATTTTGCGAGGCGGTCGAGTGCTGCTATCTTGTTAGTTTCTAAACGGAAATTTACAGCTTGTTTCATTGTGATTATTGATATTACATCATATTACGATTAATTCCAATGTAATTTAGTACCCCATGTTGTTACCGGGATGAGCAGCCTGCAAATACAGGGAAGTTACGGTAGCTGACTTTGGTTTTCTCCGCGTCTCCGCGGTGTCGCCTTTCCTTTGCGCCCTTGGCGTCCTTTGCGGTGAAACAGCCCTACACAATCTGTTTCTTCAACTCATTGAGCAGATTCAACGCCTCCAGTGGCGTGAGATTATTCAGGTCGGCTTCGCGTAGGCGGTCCACAATCCGCTGAGAGAGCGGTGTGAACATCGTCATCTGCATGGCCGGTTCTGCCGGTTTGGGACCGCTGGCGAGATGGCTGGTGGCTTCCTGCTCTGCGTTTTCGTGTTCATGGAGAACTTCGCGGGCACGAACTACAACCTCGGGTGGCAGGCCAGCCAATTTGGCTACTTCGATTCCGTAGCTGCGATCGGCGGGGCCAGGCTCGACTTTGCGCAGAAAGACAATGCCACCTGCGTTCTCTTTGACCGAGACATGAAAGTTTTTGACTCCCTCCAGGCTCTCCAATTCCGTCAACTCGTGGTAATGGGTCGCGAACAAGGTCTTGGCCCGGCTGCTGGCGTGGATGTATTCAATTACAGCCCAGGCGATGGCCAATCCATCGTAGGTTGCGGTGCCGCGCCCAATTTCGTCCAATAGAATCAGAGAACGCGGCGTGGCCGTGTTCAAGATGGCAGCGGTCTCGGTCATCTCGACCATGAAGGTCGAGCGTCCTCGGGCAAGGTTATCGCTGGCGCCAATGCGGGTGAAGATGCGGTCCACAATGGGCAAGCGCGCCAGACGCGCCGGAACAAACGATCCCATCTGGGCCATCAGCACGATCAGAGCAGTTTGCCGCAGGTACGTTGACTTGCCGCCCATATTAGGACCAGTGATGAGCAGAATGGAATGGCTGGTGGAATTGAGATAGAGGTCGTTCGGAACAAAGCTGTCATTGCTTCCAGTCAGGCCTTGCTGCTCCAATACGGGATGACGTCCACCCACAATCTCCAGTTCGCTGGAATCTGCGGGATCAGCACAGTCCGAAAGGCCATCGACAAATTGGGGGCGGCAATAGCCCCGGTTCTGGGCGATCAGAGCCAGCGCTGCCAGGACATCGACTTCTGCCAAAGCCAGTGAAGTTTGGCGTATCCGCTTGGCCTCCGCAGCGATTGCGCTGCGCAGCTCAGCAAACAATCGGCGCTCGATCTCTACAATCTTTTCCTGCGCATCCAGGACTTTGATTTCGTATTCCTTCAATTCAGGCGTGGTAAATCGCTCGGCGTTGACCAACGTCTGCTTGCGTTCGTAATCGGCAGGCGCATGGTGTAGGTTCGCCTTGCTGATCTCGATGTAATAACCGAAGGCGGAGTTGAACTTTACCTTGAGCGAATTGACGCCCGTCCGTTGGCGCTCGCGCTCTTCGATCTGGGCGATGTATTGCTTGCTATTGCGGCTTAGGTTACGCAGGTCGTCCAGTTCAGCATCGACGCCGGACTGAATCACACCTCCATCGGCCAGGGTAAGCGGAGGCTCCGGGACGATTGTCTTCTCGATGCGTCCGCGCAGATCAGCCAGATCGTCCAACAAGAGATGCAGCTCTTGCAAACGGGAAGATGAAAGCCGTGCCAGGGCAGCTTTAATCAATGGTGTTCGATTCAGGCTAGCGCACAAACCCAGTAGGTCGCGAGGATTCGCAGTTTCCAGTGTTACCCGGCTCAATAACCGCTCGATGTCCTGCACACCTCCCATCGCGCGCCGCAATTCCTCACGGGCAATGAACTCTTTCACGCCAGCGTCGACGGCATCCAGGCGTTTCTGAATTTCACCAACATCGATTGAGGGCCGCAAAAGCCAAGAGCGCAGCAAGCGTTTGCCCATTGGAGTTAGCGTTGCGTCGAGGGCGCGAAAAAGCGTGACCTCATCGCCGGTGTTGGCAAACAGCGGCTCTACCAGCTCCAGATTGCGGACAGTCACTGCATCGAGCACCAGGCATTGCTGGCGATCGTAGAATCCGATGCGATCAACATGCTCGAGCGTGCCCCTTTGAGTAGACCGGACATAATGAAGAATGGCTCCGGCAGCGGCTGCGGCAGCCGGGCGGCCCTCTAACCCAAAGCCTTCGAGCGAGAGCACACCAAACTGGTTTTCAACCAGGGGAATCGCGTAGTCGGTAGCAAAAACCCAGTCTTCCAACGGAGTCTCGGTGAATCGCGTCCGGTCACCCGGCTGCTGGAAGGCAACCGGGTTGGCTTGTGAATTCGATTCTGTGGAAGAGCTTTTGGAAGGGTCGAGGGGCGCTTGATCAAAGAGAGGCAGCGAAGAGGGATAAAGAACCTCGCGGGGCCTCAACTGGTGCAACTCTTCCACAATGCGCCGCTCGGCATTTTCGCCACGAAACTCAGTCGCACGAAACTCGCCGGTCGAAAGATCGAGGGCGGCCAGGCCCACTGCGCCAGAGGCACGTGCCAGCGCAGCCAGGAAATTATTCTCCTCCGAGCTGATGCTCCCGTCCAGGGCAGTGCCGGGGGTGAGGACGCGCGTTACCTCTCGCCGCACCAGTTTCTTGGCTACTTTAGGATCTTCCATCTGCTCGCAGATCGCTACTTTGAATCCTTTGCGCAGCAGTTTCGAGAGATATCCTTCGGCAGCGTGATAGGGCACACCACACATGGGAATGGCAGCATCTTTTTCTTTATTGCGCGAAGTCAATGTAATCTGCAATTCGCGGGCGGCGACAATCGCGTCTTCAAAAAAAAGCTCGTAAAAGTCACCCAGACGAAAAAACAGCAAGGCAGTGGGATGCTGCTTCTTGATCGCCGTGTATTGCCGCATCAATGGAGTGGAGGGTTCGGTCATTAAGAGCAGTCAACAATCAGCGTTCAGCCAAACGGATTATAGCGCGAGCGGCACCGCAATTGGATTAACGGAGTAGTGTTAAGTTGATTGAAGGGAGTGTTGATTGAGGGGAGTTGCTTCTCTGCCGTTCAAAGTGTACGCTTTGAATGTTGGAGATCATACAATGAAGCTGATAGCCGCTTTCTTGCTTGCGATTCTGATCTGCCTACCCATCTTCGGCCAAACTGCAAATCCACAACAATCCAGTGCGCAGCAACCAAGCAGCACATCAGGAGCTTCCACCGCCGGGCAGCCGTCCAACTCGAGCAAAGGCAGCGAGACCGGTCGTTGGAGGAAGATCAGAATCAAGGTGGTCGAGCCTCCAGACAACGCTACGGCCCAATGCAACGATTTGACCTATAGCTCAAGCCAGCACGTAAGCGGTACTTGCGCGAAACATGGCGGGGTCAAACAATGGCTAAAGCCGGTGACTCTTGAGTAAGTTCACTTTTTGACCAATGGAAGACCGTTTTCAATTTCGAATCGTAATAGCCTGCACTTGAAAAACTTTCCGTCGTGCCGTTGCGCCAACGGTAATCACGTGGAGATCATACCGGGTACTCCAATCGTGCCGTAGGCAGTCTCAATTCGAATTGGACACCAGACTCAGTGAATTTAGAACCGATGCTACGCGAACTGTTCGCTAAAGCATCGGCCCTGAAATCGACGCGTTGCACGAATTGTCATACAACCCAAGATGAATCGACTTTCGCTAAAGACTTTGCAAATAACCTGCAATCATTTGGAGTTATGGAACAATGCCTTCAGTCTGAAGCCGGCAAATGTACCTCTTGCAAAGCTTCACGTCCGCGTCTTCCGCACTCTTTTGAATCAGCGTGTATTCAAAAAGCGATAAAGCGACGTCTTGCCGATTCCCAACAGGGCTGCGGCAAGTATTGCATCGCCTTTGCAAGCTGCATAAGCTTTTGTCATGGCCCGCGCTTTTGCCTCTTGCATGGTTATGATCCCCAGCTTTTTTCTCAACGTGATGAGATATTTTTCTGGACGTTTGCTTCTGCTCTTACCCTTCTTCGTTCTGGAGCGACCTCTCTTTTGTTTTCTCATTTATACCTGTTCCCCCCGCAGCATTCTGTTATGCCGACCTCTGGACCGAAATGCCACAGTGCTTTGTTGATTAATATTCTCTAATTATGCAGCAGCCCCTAAGGCACTGTATACATGACACATGTAACGTGTAACGTATAGGTAGTTACCTCCGTGATACTGGCCTTATAGACTACCTGCTGCATATAACCGTCGTAAAGTACCTGTCTGAATTCTGGACACCTTAAAATTTTCAAAGTTCCAAAGGGCAGGAACCTGAATGGTTGAATCTGTTGATGTCCTGAGGAGTTTATCGGCCAAAATTCGCACAGACTCTATAGATGTTCATCTCTAGAATCGGAGGAAATCCAAAATCAAAATCTCACCGCAGAAGCCGCAGAGACAGCAGAGAGGCCACAAGAATCTGATCTCGCATCAAACAAAGCATTTTCATTTCCTGCACTACGGCGTAGGAAGAACCAGTTTTTTCGGCTAGCGGCTGCGCGGTCGAAGGCAAGAAACCAGGGCCGCTCTTTAGCGCGACATGCTGGCCTACTTATTGCACTCAGCCATTCAATCGGTGGCAATCGGTGGCCCAGAGCAGTGGCAAACGGAGGCGGGAGTTCAGACTGATTTCTCGATTGCCTCCCGCTCTCAACTCAAGTAGGATTCCCCTAGCAAACTTCCCCTTGATTACAACACTTTGGAGGCAGGAGTACAGAGTTATGTCCCGAATGATTCGTTTCGTCTGCATTGTCTCTCTGTTGGTTATGACATGCGCGGCGCAGCAGGCGCCCCGCAAAAAGCGCGTCGCCGTGATGGATTTCGAATATGGAACGGTGAAAACGGCAGTGGCTGCCGTTTTCGGCACCGATCAAGACGTGGGCAAGGGCATTTCCGACATGCTGGTGCAGCATCTTGTCCAAGACGGTAAATATTCGGTGATTGAGCGGAAAGCGCTGGATAAGATACTGGCCGAGCAGAATTTCTCGAACAGCGATCGTGCAGACTCGTCTACCGCGGCCAAAATCGGACGAATCTTGGGTGTCGATGCCATCATTATTGGATCCATTACCCAATTCGGCCGTGACGACAAGAATACAACTGTGGGGGGCGGCGGATTGGGGGGGATCACTGGGCGTTTTGGAGTGGGCGGCGTACAGAAGCGCGAAGCCAAGGCGGTTTGCAACATCACTGCCCGAATGGTTGATACCACTACTGGAGAAATCCTGGCTGCGGTCACCGGGGCGGGGCAGTCCAAACGCGGCGGAACATCGCTTGTGGGCGCCGGCGGCAGCGCGTACGGAGCCGGCGGCGGAGCCTTTGACATGACCAGTAAAAACTTTGCCGAGACACTGCTGGGCGAAGCTGTCGGACAATCCGTGACCGATACGGCTACGCAGTTGGATGATGCTGCGGCCAAGCTGCCGACCGTTAAGGCCGACGTGTCGGGCTTGGTGGCAGACGTAAGCGGCAACACGCTCATCCTTAATGTAGGCAGCAAGTCAGGTTTGAGGGTTGGCGATAAGCTCGAAATCAGCCGCGCTGCCCGAACGATCAAAGATCCAGCAACAGGAAAGGTCCTGAAAACGGTCACCAACAAAATAGGCGATGCCACAGTGACAGAGGTGGATACGGATAGCGCCACTGTTACATTCACCGGCAGTGCACAAGCCAAGGTAGGCGACATTGCCAAGAGCGCGCCTTAGTCGTCCGGCCACAAGAGGTTGAACATAGCGACGCAACGAAGACCAATAACGACAAGCGTTTAGCGCCGGGGATGCATAAATATCCTAGCGGGGCCAGACTTTCTACTTGCCTGATTTGGCCGCTAGGTAGATCATTGCAGGGCCTCCCCAGAAGCAGGGGCCCGTTGGAGACATTGCCAAGGGAGTTTTGTCTCAACCCGGTGTTCAGCGAGGATTTTCGTTGCAGGATGCAAAAGCCAATCTGGAACAATTGAACGAACAGCTCCGGCTGGCGAAGGCGGCGGGTGATCCTTGGAAAGAGGGGATCGCCCTGAACAATCTTGGCAGCTATTACAAGGAAGCCAAAGATCCCGGCAAAGCAATTGATTACTTCCAAAAGGCCTTAGAGTATTTTTCCATTCTCCAGGACACAGAGAAGAAAGCCGCGGTGTTGAATAACCTGGGCGGGACCTGCCACGACGCCCGCCAATACCAAAAAGCAGTGGAGTATTTTGCTTTGGCCCTCGGTACTTATGGGTCTATCGGACAGCCCTTCGGTCAGGCCATGGCAGTTAATAATCTCGGCGGAGTTCATCTTGCCCTCAAGCGCCATGAGGAGGCGCGAAAACAGTTCAATCTGGCAGCCTCGCTCTTTCACGCCGCCAAGGCCCCTACATGGGAAGGTCAGGCGTACGAAAACCGCGCTGCGGCTGAATCGTCGCTCGGCAATAAGAGGGCGGCAGTGGAAAGTTATGGCCGCGCCCTGGAGATCTGGCAGAGCTTGAACCAACCCGAGCGCCAGGCCATGATCTTCAACCGCATCGGCGGACTGCACTCGTCGATGGGAGACAACAAACGAGCGGTGGAATTGCACGAGCGAGCGCTGGCCATCGTCCAGAAATCAAAGAATGCATTGCTGGAAGCCACCACCCATTCGAGCATCGGACGTCTTCAGTTCGATACGCGCCAATGGGAAGAGGCCCACTCGCACTTTCAGTCGGCTTTGCGGCTATTCCAGCAATTAGGCGACAAGAGAGGACAGGCCAACACACTCTTAAACATTGGCCGATTGAATCTGATCACCGGGGAGCAGTTGCTTCAATCGGCAGCAGCCATATTCAAGGAAGTCGGCGATAGCGAAGGCGAGCGTGCCGCCCTTGA
>DASZEU010000462.1:0-4410 GCA_035940535.1 Candidatus Angelobacter sp.
CTTGGAGCCGGTGAAGGCGATGAACCTGGTCAGAGGATGTTCAACCAGACCTGTACCAAAACCATGCCCAGAGCCAGGGCAAAAATTGGCCACGCCATCCGGCAGGCCGGCTTCCTGCAAAGCTTCAAAGAGCTTGGCGGCTACAGTCGGCGAATCATGGGACGGCTTCATGACCACAGTATTGCCGCAGACGATGGAAGCAAAACTCATTCCACCCAGCAGGGCGCACGGGAAATTCCACGGAGCAATAACGGCGCCTACACCCAACGGAATGTACATGAACGAATCATGTTCACCCGGTATCTGCACGTCAGGCTTGGCTTGCGCCAGACGCAGGGCCTCACGAGCGTAGTACTCGGCAAAATCGATGGTCTCGGCAATGTCAGCATCGGCCTCTGCCCAATTCTTGCCTACTTCAAAAACCATCCAGGCGCTAAACTCAAATCGCCGCTCGCGCAGAATCGCAGCGACGTTGCGCAGCAAGTCGGCGCGTTCTTGCACTGATGTGCGTTTCCAGCCCTCAAAAGCCCGGGCGGCCGCCTGCACCGCGGCGTCAACGTGTTCACTTCCAGCTTCGGAAAAGGCGCCAACCACTTCCGAAGGATGGGCAGGGTTTACAGACTTGATCTTTCGGTCGGTCTTGATGAGCTGGTTGCCGATCACGACGTCATATTCGCGACCCAATTCTGCCCGTACTTTGGCCAGGGCATCGCGCATGCGCCGCGCATTTTCTGGGTTCTTGAAATCAGTGAGGGGTTCGTTGCGGAAAGGCCCGTAAGGGATACGAATCGGAGCTGCGGTAGTTTCTGCTGTCGCCATAATGGTCCTTGAAGGAGGGAGTTAAGAGAACATTCTATTTTAACTCGTGTGCCAGCTCTCAGAACATTCAGGCCGAAGCGCTTCTTTTTCTGGGGGACCAATCTATGTTGGAGAAGGAGTGGGTGCGCTTTTCGTGAAAACGTTGTGATTTTCACGCTGTCTGCTGACGGCGTGACTGTTCTTCGAAAGCTCGGATTGATTCCTCGAATTCTTCATGAAGACCCTCGCCCATGAGCATGATGTCGGAGATGAACGTGCTCATGTCGATGACGAGAAGATGCTTGTGCAAGACACGAGAGATGACACTGTGCAGTAGCCGGGCTTCTATCGCAATACGCCGCACGGTATAGCCTTGCTCGTACCGTTGCTGACCGTGCTTTGTCGCGCCTTCTTTCTCCTGGCCGTCGATCACATTTGAACCAGCCTCGATTCGCTTCGCCAGCTCCTCGACCATCAGCCGAATGTGATCCATCCGTGCTTTCTTGCTGAGCGGAAGCGAAGAAAGCATCGTGTTCTTGCTTGCTTCCTGGAGCCACTCTTCTACGATCTCATCTGCGCTTTCCCGCAGCACCATTGACACGCGCTTGACCTGCAAGGGGGTAACCCGCCGTGGATTCGTCGATCTCTCTTTGATGGTGGTGACGAGTTCTTTCACATCCGTCGGTTTTGTCAGGTAGTCGTCTACCTGGTTCCGTATTGCTTGCAGTGCGGTTTCGAAGTCGGGATAGCCAGTCAGGATCAGTGTGACCGCTTGAGGTTGAACGCGGCGCATGGCGCTGATGAGGGTAAAGCCATCTCCGCGCTCGCCGATGTTCAAATCGGCCAACAACACATCGAATGACTCGCGGTTGATATAGGCCAGCGCTTCTGCAACTGTGGCCGCTACCGACACTTCGAAACCCTCATGCTGCAAAATAGTAGGCAGGGTCATTCGAATAGCAGGTTCATCGTCGGCGAAGAGAATCCTGGTTTTACGTTTTTCCATATTAGCTCAAAGGCGTGTACCGCAACGGGGGCAGGGATTTCAAGCAGCCTGCCAAAAAGGGGGCCTATTTGCGCGACGACAGAGAAGTTTCCGTTTTCAAGTCGCGTTCCCCAGAAGTTAGTTGCCTTATTTCGAGCAGAAGTTGGCTGACACACCGCCTAAGGACAGCATCTCAAATTTGGGCGGGCAAACTGACAAGGGGGTAAATGATGAATGCAGCAATTGTGATGTCCCGCGAGCATGGTCCGCCATGCGATGTCGTAGGAGCGAGCAAGAATCCAGATTCTGGGAAGGAAGAGCGCCGCCGCAGTGTCCTGATTGTGGACGACGACCATCTAATTGCAGACACGCTGGCAGATATTCTTAATGACAGTGGCAATTTCGTGGCCGTTCCTGCGTATGACGGCCCAAGCGCCTTGGAGTGGGTACGCAACACTGGCCTGGACATCCTGATCACTGATGTGGTCATGCCGGAAATGAATGGAATCGAGCTGGCCAAGGCAGTTAAATCCATTTGTCCGAAAGCGCGAATTGTGTTGCTTTCAGGGCAAGCCCAAACGCGCGATCTCACGCAACAGGCCAAGCACGACGGTTATTTCTTTGAATTATGGGCCAAGCCGATGCATCCTGATGACGTCCTAGAGCGGCTGAAGTACTCGGCGTGAAGCGAAATGTCACTACGTTACAAGATCTCGAATTGGGACCTGGGCCGCTCGCCCTGGGTTGTCCGATACGGAATGGCGGCCATGTTCGTAGCGCTCGCGCTGCTGCTGCAATTTCTGCCTGCGGCCGGCACCATGCCATTTGCATTTTTCTACGCAGCCGTGGCGCTCAGCGCTCGCGTATGCGGCTTTGGCGCGGCAATATTTTCGACTCTGCTGTCCGCAGCCGCCGTGGACTTCTTCCTGCTGCGACCAGGATTTTCCCTCGTGCCCACGCTCGACAATCTGCTGCGCCTGTTGTTCTTCAGCATAGTGTCTCTCATCATCATCAGCCTGGCAAAAAAGAAATCGGAAGCCGAAAAAAAAGCCGACGAACGCCGGGCACAACTTGCAGCCGTGGTCGACTCCTCGGAAGATGCGATTTTCAACAAAGCCCTGGATGGTACTGTGCTCTCCTGGAATCGGGCGGCGCAGGAGATGTATGGGTACAGGCCTGAGGAAATCATTGGCAAGAGTGTGGCCGTTCTTGCACCGCCGGAAAGATCCACCGAAATCACCGGCATTCTCGAACGGCTCCGCCGCGGCGAACGGATCGCGCCTTTCGATACGGAACGCGTAACTAAAGACGGCAGGCGGATTCATGTATCTCTCTCAATCTCTCCAGTGTTCGACGCCGAGGGAAAGATCAGCGAAGCAGCCACCATTGCACGCGACATTACCCATCGAGTACAGACCGAAGCGGCATTACGTCGCGCCGAAAAACTGGTTACCGCGGGCGAATTAGGGGCAACAATCGCACATGAGATGAACAATCCTCTGGCTGCCGTTACAAACCTGGCCTACCTCATTGGAAAGAACAGGTCGCTCGATGAGAAGGCACGGAAGCAGCTTGCACTGCTCGACCGGGAATTGGCTCGAATGGCGCACATGACCAGACGCACACTGGGTTTTTACCGTGACACGTCCTCTCCCGTGCCCACTGATATGGGCCAAGTCATGGATGAAGTACTGGAACTTTATGAGAGAAACATCACCTCCAAGGCGATCAAGGTACAAAAAAAATATCAGAGGCATTCTGAAGTGGCTGTTTTCCCAGGAGAGATACGTAAAGTGTTCTCGAATCTGATCGCCAACGCGATCGATGCCATCCGCAGCCAGGGGACAATCACCATAAGAGTGCGAGACTCACATAGCTGGAAATACTCCGGACTGCCGGGCGCTCGCATCACGGTTGCAGATTCGGGTACAGGCATCGCGCCGGCAGACAGACGGAAAATATTTGAACCGTTTTACACGACCAAAAAAGAGACGGGCACCGGTCTTGGATTATGGCTCTCGAAAGACATCGTGCAGAAACATAGTGGCTCCATATCGGTTCGTAGTAATAACACCGGGACGGTCTTTTCGGTTTTCATTCCCGGCAAATCTTTTCCTTTTTCCACAAAGGTTGACGGCCAGCGACAGACGGCCTAGTGCGGGGTTATTGGTGGAGGCGGCGGGAGTTGAACTATTTCGAGTGTTGGCAGGGCGTAAGTTATTGATTCTTATATGTGCCAAATGTGCCAGAAGGCCCCATTCGCCGTGTCGGCGGTACAAAAACTCCCATGGAAAACTTGCCGTTCCTTCCTAGTTTAGTAGTCTGCCAGCCTATTGTTACCACGAGGCACTTGTTCCGTAACCGCGCCAAAACCCGAAGCCCGCGTTGTGGCTTTCATTTCCTCCTTCCACTTGGGCAACTTTATGTGAGTTCTGTAACTCTTGCTGAACTTCGGTTTGGCATTGAGAGCGTGACTGATCTTGCCCGACGCGCCGCACTGAACAACTGGCTGACGAATCAAATTCGTCCAATGTTTGACCAACGGGTGCTACAAATAACCCTGCTGAAATGGCGCCAGCTTGTGGAGGAAGGACGAAAGATTGGGCACACATTTTCCCCAGCCGGAC
>DASZEU010000463.1:0-6805 GCA_035940535.1 Candidatus Angelobacter sp.
GGGTCGGCTTAATGTCAAGCAAAGATTGAGAACTCGTGGGAACAGACATCCATACCAGGGAGAACAAACGCAACGAGACGAGCGCTATTGATCTCCCCAATCCGGTAACTGTCGTCAACCAACGGGAAGCTAAACAGGACGGCTGTAGACGATTTCCAAGCCCCTGGATTCTTCCTCGACTTCGGGCACTGTGGTTTCAGGAGGGAATATATGTTTGGCCAAGGAATTATAAAGTCCGGCCGCTGCCGCACCCACCGCAAATCCGACAATTCCATAAAGCACTGGAAAAAAAACAGCTAGAGTGGCTCCATTAATTTGTCCGAAAATTACGGGGTGTGACGGGGTTCGAGCCGCAAGAAATGCAATCGCGAACAACGGAGTCAGAAGCACACCTAAGGCAAAATGGACTCCCGCCGAAACGGACGCCACGAGCAACACCTTGATGCTCCGAGTCCGCTCTTCGGGAACTCTCTTCAAAAAAGTGTTGCCGCCGATTTCCTCTGGTACTTTTTTCCGGAATAGATCGAGAGCAGGTGAAGACATAATCGTTCCTTCCTTTCCCCTTGAGGGGAGCCGATTTGCGGTGGGAAGCGGCACTGGTTGGCGCCGTTTTACTTCTTCCCTCACCGCAAAACGAAAAGGCCCAGAGAAGCTATGCCTCTCTGGGCCAAATTTCTTGTTAAAACCGGAAAAGCTTCCGGGAACTAAAAATCAGGGCCCTGTTTCATCAGGCCGTTTTTGCAACCTCTTTTTTAGGGATTGCGGAATGTCTTTTTCGCCACCGCCTCTACGCAGGTAATTTCGCCGTTGCGGAACTGAATGGTAATCGATCCAGGACATTTGCGCGATTGCATGAAATCCATCAGAGCCACGAACAACTCTTTGGGAAGTGGGATATGAGAACCATCCGGTGAAACCGCCATACATCTTCCCTGGAGATCCATCGCTGTTGAAAAAGACGCCTTTGGTTTGTCGGGTGTTGCATGTTCAACCGCTACGTCGCTACTATTTCGCGCGGGTAAGTCAGCGAGATGAACTCTGGTCTCAGCCATAAAATCCTGCAATTCTTTCCGCATCAGCAATCACTGGAACCTTTTCCAAAACCTATTTTGGAGGACCCAATGTTAGTTAGAATTTCTTAATCCTCTTAATGACTGCTTGTAAAGGCCACCCCGGATTCGAACTTATTAAGGTAGTGTACGACTGATTCTGTTATTTGTAAATCTTCTTAATCATCGCTTCCAACCCAGCAACTCCACCATTGCGGAATTGAATGGTTACTGAGCCGGTTGGCTTAGCGTTGCCTTGAAGGAAATCGGAGAGTGCGCCAAACAATTCTTTAGGAATCTCGATCTGATTTCCCTCAGGGGAAATAACCACGTATTGTTGCGCCCGCGGTTGAATTGGCACGACTGTCGGCATACTTTCTCCTCGCAACGATCTGTGAACTTGCTTACAGGGGCCCTTCCATTCTTTCGCTGCCCTCCACAGAACTTGCTGTTTGGACGTCTTCCTTCACGGAAGCAACGTAGCTGAATAGGAACTCTAAAATGAAAGCCATTCAATCCGCAATAGAAATCACTAATGTTCTATTTTTAGAACAAATCCGCCTTTGCGGGGTGTTTTGGCCTCCATCTAGCCGCATAAAACCGGCATCCCAAAAGACTGATTCCGGTTTTCAGAAACTCATCTTCTGGCTCCGACTGTGGGCAGATTTCTTGGCTCTGCACAAATAGACGCGAATGAAGTTACTCCCCCTTTAAACTCTGGTGATATTCGCTGCCTTGCGGAACCCGCGTTCTGTCCGAAGAGCATGTTAAAAAAGCAGGAATTCTGCGGTTTTCGCCATAGTTTGCTCATGCCATCGCATTGTATTTTAGGGCAACTGCGCGTATCATAAAACTTGTGACTGGTTTCGACTTAAACCTCTTGGAGGTTTGAGTGGGTTTGTAAGGTCCAAATCCGTGGCGGACGTACCAGTGGGCGAGAGGCCCACTTTCTTTTTGGGTGCTGTTTGGTTTGCCGGGCTTCCTCTCGCATCGGTGCGGGAATCCGGATTTCGCCGGCAGATCCAGAAGCCTGCTGAGCGGCTCAAGGTGGATGGTAGCGGAACTCAATCAAATTCGCGACATCGTCGGGCGGGTGGCCGCCACTCACGGAGTTGAAGTTGTTGAAGTGGAGATGCGTGGCGGAGGTAAAGCCCGCACTCTAAAAATCACAATTGATAAACCGGAAGGCGTTACCCACGAAGATTGTGCCAACGTCAGCCGCGAAGTTTCGACGATTCTCGATGTGGAAGACGCCGTACCGGGCAGCTCCTACATCTTGGAAGTGTCGTCGCCGGGACTGGATCGCAAGCTTCTTCGGGCCCAGGATTATCTGCGGTTTATGGGCACCAGAATTAAAGTGATGACCAGGGAGCCTGTCAACGGCAACCGGCATTTTGAGGGCCGGCTGCAGAGTTTTCAGGATGATAGGCTGATGCTGGAACTGACCTCCGGCAAGAAACCCAAGCCTGGTCATGCTCAACCCGGGAAAATCGTTGCAATCGATCTGGCCAACGTAGAGAAGGCCAATGTCGTACCGGAAGTGTAGGGGACCAAGTCGTTTAAGGAAAACGTATGGCTAGCGAGATTTATAACGTCATTGATGCTCTAAGCCGCGAAAAGGGAATCGATCCGCAGATTGTAGTGAGCGCGGTGGAAGATGCCATTGTTGCCGCTACTCGCAAGAAAGACAAGAGCCAGGAAAATTTACGGGGCGAGTTCGACAAAGACAGCGGAAATATCCGGGTCTACGCGGTCAAGAGCATTCTTCCATCCGATGACGATATTGAAGATCCTCAACTGGAAATCTCGCTGGAAGATGCGCGCAAGATCGACGCCAACGCCGAGATTGGCGGCGAGGTTCGCTTCCTTAAGTCCACCGAAGGTTTGGGGCGCATCTCCGCGCAAATTGCCAAACAGATTATCTTTCAAAAAGTCCGCGAGGCCGAGCGCGACACTATTTACAACGAATACATCGGACGTGTGGGCGAGATTATCAACGCCACCGTCAAGCGCATTGAAGGTCCCGAGGTAATTTTTGATATTGGCAAGGCCGAGGCGCGCATGCCCAGGAAAGAGCAGTCGCGGCTCGAATCTTTTGCCATCGGGGAGCGGGTCCGTGTTGTGCTGGTGCGCGTGGACAAGAACTCCAAAGGCCCGGCGGTGATTGTTTCTCGTGCGGCCCCGGAGTTGGTACAGAATCTTTTCCAGACCGAGGTCCCGGAAATCTACGACGGTACGGTAGGCATCAGGGCCATTGCCCGCGAGGCCGGAGAGCGGACCAAAATCGCTGTGATGTCCAAGGACAAGGATGTAGACGCCGTGGGCGCCTGCGTGGGCATGAAAGGCATGAGAGTCCAGTCCATCATCCGCGAGCTGCGCGGGGAGAAGATTGACATCATTGAATACCATGAAGACGCGGTCACCTTTGCCGAAAAGGCGCTGCAACCCGCCAAAGTGAGCCGCGTCACGGTCCTGGAAACCGGTGAAAAACACTTGGAAGTTGTGGTGGATGACAGCCAACTCTCGCTGGCCATCGGTAAAAAAGGCCAAAATGTGCGGCTCGCGGCCAAGCTACTGGGCTGGAAGATTGATATCAAGAGCGAAGAAGAAAAGCGGCAGGAAGTGGAGCAGCAGATGGCCTCCCTGGTCAACCAGTCCGCCACGCCGCTCGACCGTGTTCCCGATTTGGGGGAGCAATTGATCCTGAAGCTGAACGAAGCTGGCATCACCACAGTGGAGGCCCTGGCTGATATGACTCCTGAGCAGCTTGAAGAATTGCCGGGAGTAGGCCCAAAAACTGTGGAAAAAATCAGTCTTGCAGTGAATAATTACTTCTCTAGCCTCGAGGCTGCCGCACCGCTGGAAGGTGAAGCCCCGGCTGAGTTGGATACTTTGGAATCTGCACCTTTGGCCGAAGGAGACGGAACGACCGCGGGAGAGCAGCAGGAGAAATCAGAGTACGCCGAGGCTGAGGAAACCGGCCAGGAATATGAGGCAGAAGTTTTAGCAGGAGTAGAAAATGCCCCGCCTGCGGATGTGGCTGAAGTCCACACGCACGGTGACGACGAAGGGACCGCGCCGGAGCAAGGGGCGGAGCCACAGACATCAAAGCCGGGCCATGAAGCTGGCGAATGATTGTGATTTTGCAAGATAAAACGAAGGAAACCGTGAGGTCATTATGATCGCGTAACGGACATATTTGGAGGAAAAGCAGAGCGGATGACGAAGATTCGAATCAATGATCTGGCCCGGGAGCTTGAAGTAAAGAGCAAAGCCATCCTGGATATCTTGTTGGAAGTTGGCGTAACAGAAAAAAAGACGCATTCCAGCTCCGTCGAAGTTGACGAAGCGGAAAAGATAAGAAGGTATTTTACGACCAAGTCTAGCTCTGCCGTTTCCAGGGAGAAAACTGCTCCCGGAGAGATCAAACCCAAAATCGATCTCTCTAAAATTTCCAAGCCTGGGGATGTGCTCAAGCTGCTGAAGGAGAAAGAAATGCAGCAGCACCATCCACCAGTTTCGTCGCGTCCTGCGATCACTGCTCCACCTCGGCCTCCAGTGGTTGCTGCTGCTCCGCCCGCAGTCCAGGAAAAACCGGTCGCGGTAGCCCCGAAACCTCCCGTAGTTGCGCCTCCAGTAGTGCCCGAAGAGCCTCCAACGGTCGCTCCTCCGGTCAGCAAAGTTCCTCCGGTTGCGCCTGTTGAAAAGCCTCACGTTGTTGAAAAGGCAGCCCCGCCGACCGTGATTGTTACACCGCCGACGCAGCCGCCTCCGGTGGCCGTGGCGCAACCACCAGTTCAAGCCCAGCCGCCAGCAGCACCCGTGGCCGTGCCTCCGGTGGCTGACGCTCCACCACCGCCTCCTGCGGCTAAACCTGCCTCACAGCAGCCGATCGTTCCGCAGCGTCGAATGATTACGCCGCAGACTGGCCCGCGCCCCGTTTATCAGGCCCCTATTGCGCAACGACCGCCGGCTCCGCCGCCGCCTTCAGGCTCGCGGCCACCCATGCAGAGTCATGGTGGTCCTGGAGGACGCATGTCGAGTGCTCCAGGCGGACGTCCGCAGGGCGGCGTAGTCCGTGGACAACCAATCTTTCAGCGCCCCCGTCCAGCGGGTGGGCCTCCAGGCAGCAGTCCCGGTGGGCGGCCACAATATGCTGGCCGGCCCGGAGAAGCGCGTCGTGGACCTCACCCGACCAGCACCAACCGTTCCGGATTTGCGCCGCGTCCGGGTATGGGTGCAGGCCCAGGATTGGCCCCTCCTGGCGCTCCCGGCAGCAAGCCTGCGGGCCGTCCGGCGCCCTCGCGTCGTCCTGGCCAGCGCACTTACAATCAGGGACCCAAAGAAGGACCGATGAAGGGGTTCACGCCCCCACCGCGTTTTTCGGTCTCCAACGAACCACTGCCGATTACGCGTACCCTGACCATACCTGAAGGCATCAGCGTAAAAGATTTGGCAGAAAAGCTGGGCATCCGGGCCAAGGATCTGATTGCGCGCCTTCTGATGAAGGGTGCAATGGCTACCGTAAACCAGACCTTGGATTTTGATCTGGCAAAAGATATGGCCCGTCACTTCGGCGCCGATGTCCAGGTCATCAGCTTTGAAGATCAGGCAGCGGCAGAGATGTCCCAGCTCGCGGGTGCAACCGAAGCATCGACAGCCGCCTCTGCGGTAACCCGTCCGCCGGTAGTCACCATCATGGGTCACGTTGACCACGGCAAAACATCTTTGCTCGATGCCATTCGCGAAACCAATGTGGCTGGTGGAGAAGCTGGTGGCATTACCCAGCATATCGGCGCCTATAAAGTTAAGATTACCAAGACAGATTCTCCCGCGTTTGGACGCGAGATCGTCTTTCTCGATACGCCCGGTCACGAAGCCTTTACCCGCATGAGGGCGCGAGGAGCCAAGGTTACCGACATCGTTGTCCTGGTGGTGGCCGCCGATGATGGCGTGATGCCCCAGACGCTGGAAGCCATGGACCATGCGAAGGCAGCCAAGGTGCCCATTATTGTGGCTGTCAATAAGATCGATAAACCAGATGCGCTCCCGGAACGCGTAAAGAAGCAGCTTGCCGACCGTGGCCTCATGCCGGAAGAATGGGGCGGCACCACCGTGTTTGTGGATGTTTCCGCCAAGCAACATACCAATCTGAACTTGTTGATGGAGATGATCTGCCTGGTGGCTGATATTCAGGACCTTAAAGCCAATCCGGAGCGGTCCGCATCCGGAACCGTGATCGAAGCCAAGGTCGATCGTGGCCGCGGTTCGGTCGCGACGGTACTCGTGCAGAATGGCACCCTGCACATCGGCGACAATTTCATTTTAGGAAACACTTTCGGCAAGGTTCGTGCCATGTTTGACGATCGTGGCAGCGTTGTGGAAGAGGCCCCGCCCTCCACCCCAATCGAAGTGCTGGGTTTGGAAGGCTTGCCCCAGGCGGGTGATCAATTGCTGGTCGTCGCCGAACGTGAAAAGGCGCGCCAGGTCTCCGAATTCCGCGAGCAAAAGGCCCGCGAAGCCTCTTTGGCCAAGAGCTATAAGATATCGCTCGAAGGTCTGGCCGAGCAGATCAAAACTGCCGGCACCAAGGAGCTGCCGATCATTCTGAAGACCGATGTGCAGGGTTCAGCCGAAGTGCTGGCTGACACCCTGACCAGATTCTCTGGCGACAAGGTAAAGATCAAAATCCTGCATACCGGTGTGGGTGCGATCAATGAAAACGACGTTCTGCTGGCCTCGGCCTCCAATGCCGT
>DASZEU010000464.1:0-7243 GCA_035940535.1 Candidatus Angelobacter sp.
GGAATCTTTGCAAGAGTTGAACGTGGTTGAGAAGGGATGTCCCAAACTGTTCGGCCGCTTTTGGGTTGTCAGCACGAATGTAATCGAGAATGGCCTCTAGGTCGTTTAGCGCGTCTTCGGAGTAGAGGATTTTGTAAGCCACTTTTGTATTCGCTGGCGAGCTTCGTCAGAGGAGACGACGCGGCCCTCTTTAACAGCTTTAAGCCCACGATCAATCGCAGCCAAAGTCTCGGCATCGACTTCGACTTCTTCGGTCACCGGTACTTGGAGCTTCAAGTCAATCATGACGTAACGATAAGCCAATTCGGCTCCAGATGCAAGGGGCTTTGAACGTGCCCCATCCTTTGCATTCTTCGCGATGTTAGAATCTGCTGTCGAGGCATGAATGGAATCTCTCCGCACTCCTGATGATCGTTTTGCAAACCTGCCCGGCTACAACTTCGCGCCGCACTACGTGGAAATCGATGGCTTGCGCCTCCACTATATAGATGAAGGTCCGAAAAACGCTGCGCCAGTCTTGCTTCTTCACGGAGAGCCTTCCTGGTGCTATCTCTACCGCAAGATGATTCCCGTTCTGGTGGCTGCCGGACATCGGGTGATTGCTCCCGATCTGATTGGATTTGGACGGTCTGACAAACCAGTCTCGCGCGAAGATTATTCCTACCAACGTCACGTCGATTGGATGGCTGCCTTTGTTCGGGCGCTTGACCTGGATCAAGTCACACTTTTTGGCCAGGACTGGGGCGGACTGATCGGCTTGCGAGTCTTGACCGACGACCCTGACCGCTTTGCGCGTGTGGTGGTAGCCAACACCGGCCTGCCCACCGGCGATGCAAAACCGACAGAGGCATTTTTGCGCTGGCGTGAATATTCACAGACCACTCCCAACTTTCATATTGGCGGCATCGTGAAAGGCGCTTGCGTCAACGATCCACCGGCCGATGTGATCGCCGCCTACGATGCTCCGTTTCCCGACGACCGCTACAAAGCTGGTGCTCGGCAGTTTCCACTGCTTGTTCCCACTGAACCAAACGATCCGGCCAGCGAGGCCAATCGCAAAGCGTGGCAGATTCTGCAGCAATGGAAGAAACCGCTGCTCACAGCTTTCAGCGACGGCGACCCTGTCACCAAGGGCGGCGAACGCCCGTTCCAAAAGCTGGTACCCGGAGCACAGAACCAGCCCCACGTAACCATACAGGGGGCAGGACATTTTTTGCAGGAAGACAAAGGCGAAGAACTGGCGTCGGTAGTCGCCAGCTTCATTGCAGCCAATTAACAGACCGTGCGGCACATCGCGGCAACCAAAAACCTACCGCGGATTCACGCGGATATGCGCGGATTCGGCTCGAAGGAGAACCAATGAAAGGCGCCTTTGGCTCACGACGGCATTTTCTGAAAACGATGAGCATGACTGCCGGAGCGCTTATGCTACCCACCAGACACAGCTCCTCGGAAGCCGAGACGCCAAAGCAGAACCAGCCTTCTCATATTCCCGATGACTCCCGGCCAGCAAATTACACTTTTCGAATCAAATCGGCCCCTGTGGAGATTGCGAAAAATAGAATTCTCTCCCTCACCACCTATAACGGACAGTTCCCCGGACCACTGCTTCGTCTGAAGGAAGGAGAACAGACGATTGTGGATTTCTATAACGATACGGATGTTCCAGAGCAATTCCATTGGCATGGGCAGTTCCTGCCGGTTGAGGTGGACGGCGCGGCCGAAGAAGGCACTCCTTTCATCCCCGCGCGGGGCAAGGGCCGCATAGTCTTTACGCCACGGCCAGCCGGCTTTCGCTTTTATCACACTCACATCCGCGCAGGCGCGGACCTCTCTGCCGGACAATACAGCGGCCAAGTCGGCCCGGTCTACATCGAGCCGAAACATGAACCGGGCAACTATGATCGCGAGGTGTTCCTCGTCCTGAAAGAATTTGAGCCAACTTTCAGCCGCGGCGGGGACATGCCGCAGGACTTTCTCACTCCCGCTGCTCACGTGAAGGCGCTGGAAGTACAGGGCGAGACCGCAATGAAAGCTTCCTTGGCGAAGGGCATGCTGCACGGATATGAAGTCGGCTACGGCTCCTTTACCATCAATGGCCGCATGCACCGCCACGGAGAGCCGGTTCGGGTGAAACAGGGCGAACGAGTCTTGTTCCACATATTGAACGGAAGCGCCACCGAGATTCGCAGCCTGGCTTTGCCCGGTCATTCTTTTAGGGTCGTCGCGCTGGATGGCAATCCAGTGCCCAATCCGGCCACGGTTCCGGTGCTTTGGCTGGGCACAGGGGAACGCATTTCAGCCATTGTTCAGATGAACCATCCGGGTGTCTGGACCATGGGCGACCTTGCCGATGATGATCGCCATCATGGCATGGGAATCGTGGTTGAATATGCCGGACGCGTGGGCAAACCGCAGTGGATTGCGCCGCCTCGTTTCCGCTGGAGTTATGCCCGGTTCGCCAAGCCGGGAGCAACCGCGTCCACTCCCGACGAGACGATTGAGATGACATTTGAGAAACAGAATGCCGCTGAAGAGGGTTTCAATCTCTGGACCATTAATGGATCGGCATTCCCCATGGTCAACAAAATTGCTCCAGCCTCGTTTCATTTAAAAGAAGGCAAGCACTATCGCCTCAAGATGCGCAACGCCAGTGACGACATCCACCCAATTCATCTTCACCGGCACAGCTTTGAACTAACCAGCCTGGCGGGAAATGCAACCGCCGGAATCATGAAAGATGTGGTCATGATTGGCGGATACCAGGAAGTCTCGGTAGACTTCGTCGCCAATAATCCAGGATTGACCTTGTTTCATTGCCACCAGCAGTTGCATACGGATTTTGGGTTCATGGCGCTTTTCGATTATGTATGAGTTCGGCCCGGCGTTCTGCTTTTGTCTGCGAACTGCCTCACCATAGCGACTCAATTGAGCTTATCCTTAATATTCAGGAGAAAGCCCGTGAAATTGACCGCCTTCGTTTTGCCTCTGATCATGGCATCCTTTGCATGGCCCATCCCACTGCAAAAGGCTTCGCAGCCTCCTGCTCGATTTACCGAACGTGTCCAGAAGGAGGTCATTCACAAGATCCTGATGCTGCCCAACTATGATGTTTTCGACTCGATCAGCTTCAAGGTAGACGGATACAACGTCGTACTCTTAGGGTACGTCAGCCAGCCGTACCTGAAGTCGGATGCCGAACATGCTGTGAAAAAGATTGAAGGCGTGGAAAAAGTAGACAATCATATCGAAGTTTTACCCGCATCCCCCAACGATGATCGCCTTCGTTTGCAGCTCTTCCGGGCCATCTACCACTACGGACCGTTGCAGCGTTATGGTCTGCCGCCCATCAAACCCATTCGGATTATCGTGAACCGCGGCCACGTGATACTGGAAGGCGTGGTGGACAGCACCATGGACAAAAACCTTGCCAACATCCGCGCCAACGAAGTGCCAGGAGTGTTCTCTGTGACCAACAACCTGGCGGTACCGGCAACGAAATCAAAGAAGTAATCAGCTTTCAAAATTGGCAATTACAAATCATGGCAAATATGGCAATTCATTGGACCGCCGCAACCACACTGGGACGCCGTAATCGACTGGCGGCTGCTGGAATGGTGTTTGTGGCCATCTTCGTGGTCTTCGCCCTGTTTGCTCCTTGGATCGCGCCCAAAGACCCAGCCCTGCTCGATCTGTCCTCCCGACTTCAGCCTCCAAGCGGAGCCCACTGGTTCGGCACCGATGAACTTGGCCGCGACATTCTCTCCCGGGTCATCTACGGTGCGCGTATTTCCATGCTGGTAGGGAGCGGAGTGGTAGCCGGTTCCCTGCTGCTCGGACTTATCTTCGGCTCGATTGCCGGATACTACGGTGGATACACCGATAAGTTTTTCAACGTGATCATCATGAACGCATTCTTGTCGTTCCCAGGCATCCTGCTGGCTATTGCCTTTGTGGCTTTTCTCGGGCCTAGCATTTTCAATTTGATCCTGGCGCTTTGCATTGGCGGGTGGGTAGGATACGCGCGTCTAGTCAGGGCCCAAGTGCTGGCGGTGAAGGAAAAAGAATTTGTGGAGGCTGCACGCGCTCTAGGCGCGAGCGATTGGCGTATCGTGACCCGCCACATTCTGCCCAACATCATCCAGCCGGTGATTGTGCAGGCCGCCATCGGGATGGCAGGCGCGATATTGGCGGAAGCCACCATGAGCTTTCTAGGATTGGGTGTGCCGCCACCCACGGCCAGTTGGGGCTCCATGCTCAATGACGGCCGTGCTCACCTTTTCGATGCGCCTCACTTGGTGCTTTTCCCTGCCGCCACTGTGATGCTGGCGGTGCTCTCATTCAACTTCATCGGCGATGCCCTGCGCGATTACATGGACCCGCGCTCCCGCATTGAAGCAGGTCTATAGATGATCATCGGCGTGATCTCCGATACTCATGGGCTTCTGCGCCCGCAGGCCATGGAGGCCCTCCATGGCTCAGAACACATCATCCATGCCGGAGACATAGGAGCCGCAGACATTATTCCTTCTCTCCGGGAGATCGCTCCGGTCACCGCGGTTCGCGGCAACGTTGACCACGAACCGTGGACCAGGCAGTACCGCGAAACGGAGGCGGTGGAGCTGGCGGGGACACACCTGTACGTAATTCACATCGTGCAGGCGCTGGACCTGAACCCCAGTGCTGCTGGATTCGCGGCAGTCATCAGCGGCCACTCCCACCAGCCTAGCCAGAAGGTAAAGGATGGAGTGCTGTACTTCAATCCCGGCAGCGCCGGCCCTCGCAGGTTCAAGCTGCCCATTACTGTAGGAAGGTTGGAAATTGTGGATGGAAAATTAACCAGCGAGATTATCGAGTTGAAAATCAGTACATGAGCCGATTCACCCGGCCCTGCGGTTTTCTTCCAAAACCTCATCCAATGCACCGGCGAGCATTCCCGCCCTCTGACGGTACTCGGAGGCCAGCGCCTCATATCTTTTTTTAAGCAAGTGGTATTCGTCCGCGATATTCAAGGCGGCCAGAACGGCCAAGCGCAACGAGTCGACGGTGGCGGTCTGCTCGGCTACGCTGCGCATCTTGGTGTCAACAAACTCGGCCAGTTTTAGAATGTAATCGGCGTCTGTCCCGCGAAGGTTGTAAACCTGATCGTAGATCTCGACCCGCACGGGAGCTGCTGGTGCTTGTGTAGCCAAGTCCTATCTCCTCGAATACAAAGTTGCTACATCAATTTGATTATCGCTTTGTGAATCCCCAGGTCAAGAGAATTCTTGGCGGTTTCCGCAGAAAACAACAGTGGAAATTGCCAAAATTGCCATGACTGCCAAAATTGCCATAATTGAGAAAGCAGACATTCATCGCAAGCACCCCAAGCAATATGGACTTCCAATTCTGGTCAGACCATCGCGGATCAACTAAGGAGCCAGACTATGGCTTTTCGCGTTTCTCGACTACCACCGCCGTTCCGTATGCCAACACCTCAGTGACTCCCTGCATGATCTCCGTGGCGTCGTAGCGCATACCGACCACGGCATTGGCCCCTATCTGGGCTGCATGTTGCAACATCAAATCAAAGGCATCTTCGCGGGTCTTTTCGCAGAGCTGAGTCAAGAGCGTGATGTTGCCGCCAATCAGGGTTTGCAGGCCGGCGCCAATGGTTCCGAACAGCGAGCGTGAGCGGACGATAATTCCACGGACGACTCCCAGGCTGCGCACAACCTGATAGCCATCCAGTTCAAACTGGGTCGTGGTCATGGTGTGAGGAATGGGCATGAGTTTCCTTGTGTGGGTTCAAACGAGAATTCTATTCCTGTCCCGGTGACGGCAACACTCAGCCATCGCAAATTTGGTAATTGGGTAATTTTGCAATTGGGTGATTTAAAACCCCAATGGCTCTGTGGCCGCACAGAACTCTCCGCAATTCTGAAGTTAACTTTCTGCGACCAATTGATCGAGTTGTTTAAGCATTTTTTCAACGCGGCCGCGAACCTCTTCCCGTTCCCTTCGCAGTCCCACTACTTCCGCGCGCAGAAGCTCCAGGTCTTCTTCACGTTGTTCCAACTGCTCCCGCAGCCGGTTGGCATCGCGCTCTGCCGCGGCCTTGCCTTCACGGGCCGACTTCAGCAGTTCGATGGCTTTGTAGATCTTCTGTTCTAATGCAGGAAAGTTTTCGTTTCCGATGAGCTTTTCCGTTTCGTTCTCCAGTTCGTGGAGCGCTTTGCTAGACATGAGTTCCGATGATCCCTTTTTCAAAAATAACGAGTGGCAATTCCGCAGTATAGCGCACAAGCAGCGAACATTTCAGCACCCTACGAGAACTCCAGGAGACAACCATGCAGCTAGCCTGGATTATTCATGAGTATTGAAAGGGGTTGAACCACGCCGATACTGTAGAACCTGCCCAGCGCCGGAGGACGCATCAACACTGATGCAGTGCCGAAGGCACGGTAACGAGTAGACCCACACGTCAGTGTGGGGAGGGCCTAATGCATTATGGGAGTCGCCAGAGGCGAGGGTTGCCGAGTTGCCTCTTAATCTGACGTAGAATATTTATGCATTTTCGGGGTTCCTTCGGCGAACCTCAGGACAGGCTCTTCCAGGCGCAAAGAACGCGCCTGTCAGGATGACAGGGCGTTTTAGAAGGAAAAATTTTATACTCGCCGATGAAAAGTAAGTGACATTAGACTAAAGCCCAATTTTATGCATCTCAGGACGCGGCCTAAAGGGCCGCTCTTCCGCCGTCAGCACAAAACTAAGTGACATTACGGCATAGCCTCACTCTCGAACGGCAGGGTGATCATTGGCCAGGCTTCTCTTTCGTGCAGGTAGTATCGACGCTAATCGACGCTACCCCCAAAAATCTGAACAAAGTCAATGGATTGGTCTGCTTCAAGAGCCCCTTGAAAGCGATAAAAATGCTATCTATGAGCAATTATGACAATGATTTTTAAGGTCTTATCCTAACTTAACCATTAATAAATAATGAATACCTGTTAAAACCGGCAATCCGCCATGCCAGTTTTGAAGATTGGGAAGAGTGAATCTTAGAAAGCACAAACCACCACTGCTGCATTATTTCCAACTGAAGGCTTACTTCAATGATTCCTGAATTCCTGAATTTCTAGATAAAGATGCGCTATTCCTCCGGTTTTGGGCTACAATTCGCCCCTCTTTCGGTGAAAGACGGCGCCTGAAGAAAAAATTAGGAGAATAATCAATGTATCAACAAACACGTTTCCCCGTGTGG
>DASZEU010000465.1:0-6353 GCA_035940535.1 Candidatus Angelobacter sp.
AAAAGCAGGTCTCTTTCCTCTGTCTGAATCCTATTCTTTTTTTGATCTGCTGCAATTGCGAAAGTTGCGTGAGCTTCGCTCCAAGCGGGTACGCTCGGCGGTGATCCGCGATTCGCTGCGGGCCATGCAACAACAGGTTGCAGGCATGGAGAATCCGCTGTTAGAGGCGAGCGCGTTTGCCTCCAAGTCACGCGTGGCCTTTCGACACCGAGGCGCTTCGGTGGAACCGCTCGATGGGCAGTTCGTGATGGATTTTGTCGATCGAGGCATCGTTGAACCTTCCAAGATTCATGCCATGCGCTCGGCGGAAACTGCCAGTGAGTTTTTTGCGCGAGGCGTGGGACTGGAGGAAGATCCGGCCACCCAGGCGGAAGCCATTGAGGCCTACAGACGCTGCGTAGAGTTAGACCCCTCCCATGCCGCAGCCCACATTAATCTAGGCACGCTCTACTACAACCGCCAAGACTATGTTCAAGCAGAGCGTTATTACCGTCAGGCGATTGAGGTAGACCCAAGATACGCACTCGCCTATTTCGATCTGGGCAATGTGCTGGATGAAACGGGCCGCCTGCCCGACGCGATCCGCGCCTACCAGTCAGCGATTGCGCTGGCTCCCACCTATGCCGATGCCCACTACAATCTCGCTCTTGCCTACGAGAAAGCCCGCCAGCCGCGCAAAGCTCTTAGGCACTGGCAGACCTACTCCAAGCTTGATACGGTTGGGCCCTGGGCCATCCACGCCAGAAATCAGATCAAGAAAATACTGGCGGCCGATACGCTTCGGGTTGTGGCGCGACGGCGCTAGCTTGCCTTACGTGCATATAATGTGTTCTAAGCTCTCCTCCGTACCTGGAATCTAAAACCTATTTCTGTCGAGAGCCGGAATCCTGTGGCCGCACCTAACAAAGAAGAGCGCAAAAGTTCGTTGCCAGTCAGCCAGCGCCGGGCTTTGCTGATACCGCTGGCATTGGCAGTGCTCATTCTTTTCGTTGCGGTATTCTCGCAGACAGCCTTCAACCTGAAGCAACTGAGTCCTGGATCGGTCCAGCAGACCTTCTTTTTAGTGGCGCTTTCGGCCCTGATTTTTTTGTTGCTGGTAGCCCTAACGTTCGTCTTGCTCCGCAATCTGGTCAAGCTCTATGCCGAACGGCAGCTTGGCGTGCTCGGCTCGCGCTTTCGAACGCGCATGGTCATTGGGGCTTTGTTGCTGTCTTTTGTTCCTTCGATTGTGATGTTCATGTTCGCTTATGGATTGATGAACCGTTCGATCGATAGATGGTTCTCAGGTCCGGTACAGCAGCTTCAGCAAGACTCTGGATACATAGCGCGCCTTCTCCAGGACTATGCCGGCGAAAACTCCCGCCAGGAGGCTCTGGAGATGGCCACATCGCCCGAGACGCAACGTGCCTTCAAAACCGGAGAATACTCCGGCGTGGCGGAGGAGTTCCAGCGCCATCAACCTACCTTGCAGGGAGGTTTTGCGCTGGCGATTGCAGATGGCGCGGAGGTGAAGGCCCTCAACGCACCGGAAATCTGGGGCAACCTACGGAATGAATTGCCCGCCTTGGAGCTTCTTGAACGGAGCCCGCAAAAATGGACCAAAGGAAACACTGAATATCTTCTCTCCATGTCTTCGGTGCAAGGACAGGGGAAAATATTAGTTGGGATTCCTCTACCAAAGGACTTCTCCCCCACGCTGGAGCAGATCACCAAGAATCAAAATGATTATGCGCGTTTGAGCCAGGAGCGAAAACGACTGCGCGGCATGTACATGTTGTCGCTGACCTTGCTGACCGTGCTGGTACTTTTTATCGCCACTTGGTTTTCGCTATTTGTGGCCAAGCTCGTCACCCGGCCGGTGGCGGCGCTGGCCGAGGCCACGCGGGAGATTTCAAGGGGCCATCTGGGCCATCGGGTGGAAATTACAGCAGCAGATGAATTAGGAGAGCTGATCTCATCGTTCAATACCATGGCCGGGGAGTTGGAGGCCAGCCGCCGGAAGATTGAGCAATCGGCTCGCGCACTGATTGAGAGCAATACCGAACTGGAACAACGCCGACGGCACATTGAGACCATTCTCGAAAATATCCCTACTGGAGTGCTTTCGCTCGATCCCGAACAGCGAGTCTCGCACAGCAACGCGGCTTTTGGACGTATGTTTTCGCCCAATGGCGGAGCTCCGCTGGCAGGCTCAAGCCTTCGAGCGATATTCCCGGCAGACGTGGCCACTGACCTCGAATATCTGCTAAGAAGAGCAGCCCGCAAGTCAGTGACTGCCGCTCAACTTGAGATTCCAGTTCTTCGAGACAAACTGAATGTGACTGTAACCGCTTCTTCCGTCCAACATGGCCAGCAGCAGCTTGGCTATGTGGTTGTGTTTGAAGATTTTAGCGATCTGCTGAAGGCCCAGAAGGAAGCTGCGTGGCGGGAAGTGGCGCGCCGCGTGGCCCACGAAATTAAGAATCCGTTGACCCCGATAGCGCTCTCTGCGGACCGGGTCCTCAGGCATCTCGACCGAGGCATGTCGCCCGATGATGCTTCCTTGGCCGTTATCCGGGGCTGTGCTGAAACCATCGCCGGAGCCGTAGAGACAGTGCGATCGCTGGTGGACGAGTTCTCTTCCCTGGCACGCTTCCCGGCGGCGCAGCCGCGACCGGCGGATGTAAATGAAATTATCGAGAATACTCTGGGCATGTTTACTGGCCAACTCGATGGGGTTACCGTCCAGAAGCACCTCGACGAGTCGCTGCCCATGGCTCTGGCCGATCCGCAAGCCATCAAGAGAGCATTAGCCAATCTGATCGATAATGCAGTGGAGGCCATGCAAGACTCGATGCTGCGTGAGATTTATATTTCTACGGCGCTGGTGGAAAGCAAAGACGCAGTTGAGATCGTGGTTGCCGATACCGGCCACGGCGTGACCCGCGAAGTCAAAGAGAAACTCTTTCTCCCTTATTTTTCTACCAAGAAGCGTGGCACCGGCCTGGGACTGGCCATTGTGCGGCGCATTATTGAAGACCATCACGGCTCCATACGGGTAGAGGAGAACCGGCCATTGGGAACCAGGTTTGTGGTTGAGCTGCCGCTGGCGGCTGAGACAGTGGGAACGGTGATGCGGAATGCATAGCATCCTGGTGGTCGATGATGAACGCGACATTCGCGAATCACTGCGGGGCGTTCTGGAAGATGAAGGCTATAAGGTGCTGCTGGCGGAGAGCGGCGAAGCCTGTGTAGAACAACTCAAGAAGCGCAACTGCGAACTGGTTTTGCTCGACGTCTGGCTCCCAGGAATGGACGGGCTCGAAACCCTGGAGCGAATCAGACAGATGGAAGACCATCCCGAGGTCATCATGATTTCCGGCCACAGCACGATCGAGACGGCTGTGCGCGCCACGAAGCTCGGGGCCTTCGACTTTCTGGAAAAACCTCTTTCGCTGGATAAGACGCTGATCCTGATAAAGAATGCTTTGGAGTCCCATCACCTGCGCCGCGAAAATGCGGAGTTCAAAAAGCAGGTCCAATCCAAGAGCGTCATCGTGGGCGACAGCATTCCCATGAAGGCCTTACGCCAGCAGATTGGTGTGATGGCTCCCACCAACGGGCGTGTGCTCATCTACGGAGAATCGGGAACGGGCAAAGAGCTTGTGGCACTGGCCATCCACACGTATAGTCTGAGAAAAGACAGCCTGTTTGTTGAAGTCAACTGCGCCGCCATTCCTGAAGATTGGATCGAAAGCGAACTGTTTGGCCACCGCAAGGGCGCCCTGCCTGGCGCCGCTGGAGACAAAGAAGGCAAGTTTGAAAAGGCCGACAGCGGCACGCTCTTTCTCGATGAAGTGGGTGACATGAGCCTGAAGACCCAATCCAAGGTCTTGCGGGCCCTGGATGAGCAACGCTTTACCCGCGTGGGCGATGACGAAGCCATTCGCGTTGACGTGCGGGTGATTGCCGCTACCAACAAGAACCTGGAAGACGAGATCTCCAAGGGAAATTTTCGTGAGGATTTGTTTTACCGGCTCAACGTGATTCCTTTTTACGTTCCGCCATTGCGGGAGCGCAAGGAAGATATCCCGCAGTTGACCCGGCATTTCCTTAAAGAGTTTTCTGCAGCGTACAGCCGGCGAACCAAAGAGATGACCGATGATGCGGTTGATACGCTGGTTCGTTACTCATGGCCTGGCAACGTGCGCGAGTTGCGCAACGTGATCGAGCGCATCGTGATTATGAATCCCGCGGTCCACAAGATCGAGCGCAAGCTTCTGCCGCCTCTGGTTTATCGCGACGGCTCAGGACGCGTCCCAGCCGGCTTCTCAACCCTGCATCAAGCCCGTGCCGCCTACGAGCGCGACTACATTCTGAAGAAGCTGGACGAAAATCATGGCAATGTCACCAGGACAGCAGAGGTGCTGGGCCTGGAGCGCAGCCATCTGTATAGGAAGATGAAGACTCTGGGAATTGCGGTGAAAGAGTGAGGAAGAGAAGTTGAACCTCCCAAAGGCTTTAAAATCAGAATTTTAACCGATTCAATCGCTTCCGCAATAGACTCGAAAACCCATCTTCACTGCGTCATGCTTCCAAATTCCTCAGGAAGCTCATCTTCATCCGATGCTCCGAAGGCCAATAGGCCAAAAGTATTTGGCGCTGTCTTAGTAAAGATTCGGCGCTTTCTAGCATATCCAGAGAGAGTACCAGCCAAGGAAACACGATGCTTCATATCCAGAGGTTGTCCTAGTGCCTTTAATATTTCGCCAATCGGCATTGGAGTTCCTGCTGCCTTGAGAATGTCTCGGGTCTTGGAAAGTGTGCTCTCAGGTCGCAGAGTGTGTTCTGTTTTTTCCGTGTCCGTCTCTCGTGGAAGCAATTTCATGGAATCCTGGAGGGCCTGTATATAGGCGGTTGCTTCCCTGAGTTGTAGCTCCAAACCACGAATCTCTTGTTGCTTTTTGTCTATCAATTTCTGGAAGTTATCTCTTAACGCCATATTTTCATTCCTTCACTTTATACCTGGATTATAGGAGATATTGGAATAAAAAAGCAAATAGAAAATATGATGGGAATATGATGGGAAATAATATCCCATTCGTGCTATATTATTCAGCCAAGAGAGGTTAGCTTAGATGGAGCCACTGGATTTCGTAATAAGGGCGCTAGACGCGAAAAAGCGTACAGCTCGCAATGGCGAGGACTATTGGATGGCCCGCGACATCCAAGCGATTCTCGGATATGACAAATGGGACAACTTTGACGCTGTAATTAAGAAAGCAAGAATAGCTTGTGAAAGTGCGGGCTTCAGGCCTGAATATCACTTTCTTGATACCAGGAAGGTGATCACGGCTGGCAAAGGTGCGAAGTTAGAAAGAGCAGACTGGTATCTAACGCGATACGCATGTTATTTGATTGCCATGAATGGCGACTCCAGCAAAGCTGAAATCGCAACAGCGCACACTTATTTCGCTGCTCAGACGCGACTGCAGGAATTGAGCGATCAGGAGAAGCGGATAGCATTGCGAGATCGTGTCAGGAAAGGGAACAAGTTGTTAGCTGGAACAGCAAAAAGTGCTGGTGTTAAGCGACTGGGGCTTTTCACCGACGCTGGATACCGTGGCCTATATGGAATGGGGCTGCCAGAAATAAAGCAACGAAAGAAGATCGCACCAAATGAAGACTTGTTGGATTGCGCCGGTCGAGCGGAGCTTGCAGCCAATGAATTCAGAATCACTCAGACGCAGCAGAAAATTGAGCGTGAGCGAATCCAAGGCGAAACTCAGGCGATCCACGTACACCGAGCGGTTGGGGAACACGTCAGAGATGCGATCGGGCGTATTGGTGGCACAATGCCAGAGGATTTGCCGAAAGAGGAGCCAATCAATAAGTTGATTTCAGCGCAGAAAAAGGCAAAGAAAAAACCTCCTGCGCCGGAACTTGAGTTTTAGAGAGCTTGCCTGAATTCCAATTCAAAATCACTGCAACGATTTCAGTAGCGCAAACGTTTGCGCATCACTTTGCCTTAGGATTCAACGTTGAACTTAATTACAAGATATAAAATATATGCGAATGTTGTTGACTCATACAGATTTTTGTGGTATGCAAAATTTAAGTTTGGACATGTTTTAGGCTCTTCCATCGTGAATTGTCCAAAACTCCACCGACCCTTCGCTGGGCCGTTCATGCTCACTTTACATCGGCTCCTTTTTTTGTAGCTGTTCCAACTGCCGGCGCCAATCCAAATCGTCCACAAAAGCGGCTGACTGTCGCCAGCCGGGTTTTACCTTCACGAACAATTCGAGGAATATCTTCTTATTCAGCAGATGCTCCAGTTCGTGGCGCGCCGAGGTGCCAATCTGCTTGAGCTT
>DASZEU010000466.1:0-12094 GCA_035940535.1 Candidatus Angelobacter sp.
CCAAGGGCAGGGTCCTTCCCCATCATGATGAACGGAAAATCATTGAAACCCTGGCCGAACACGCCAGTAAAGACGGGAACGCTGACCGCCCCACGAATTTTCCCCTGGCGAGCGAGGTTGTCACCTTCTGTATCGCTGCCTCCATTGCTACCCGAACTGCTGTTAGCGCCCGAACTTTTGCTCATTGCTGCGCCTGTAGTCTTCGTAGTCAAGGCGGCCCTGGAGGTTTTTGCGTTGGCTGGAAACACCAGGGTGGGGGCTGCACTGGCCGGTTGGGCTGCTCCAACGGTAATTGGAATCCCAGGCACTCTGGGATAAGAAGCCGATGGCGATTGAACTATACTGTTTGCCTCTTTATTAGGATCTGGTGTTTGGCCAAAACTCGCGGTCATGCCAATGAAAAACAGAACTCCTGGAAAAATCACGGTAAACTGCAATAAACGACGCATGCGTAGCACTCCTGCCCCTCATTAGAAAAGGGTCAGAGTACAATACATCCACTCTGAAACTAAGTAAATGTATTCTGCAGATTAAATTTTTTTGGCGGGAGGGGCAACCCTGGAACTCTGCTTGGACCTCACTATTCCCGCTAACTGCCTTTGAATTCTTTTACTTATAGTTTGTAACTTCACCACTCTGGCTCGTCCACCCCCATAACAAAATGAAAATTCCCCTCGCCTTTGCGCCGCCGTAGCTGCTCCACTATCGCATTCGCGCGAGCAGGAGTCTCATTGGGTCCGGAAATATACAAGGGCTTGCCTTCATGCCCATACTCAAAATGCTCTGTGCAACTCGCTGTCTCCTGGTCACCAAAGATCTGGCGAGCTTCCTCATAGTCACGATGGGGTTCAAACCCCAGATCACGCGCATAAACCACTCCGCCCTCCACCAGCTTCCGAAGGCAAGCAGGGGGCATCGGCAACAAGCGCTCAGGTCCTGGCCAATTCCTTATTCGCGCCTCATATTCGTACCTCTCCAGAATTGAAAAAAATGCGTCTTTTACTCCGAGGCAGAACACATCCAACAGGAACATTCCGAGCGCGATGCGTCCATTCGGCATCAAGCGGCTGAAAGATAGGTTGCCGATGCCCTGCTTAAACAAGTTGTCTGGAACCAGGCACTCATGAATTGGGGAGTTCCTTGCCCAAGCCCTCTCCACATCTCTCGGCAAGTTAGCTCCAGGTCTGGTTTTCGTTTCCTTCTTTTCGCCTTTTTCCCGCTTACGCGCCAGATATCTCTGATATTTCGTTGTCATGGGTCTAATCCCCGCTTTGCGAAGAGATTATCAGGGATGGTTGTGCAAAACGCTGGAAGCTCAGATTTTTTTTACGCGTTCCGAGCAC
This sequence comes from Candidatus Angelobacter sp., assembly GCA_035940535.1. Classification (GTDB taxonomy): domain Bacteria; phylum Acidobacteriota; class Terriglobia; order Terriglobales; family Acidobacteriaceae; genus Angelobacter. Next base: position 1,344 of record DASZEU010000466.1, read on the forward strand.
TGAAAGAGAACCCTTCAATGTCCCTTGATTCTCGCTTATCTTGGCGCTAGAGTCTAATATCTTTTTCTTGACCCGCTTAAAGTGTGGGCCTGCGCCCCACCCAAGAGAATGAAAATCGGCGCCGTACCATTCGAATCAGCTATGCACCAGCCCGGGCAGGGCGGAATAGAGTAGCCCAGCACGTCGAGTCAGCGTGGGCGCTTGCGCCACGCTGACTCCTGGAGTTTCTACATTTCAGGATGACTGGCAGGTCATCGGTTGGACCTCAAGGTTGCCCTGAGTCCCCGATAGGGGACGTTTTGAGAGTAGCCCCGCATGGTTCGGCGCGGTATTTTGCGCCGAACCCAATGCGGGGTTGCATGGCAAACAAACATGAGTCCCGCAAGGGACGGCTGAATCATTCTTCCTGATTTCCATACGCCGCCAGCAGTTTCTTGAATGCATCGGCAAAACTGATTCGTGGATGATGCTCCTCTTGTCGCCGGTGGGACATCAAGATTCAGCCGTCCCCTAAAGGGGACTCTTATTTTATTGACAAGGTAACCCAGCATTGGGTTCGGCGCCAAAGTACAGCGCCGAACCATGCTGGGCTATTTTCACACGTCCCCCTTTCGGGGGACTCGGGAATGCTCTTCATAACCTCACAGAGTCCGCCCAAATCTAGAAACTCCAGGAGTCAGCGTGGGCGCAAGCGCCCACGCTGACTCGTAAGTGCTGGGTAACGAAGGAAAGAGCACCTTCCGCACGCCGTAGGCTTGCGCGCAGCGAAGCGGAGCGCATATAAAAGAAAGGATTTTCGAGAGAATAAAGCAAATGGGCTAGCGCGGAGCGCCTAAATGAATCCTGTTGACTTTTCTGCAAGTTCCTTAGTTGTGCGGAAAAAGACTCAGGACTTTAGCCCCTGTGGCTGTTGACTGGAAGATAAGATCGGCCCCAAGAGAAAATTATTTTGACTATTAGAGAATTTGTCATTCAAGAAGGGAAATGAATCCAATGTCCATCAAAGAAAATGTCCAAAAACTGATCGCACTTGCGGAACAAGGAAAATTCATGGAAGCGATCCAAGAATTTTACGCGGAAGACGCAACCATGCAGGAGAACAATGCGCCTCCACGCGTGGGATTGGCAGCCCTCCTGGAAAATGAGCGCAGATTTTTGGCCTCCATCAAGGGAATCACTGGCAAAGTTGACTCATTCATTGCCGATGGCAACCGCGCCGCAATCAACTGGATCTTTGAGGTTACCAATCTTAAAGGGCAGAAAACCACTCTCAACGAAATAGCCTACCAACTTTGGCAAGATGGCAAGATCATCCGTGAAAAATTCTATTACGATCCAACTCAATTGACGGCGCCCACGCAGTGAGGCGGAAATTATTAATACAGCCACCCCGAAACCTCACAATTGATTGTTCAGGTTCCCGACCTGCTTTCAATTCCGCTCCCTACAAAACGTTCGTTAGCTTCGAGCGCGAGCCGGTTCCGTTCATCCTCAGAAATCACAAGGTCAAGTGCGCGATCAATCGCCTCAGTTTCGGTACTGGCTCGCAAGACCTTTTGTGCGCGTTTGATCTTCATAGCGTCCAATCGGAAATGTTTGTGTGTAATTCTGCTTCTCGCTGAGCCCATATACTGGTTCCCTTCCGGCTCCAGTATAATCGATGTACATCAGAACCGATTTTATGAACACCCTTTCCTCTTGGATTGCGTTCATAAGAAAACACTCCGCTGGGTACTTCGCACCAAATTATGGCAATTCTGGGCATTTATGGCAGTCATGGCAATTCCCGTGGCTGAGGCTCGTTTTCAACTTGATTCCGCAACCCCGTTAGGGATAAAGTAGGTGAAGCTCTGTCAGCGATTCCTTCCCGACCCACCCGACTCTCACCAAAAAACTGTGGGGATGAATTTGGCCTAAAGCTGCAAGTACAATGCGACCTAATGGGTGTTCACACAGTTATCCACAACATATTGTGGGACTGCTCTTGACCCCCATTAACTCTATAGGTACATTAGCTGGAACAGGGGTACTCTACTCCAGCCGGTGAGACCCAGGTTCAATTGAGGTCGAATTTCGCTTGCTCTGCCCTGTGCTATGCGCCGGGTTTGTCATAAGGCCTGTTGCTTAAGGAGTAGTGAGTTGCTCAAACTAAAGAAGCTGCAGATTCTCGGATTCAAGTCCTTCTGTGACCGCACGGAGCTGAAATTCCCGGGTGACGGCATCGCTGCCGTGGTAGGGCCCAACGGCTGCGGAAAATCGAACATTTCGGATGCCATCTCCTGGGTTCTGGGTGAGCAATCGGCCAAGAGTTTGCGTGGCGTCCGCATGGAAGATGTAATTTTTGCCGGGACGCGCGAGCGCAAGCCTACCGGAATGGCCGAGGTTTCCCTTACCCTGGTCGATCCCCAAGTCTACGAAGGCCCAGTCAATTCCGAGTTGCAAATTGATATTCAAGATGAACTCCCCGAAGACGATTGGGATGAGGCGTCGTTCCGTGAAACTGCCTCGGAAGTCACGGAGTCTCACATAGCGGAGGTCCAGCCGGGGCCGCTGGACAACGCCCAGGCCGATTTATCTTCTGCGGAGAATCAGTTAACGGCTTCGGGCGAGCCTTCCGCAGAAACCAGCGAAGTTCCAACTGAAGCAACGTCCACACAGGCCGAAGCGGCTCCAGAGTCGCCCGAGCCTAATGCTAATGCTTTGAATCCCGAAACTGAGAACAGTGAGGCCGCGCAGGTTGCTCCCGGCGCCGTGGTACTTAAGATTCGCCGGCGCAAATTCAAGCCGATGCAATTTGCCAAGGGCGAGATTGTGGTCACTCGACGGCTCTTCCGCACCGGGGAAAGCGAATACCTGTTGAACGGCAAGCTCTGTCGGCTGCGTGATATTCAAGACATCTTCATGGGCACTGGCCTCGGGCCGGAGTCCTACGCCATCATCGAGCAGGGACGCATCGGGCAAATCCTCAGCAGCAAGCCACACGACCGCCGCTCCATCATCGAAGAAGCCGCAGGCATCACCAAGTTTAAAACCAAGAAGCGCCTGGCAGAAGCGCGGCTGGAACAGTCGCGGCTGAACCTGGCCCGCATCAACGACATTTTTGACGAAGTAACGCGCCAGATGAATTCTCTCAAGCGGCAGGCCGCCAAGGCCGAACGTTACGCCAGGCTGCGCGATGAGATGCGGGAGAAGTTGCGCATCGTGCTGGCCAGCAAGTTTGCCCAAATGACCAACGAAGAAGCCAGCTTGAACGCGGCCATCGAGTCTGTCTCCGAAGAGATACGCACACGCGCGGAATCGGTCAGCGGTAAGGAGGCTGAGCACTCGGAGCGCACCCAGCGCGGCTATGCCATCGAGAACGAGATTGCCGAAAACCGTCAGGCCTTGAATGCCATTGCCCTGGAAACGGATCGCGCCACCTCGCGCCGCGCTCATAACCTCGAACGGTGCGCAGAGTTGGACGTTCGTTCGGCGGCCGCTCATGCGGAACTGGAGCGCGCCGAAGCCCAGCTTCTTTCCCTGGAAAACGAGCTTCGCGCCAATCGCGAATTTGCCGAATCAGCCGCATCCGAGGTCGCGGCCGCCCAGCATGAATGGCAACTGCAACAGCGAGAATCGCAAGCGGCGGCCACCGCCCTCGCCGACGTCGAGCGCCAACAGGATGCCCGCCGTGGCGCCGTGCTGGAGGTCATGTCCTCCGCTTCCCAGACCCGCAACCAGATCATCCAGGCGGAAGAACACATTGCCTCACTCGACCGTGAGGCGCAGCGGCTGGATCGCGAGATAGCCTCGGCTCAGATCGATATTGAAAGCTTTGGCGGCAAACGCGGGCAGATTGCCTTTGAGTTTGAATCGATCACTCAAACGGTCACAGCCCTGGCGGCACGTATTCAAGAGGTGCGAGGTCAGATCGAAAGCAAACGCACAGAGGAGAGTGAAGCCAAACATCGCCTCGATGGCCTTCGCTCCGAGTACGCCACCGCCATAGGCAAGAAGAATTCTCTGGAAGCAGTAATCAACGAGCATGGCTATTCCACCGAATCCGTCAAACGACTGTTCCAGTCCAACGCGGTTGGCCACGGTTTTGAGCCGGCAGGCGTGCTGGCTGATTTTCTGGAAGTCGATTCCCGCTATGAGAACGTTGTCGAAGACTTCCTGCGAGACGAACTGAACTATGTGGTGGTCAAGTCCTGGCATTCAGCCGATGAAGGCATGAAGCTTCTTCAGACCGATGTTGATGGCCGGGCCACATTCCTGGTCCACCCTGAAGATTCACAAGCCAGGTTTTCTTTTGCTGTGGACGACCCTCCGCATCAACCCGCAGAGCCGGGAGATCTGGTTCCCTTGAAGAATTGCATTCGGGTGCTCAACGGCTTTGGCCGCTCTCTGGAAGTGATCCTTCCCAAGCTGCGCGATGGCTATATTGCAGCCGATGTGAAGATTGCCCGCAATCTTGCCCTTGGCAATCCAGATGCCTATTTCCTCTCGTCCGGCGGCGAATGCTTCCACAACGTCACTGTGACTGGAGGCAAACAGCGCAGCGAAGGCCCGCTCTCTCTCAAACGCGAATTGCGCGAGGTGGCGCGTCTGGCTGCGGAAATGGAAGCTGCAATCCAGAATGACCAAAACAAGATCCAGACGTTGGCGCGCGAACTGGTGGAATTAACCAAGCTGCTGGCGACTCTGGAAGAGGAGCGGCGCGAAGCGGAAAAACAGGCGCTAAGCACCGGTCATGCCCTCCGCCAGATGGAGACTGACTTGGCCCGCACCGAGCAGCGGTTGAACACCTACCGCCTGGAATTGGAGCGCACACGCTCGGCGCGCAGTGAAAAAGAAGCCACGGTCAGTGAGAAGCGGGAACAGGCAGAGGCTCTGGAACAGAAACGCCAAGCGGTGGAGAATGAAATCGCAGCCGCCCAAGAACAACTTGCGGCTCTAAAAATCGCGCGCGATACGGCTGCACAGATTGCCTCTGAGACAGCAGCAAAACTGGCTGGCCTGGAAGAACGCCGCCGGTCAGCCAGCGCGGCGCTGCAACGCATCGAATCGCTCTCGGCAGAGGCGGCGCAACGCGTGGAGTCTCTCAAGTCGCAAATCGAGTCTGCGGCTGCGGAAAAACAACAGCGTGAAGCCGAGAACATCCAGATCGCTGAACGGCTGGCGGGCTTGGCTGAAGAAAAGACATCGGCGGAAGCCGTTGCCGCACGACTCCAGCAAGAATCGGACCAGGTGCGCGCACGCATCGCAGAGATTGAGCAGGAATTGAAGACAGCCCGTCTGGAACTGGACAACGCTCGCGAACGCAAATCCGAGATGGGACAGCAGCTTGCGAAGCTACAATCTGACCTCGCCCACATGGCTGAGATGTGTCTGAATGAGCTGAGCGTAACCCCGGACGAACTACGAGCCAATTCTGAGATCGTGCTGGTGGAAGGCGAGCAACTGGCCTCCGAGGAAACGGTTTACCGCGAAATGCGGACCAAGCTCGAAAATATGGGGCCGGTCAACATGATGGCCCTCGAAGAGTACAAGGAAACGGAGCAGCGCTACCAGTTCCTGGAAACCCAGAGGAAAGACTTGCGGGAATCCATTGAGAACACCGAAGCCACCATCAAAGAAATCGATGACTTCTCGCGGCAAAAGTTCCAGGAAGCTTTTGAACGCATCAACGAGAACTTCCAGTTTACCTTCCGCAAACTTTTCGGCGGAGGCCAGGCCTTTATGCGGCTTACCGACGAACTAAACACCGCCGAAAGCGGAATTGACGTAGTGGCCTCGCCTCCAGGCAAAAAGCTGCAAAATGTACTGTTGCTTTCAGGCGGCGAAAAGGCCCTAACCGCTCTCTCTCTGCTGGTCGGAATCTTCCAATATCAGCCCAGCCCCTTCTGTATCCTTGACGAAGTTGATGCGCCTCTGGACGAAGCCAACATCGGCCGCTTCACTGAGTTGATCAAAGACATGGCAGTGCAAACCCAGTTCGTCATCATCACCCACAGCAAGAAGACCATGAGCGTGGCCCCGGTCATGTATGGCGTAACCATGCAAGAGCCGGGTGTCTCCAAAGTGGTCTCGGTAAAATTCGGACAAGAATCAACGCCCATGCGCGCCGCCTCTGCCTAAGTCTGGCAGGTTGTCATGATGATGAGTTAAGAGACTAGAGTTTTGAAGGGCCAACTCATGAAATCAATACTCTGCTCATTCGTAATGGTCGCATTGATCTGCGAACCACAAGCTATCGCTCAGGCTGGCGCTGCATCAAGCGACATTCAGGACGCCACAAAAAAACTCGGCGTCTTCGTGGGCAAATGGGAGAGCACCGGCACATTTTCAGATACCAAGTTCAGTAAAGCTCATAAGATCAGTTCCAGCATCGACTGCCGCTGGTCACCTATGGGCAATTTTCTGATGTGTGAGCAGTCAATTACCGACGGGGCAGAAAAACTGATTCAGCTCTCTATCTATTCTTACAACAGCAAAGACGGCAATTACATGATTTCGTCCATGTCAGGACCGGGGCAGCAACCTTTCAATGGAACTGTGATCATCAAGGGCAATCTCTGGACCTATCCTGGTGGATTCGAGAGAGAAGGCAAGAGAATAGAGATCCGAACCACCAACGACTTTTCAGTCGCCAATACAGAGATTTTCAAGAGCGAATTGTCGGAAGATGGCGGCGCCCACTGGACAACCATGGTTCAAGGAATAGCCCACAAGATTTCACCATAGTTTCACTCAGCCGACACCTCTGGCGAAGACGCCGGCACAGCCCGGTGACGCGACCAAGCTCGCAGAGATTGGATCTCCTCGGCGCGCGTGGCGGAGAGCGGGATCGTTGATTTCAGTGCTTCGAGAACGGATTCCGTGGTCACAGTCTTTTTGCTTGAAAAGGCATCGTACATCGCCGTCTGGACGGCGGCGTCGATTTCAGCGCCGGAATAGGATTTGGAGGCAGTAACCAGTTGGTCGAGGTTGAAGTTGGCAGGATTCAATTTGTGGCGGGCCAACTGAAGATTGAAGATCACCTTTCGCTCGACCAAGTTGGGTAAATCGACGAAGAACAGTTCATCGAACCGGCCTTTACGAATCAATTCCGGCGGAAGCGCTACCACATTGTTGGAGGTGGCGGCCACAAACACTGCGGCCCGGCGGTCCTGCATCCAGGAAAGAAAGGAGCCCAGGAGCCGGGAGGAAACACCGGCATCGGAGGAGGACGAATCTGTCCCGCTCCCGGCGAAAACTTTTTCCAATTCATCGATCCATAGCACGGCCGGGGCAAGCTCTTCGGCAACTTGAAAAAGTTTTTTGATGCGCTTTTCCGTCTCTCCTACAAACTTGTCGAACACCATTGAGGTATCGAACCTGACCAGCGGCAGCCTCCACTCACCGGCAATGGCGCGGGCGCATAAGCTCTTGCCACAGCCCTGCACGCCTAAGATGATTACGCCCCGAGGAGGCTCCAAGCCAAAGATGCGAGCTGACTCCTCCCAAGCGCCGCGACGTTGTTGCAACCAGCGCTTCAAATTCTCCAGGCCGCCGATATTGGCCAAGCTGTCGGAGCATTCAATGAACTCCAGCATCCCGGAGCGGCGCAGCAGGTTCTTTTTGGCCTCCAGAATATCGGTGACCACCTCGGGACAGAGAGCATAATGCTTCAGAATGGCCTGCGAGACGGCCCGTTCCGCCTCCTCTTCCGTCAGTCCTCGCAGGTTTTCCGCCACGGCCCCGATGCCGGCAGAGTCGATCTGGGATTTCAGAGTATGTGTTTTTGCCAAACGCGAATAGACCACCTCCACGACAGCGCGCAAACGCTGCACATCGGGCAGAGGCAGTTCAAGATATTCAACCAGGCTGGTCAGCTCTTGGGGCAGGGAGATCGAAGGCGCAGTAATGACGATGGTCTGCCGCTGGGTACAAAATCTCTGGGCCACATCCCGCAAGCGCCGCACGACGACCGCCTCCTCGATATGGCGATGAAAGTCTTTCAGGATGAAGACGCCCTCAATCGTCATCATCTCCAGATGGGCCAAAACCTGGGCAGGCTCCTTGGTATTGACGATACTCGGGTTGCTAGACGAAGGCGCTTCCGGACGGCTGACGTTCGACATCAAATAGGCCAGCAGGCGGTCCGATTCACTGCCGCCCGAAGCATTGCGCGCTTTAGGTTCAACCCTGGAAGCTACAGGAGCGGAGTTCCCAGGTATCACACCGGCGCGGGTCAAGCCATCGGCAATGCTCCATTCAAAGACAGGCAGATTCAATTCCGCACACGCAGCCCGCACCAGCATGACCGCACGCTTCTCTTCCACAGTCTCCATGACCACGATGGGAGTGCTGGAATTAATGAGAACTTTAAGGCGCTCTAAGGGATCGACCATCATGGTTCGCTGGAATGTGAACTTGTAAGAATAGCTGACATTGCTGGCATTGCCAAAATTACATAATTACCAACAGTTTTGGTAATGGGCCATTTTGCGTGAATCAGCCCAACTATCCTTGGCGAGATGTTGCGAAACCACAAACTCTGGAATCCATTGGCTCTGAGAAAGAGTGCCCATGATAGACGCGAGTAACGAGCAAGACTTGAGAGCTTGCGGAAAAGCGATGTTTGGGAACACGAGACGTGTATCAGCCGCAACCATCCCTGGCGGGATGGTTGCGTGAACCACAAACCCCAAACTTACGATGGATTACCGATATAGAACTCAAGGAAACGGATACCGAGGATCCAGTCCCCGGCAGGGGACGAAGGAGAGTTAATGAGAGTAGCCTCGTCACAGCCTGTCCTTATGTACCTTTCAGGGGTGACGTGTCCTATAGCACCCGATGCCGAAGGCGGCGAAGAAACTCAACTCACAACTTGCACTCCGGGACAGCGAAAAAGTCACCCCAGGACGTGTCGGTATCGCCTCACGCTAGGCCCGGGATCTGGGCGCGGATCGTGGGCCGTCTCCCCCCGGAAGAAGGGCAGGAAATCGGAATAACAGTCAGCTAATAGAACCTGGGCCTTCGGAACCTTTCAACCTTTGCGCCGGGAATTAGCGTGGTCTAGGGAGTGCCAGTGGCTAAATTGCGGGGCCTTTCTTCGGTTCGTCTCTAGGGTCATCTACTATCAGAAACCCCTCCTCAGCGTCCCATCGGCCTCTATCTTTCTCTTTGCAAACGTACTCCATAACCTCTTCGTATCTGTGGCGTGGAATTGCAAGCGCAACAAGGCGACCATTGAACTCTAGGAAGGTTTCATGTTCGGTGAAGAAGTCGATCAGTTTGTCGCGGTCTTCGTCATTTTCGATCATAAGCCGTATAGTGCTATAACCACTGCGCTCGATCACAGACTCAAATACGGGATAATAGCCTTCTTCAGACTTTGTAACAGAAACTTCGTCTTCCCATGCAATGCCTCGCGCGTAAAAGGGAATGTTTTTGATGCGGAAGACATCTCCCTTCTTGGTTCGTTCGCCTTTGAGTTGCTCCCACTCTTTAGGGGGATAGCCCAATTCATCTTTGTGAAGACGAATGTAAATCTCTGGCATCTCCTCCCACTGCTCCCGCTCGTGCTGTCGTTGTGTATTCATCTGGGGCGTTACTCTTCCTCTTTAACCGTTGGATGGTGTATTTTCTGGTGACACTCGCGGCAGGCTACCACAGGCTTAGAGTTCTTGCCTCCTCCGTCTTTGATGGCAGGCTCATGATGAACTTGTAACTGGTTCTTGGGCGGTGTTTCACCTGCTTTATTTTGCGTTCTTACAACTTCCTGACCACACTTCTCGCATTTATTAGTTCCGCCATTTTTACCGGCGTTGTCCTGAATTGCACCTCCACGAGTCGAGGGTTTGAAGTCTCCTGGCCGGCCGGAGAATGCGGTTACAATGGCTTTTCCTAAATGCGCTGCACCCGTCAAGCCTGTGGCTCCGCCGTGAACAATGGCTGCGGTCGAACCGATATCGATGGCGACACCGGCGGGCGCACCGACACCTGTTCCTATTAGCGCGGTTCCTCCAACTTCACCAACGCCACCGGCGGCAACTTCGAGAGTCCCTTGAATAACGGCACCGCCATCGCCCACAACTTGACCCAAGTGATAGAAGAATCCTCCCTGGTCATTTCGGCCAACACCAGCTAAATTGTCGCTGGCGTAACCATTGGCTGCTCCTCGGAAAAAATCCCACAAACTATCGTGTCCCTCCGGATCAGAGCGCGTTGTTGGTAGATTACGCACGTAACTGTATTGATTGAGGGATTGCGGATCACTTAAATCAGCATACGGCACGGGAACCGGCGTTGAACTCCAATCCGGCGTGATAAACCGCCCAAGCCCGTTCGAATAATGCCGTGCCCCAAAATAATCCAGCCCAGTTTCGGCATCCCGTTCTTTGCCGGTGAATTTATAGTGGTTGGAGTCGTTATTGCTGAATTGCAGCTCGCCGCCCCAAGGGTAATAATCCGATTCCGATTTAATGTTGCCAACAGCATCGGTGATCACCGAGGCTGTCTTCAAATGGTCAGAGAAATAATAGGAAACGGCATTGCCTGGAAAATCCTTGCGCGCTACGCGCTCGCCACCGAAGAATACATATTCTGATTGCAAGCTCCCTGAGAGGTCAGACTCGGCCACAATCCCCGGAGACATATACCAATACAGCGTTCCCCTAGCTGGCGTGATATTTCCATTGGTCTTTTGCACGCGGTTTCCATCAGCGTCGTAGACATAGGTAAATCCAGAGGTGGAGCTGATGCGGTTTTCGGCATCGTAT
>DASZEU010000467.1:0-4981 GCA_035940535.1 Candidatus Angelobacter sp.
TTTTCAAGGTCACCAAGTTGCAGTGACTGCTCGGGAGTCCTGTTGCCACCGTTAATCTCAGCCGCGACAACTTCATCGCGCTGGCGCTGCTGTAGATCGTAAGTCACCAGCACGCCATAGCCTTCATTCTCTTTATCAGCGGGGCGATAGTTCGCAATCGGATGCTGAATGGTGGCCCCATGCAGTTCATGGAAGCGCAAGATCGGGTCGTGCAGTTTTCCATGCTGAGTGCGCCACCGGATGTATTCATCCATGCTGTGCTGCCGTTGCTGTGAATATCTCTTGCATAACGTCACCGCTGCCACAGATTCCACACCGGTCATGACGGTGGCTCGCTGTAGCGTGAATTCGAGCAACTGATCACCCAAATTCATTTGCTGATATTCAGGAAGAATATTCACAGCCAGCAACTGAAGAATCCCAGCGTCGCCCGCATGAAGCTGCCACACGCTGTCGCTGGTCATGCGGTTAAGCCCTTCAAGAGCATGGATCCGCTGGGAATAAATAACGCCACAAACAGCGCCGTCCATCTCCAACGCGAGTTGTCCGGCAGGATACCGGTGAATCCTCTGTTGAATTTCATCAACCGAAGCTTGCAGAGCGACAGCCCAACAGCGCTGCTCCAGCGTCATCAGGATGGGAAGGTCTTCTTCCTTGGCCAACCGAACCAAGTAATCTCTGCGTTCAAAATGTGCCAGCAACAATCCGGTCCCAGGTGCTTCGGTTAGCGTCTTCACGTTCTTTGCACGCGGGAATAACCCCAGAGCTGCGGCGGCCATGAGGACCGGATCGGCCCCCAGCGTGGAATCTATGTCTGCCAACTGAGTGCCCAAAGCGTGTTGTGCTGGAAGAGAAATGGCTTGCGCGACGATGATTCCGTGCTTCCCGATAACTTTGGCCCACTGCAACGGATCTCCACAGGTACTCGATAAAGCTTGCTCCGAATTCCCTTCCAAGCAAGTCGAAACCCAGAGGATCTGGTCTGAACTTGTGATTCCCAAGGCTTTCAATTCAACTTGCACTTCATCAGGCCCAGATGCCCGAATCGTCACATGGTGAATACCCTCATCAGCCCCCTGGTTATGTGAACCACTCTCCGCCAGCTTCACCAGAGTGATTGGGAATTTTTGCAATTCTTCTGGAGACCGAAGGTCTCGCAATCCTTCATCCAACTGCTGTAGAAGATCTCCATCCCACCCGCCAATGTGAACGACGCAACGAGGCTGCTGCGAAACTGGCGCTGCGCGGAAGACCCGCAATGCCATTTCCACTAGCATGTTATGGAGTTCCGCATTGAATATCATGTCCTTCATACACTCTCAGTTGAAACCGGCACGAGCACGGACTCACGCCCATTACCCATACTGTGATTGAGACCGTTTGCGGATCTTAAGTCCGTGCTTGATCGCCAACGCTCAACTATTACCGCGTTGGCTCTACAGATAATGTCTCTTCAGCCAGATATTGTTTTAGGAGTTGCAGGTTCTGGGGGCCTTGACGAAAAACTGTCAGAACCGAAAAATATCGTGATTCCGAATGCGGCGGCAAATTGTACTTGATAAAGTTCGCCGATGTGCCGGCGGGGCCGCAATCCACAAATACACTCGGCTGCTCTCGCTCCGCCCGTGCCAAAGTTTCCTGAAATCGCATCGGCTGCCGCACTACATCCCAGAAATAAGTCGGTGGAACTTCGGTCAGATACGTAGCAGTCATCCCTGAGAGAAAACGAACTTGCGGCGCCTTAAAGTGTGGCAGCGTTTGGCAATAACCTAGAAACGGTTCTCTTGCTGCATCGATCGCAGAAGAATGGAAGGCAAATGGGATCGCGAGCCGCTGATAGCTGGTCCCGTGATCGGCCAGAAAACGCTCCACCATTTCGAGATTTGCCGTCGAACCCGAAACCACGAAGTGCCGGTCGAAATTCACCCCAGCCAGCACAGTATGCTTGTAGATCACTGGAGAGCTCTCATACAGACTCCACGGGCCAAGGACCGCAAGCATCCCTCCCGGAGGACAAGATCGCGCCACCCAGGTTGCCTGCTCTACCGATGTCGCTAGCGCGCTTTCCAAAGACCATACGCCGGCAGCGATGCCAGCCACGAATTCACCTGCACTGCTCCCCCACACACAGTCCGGCTCAATGCCTTCACTTGCTAATGTCTCGAGCAACGCATGTTCAACCATCACCAATGCAGGATGGGAGATGATGAGATCATCGAACGGCGCCGAGATTGGGTGCCGGTAGAGCTCGTCCAGCACGGAGCGCCCCAGCAATGCCTGCATAATGGCGTCGCCTCGCTCCATCTGTGAGCGAAAGACCGGATGAGACTCATAGAGGTCCTTTCCCATTTGGTAATAGTGCGAGCCTTGCCCTGAAAACAAAAACACGACAGGCTTTCTTACGGGATCCAAGAAGTCCTCCAGTATTTGCATAAATACATTACAAAAAACAATTCCCGGCATGCTGCTATCTCAGCACGGATTCGGCTTTGCTGATTTCGTTTACCATATTCGTCAAAATGCTGCTGCCGATCTCCGTAAACTGCATGTCGCGTTGCGAGAGCAGATAACGGATGCTGTCGTTCCAAAGAACCGGGCTGATGATCTGATTTATAAGAAGCTGAGGAACCTTGCCACTCTCGTGAGGTCTCGCTGTTACGTTTGAAATCACTGGGGTCTTCAGCGGAAAGAAGCGGATTTGTTTGATGAATGCGGCAAACTCCTCTTGCGCCGGCTGCATGTAGCGGGAATGGAAGGGAGCCGTGACATTCAAAACGACGCATCGTATCTTCAGGTCGCGAAAATTCTTTTCCGCGCGATTCACCGCATCGGTTTTTCCCGAGATCACCGTTTGGGTAGGCGTGTTGTAATTGGCCAAATCAATTTCTTGCAGGCCGTTCTCGTCAAGCAACTGGCGGATTCTTTGCGCATCGATTCCAACGACGGCAGCCATCGCGCCTCCAGAAGCCTTCCCCATGAGTTCTCCCCGCTTTTTCACCAAGCGCAGTCCCGATTCGAAATCGAAGACCTCGGCAGCCAGCAGAGCGTTATATTCGCCCAGGCTGTGTCCGGCAAAATAATCGGCCTGTACGTCCGCGGTCCCTTCGCGTTTCTTCTTCATGTAGCCGAACGCATTCACCACATACAGAGCCGGCTGGGTATATTGAGTATTGCGGAGCTGATTTTCTGCATCCTCCAGGCAAAGTTTCTCCACCGAATAGCCAAGAATCTCCGATGCTGCTCTCGTTAACTCCGGATACAAAGGAAAGAGATCTTTCCCCATCCCTTTAAACTGTGCACCCTGTCCAGGAAACAGAACTGTCCTCATCATTTTTCCTTCCTGAATTGAATTTGATTTTGCTCAGTTACGAAACCAGTCCAGCAAAGGACTGTTGGATTGCCTGCAGCAGATTTTCGACTGCTTGGCTATCTACCTTCTCCTTGCAGAAAGAGAAAATAATTTGGATGGCTCCATCCGAAAGCGAAAAAGAGACACGGCGCAAGGGGCTGCGCACGCGTTGACCACCATTGTTTGGCGCGAACCGTCGTTGCTGCTGTTCCCGGCGGTCAAATTCAATATGGACCTTCATGCACGTGCCAGTCAGCCTGACCACGTCGTCTTTCCCATTAGGTGTAGTGACCTCGCCCAAACAGTTGAAAACCACACTGGAGGTCCAATCCTCCACTTCACCCAATTCTTTCCCTGCCGTGTGGTTCAGATATCGCAAAGCTCCATAGTGCTCTTTAATGTTGGAATACCGTTCATGCTGGCGCACGATGTCACGAAGAAACTCTATATGTCCGCTGGATGCACTAAGCTGGAACTGCGCTGGATAACTAATGGAAAACCAGCCCATTCCCTGGCTCAGATCGATTTTTTCCACCTGTCGGTCGCGGCCGTTCCCGACCATACACAGCAGAGCAGGATCATCCTGAAAACAACTCTTGAAGGCCCACAAAAAGTTTCCCAGACATGCTTCTTCGAATGAAAAGCCTTGTTGAACCAAAAATGCCAGGACTTTTTGGCTGGTCGTTTTGTCCAACTGTTGCACGCGATGTTCAAGCTCTATGGCGCCCTGCCCTGCATTGGTCTCCGCAAAGGTTTCTGTATTAGGAACAGGCACAGAAAAATGAGATTTCCAGAACCCTACTTCCTCTAAGAGTCGCTCCTGATGCGCCAACTCCGTAAGGTGCGCTGCCCAGCGTCCGATAATCGTGTCCACTGGGAACCAGACGGTATTTCTCTCGTTAATCTCTTTGTACGCCAGCTTGAAATTGGTAAACAACATGAAAAAAGAAATGTTGTCGATGAGCAGATGATCGTTGATCCACAGCATATACCTGAGCCTGCCCTGCTTCCGCAGCAGCGCCACCTGAAGCGTCGGCCCGGAAAAGATGTCGATGGCTCTGCCCATTTCGTAGACAATCTTCACTACTTCCTGGACCAGCTCTTCGTCCGTCACCGCACCATCCAGGTTGAACTCCCGTATGGGGCAGTAATCATAAGTGGATCTTCGCTCATAGAACTGACGCCATTGTTCATTCTCACTCTTGAAGCGGACCGAGAAAATAGTTTGCTTGTACCACGCATCAAGCGCCTGGATTAAAGCCGATTCATTCACGTCTTCAGCCAGGTCGATAAAGGTGGGCGTCAATTTGGTACAGCCCTTTCCCTTTTGGAATTCCGCGTGAATTGCCTGCAATTGAACTGGCAAGAGCGGAAAGCTCTCGTCTTGCGCGGGCGAATGAGCGTCCTGCTGAGCACGGCTGAGGCGAAGATGATCTGCCAGAGATTCAATGGTGGAATGGTCATAGAGGTCTCGGATTGAGCATTGGACCGCAGCCAGATTCATCTTGTTCACTAGTTGGACAGCCAACAGAGAGTGCCCACCCAGATCGTAAAAATTATCTCGAATCCCTATCTTCTCTACGCCCAGAACTTCACTCCAGCACCGCGCAATCGCAACCTCCA
The DNA here is from genome assembly GCA_035940535.1 of Candidatus Angelobacter sp. Lineage (GTDB taxonomy): Bacteria > Acidobacteriota > Terriglobia > Terriglobales > Acidobacteriaceae > Angelobacter. The sequence continues at coordinate 4,973 of DASZEU010000467.1, forward strand.
GATCGTTAC
>DASZEU010000468.1:0-11220 GCA_035940535.1 Candidatus Angelobacter sp.
TTTAGGGATGAAATCCAGGAGTTGTGAAAAGATGGTTCGTCCAGCATTCATGGTGGCCTTCCCCAGCAAGTATGAAGGCCAGCAGAATAGCCGAAACCAAGCCTAAATCGAGAAACAAAATTGAAATCGAAAAAACTCGCAGTAGGCGATTTCTACTGCGGAATCAACGGTTTAATGGCGGTCACCAAAAGTTTCTTTGGACACTACTGATTTCTAAATCAATCTTCTCTGCGCTTTCCTCTGCGCTATCTGCGGCCTCTGCGGTGAGGTTTTGATTTTGGCTTTCCTTCCGTGTTCCTCTGTGGCCTCTGTGGTAAAAAGGGGTTTGGTTATGGCTCTGCTGATCTTTGTCTCCGCGATTGTTTTTGGGTTTTAGTTGTCACTCGGATTACGCTGTGGCGGATCGACCACTACTGCCCGGATTAACTTGTCGAGCTTGGGAAAGCCGCTATCCAGCCAAACATTACCCTCTTCAAACAGCCTGGCTTGTTTGCCGCCGCGCATCCCGCCGCCGGAAGTCTCGCCGTAACCAGAGTAGAGTTTCTCCACAACCTCCATACCCTCGACTACTTGGCCGATCGGAGCAAAACCCTGGGCATCGAGCCGCGAGTTGTCGGCCAGATTGATAAAAAGTTGCGTGGTGCGCGCGTTTGGACCGGTCATGGCATAGCTCACAAAGCCACGCTGGTTGCTCTTGACCACTGGATCATCAGGAATAGTCTTGTACCTCCAGGCTTGGGCGACCTCCGGTTTGCCGGCAATTCCAAATTGGGCCACAAAACCAGGCACCACACGAAAAAAACGCGAATCGCTGAAGAAGCCTGCGAGCACCAATTGATGGAAGCGGTCCACGCCGTTGGGGGCCCACTCCCGGTGGGCTTCCACCACAAAATTTCCTGCGCTGGTCTCGATCCGAACGCGAAACACGGTGGGGGCAGGCGTGGTAGCAAAGCTGCACGCGAAGACTAAAAGGAACAATGCGAACCGCAGTTTCATCCCAATCAATATAGCCGGGCCGGCCTGCCATGCGAAATGGTAGAGAATCTGGAATTGAGTCAATGCAAGAAATGCAGGCGAGCGCGTTCTACGGCTTGGTACGGGGTGTACACTAACAACAATCCAACTCTCAAAATGGGAGCGGTACAGCTTGGCTAGCGCAAACCAGCATCTCGAAAGCTGTGGTCATCTGCATGGTATGCGCAGTGGCCGAGCAAGCTTAGAGTAAATTCTTTGGCGGAGATATTTACTATGTGGACTCGAGTCGTATTTCTATTGTTCGTTATCACAAGTGGCGTCTGGGCCCAAGGCAACAGCGCGCCGGTAAACAACATTGATATTCCTTTTCAGAAATTTGTTTTGGATAACGGTCTAACCTTGATCGTACATGAAGACCATAAAGCCCCGATTGTTGCGGTCAACATGTGGTACCACGTGGGATCGAAGAATGAAAAACCGGGCAAGACCGGATTCGCTCATCTCTTTGAACATCTCATGTTTGGGGGCAGCGAGCACGCCAAAGGCCGGTATATCGATGCCATGGAACGCATTGGGGCCACGGACTTGAACGGCACCACTAATTCCGACCGCACCAACTATTTTGAGAATGTTCCTACATCGGCACTCGATTACACGCTTTGGATGGAATCGGATCGCATGGGACATCTGGTCGGCTCCTTCGACGAAGCGACCCTTGATCTACAGCGCGGCGTAGTACAGAACGAGAAGCGCCAGGGTGAAAACCAGCCTTACGGCGTAGTCAACCAATTGTTGACCCAGAATACCTATCCCGCCGGGCATCCCTATTCCTGGACCACCATTGGTGAAATGGCGGACCTGGATGCAGCGTCCATGAAAGATGTGAAGGAGTGGTTCAAGACTTACTATGGCCCATCCAACACGGTGATTGTTCTGGCTGGCGATATCAACCCCAAGGCGGCAAAAGAAAAAGTTGAGAAGTACTTTGGAGACATCCCTTCTGGCCCGCCCATCGGCCATCACGAGGTCTGGATCGCAAAAATGACCGGGACACACCGGGGTGTGGTACAAGACCGTGTCCCCCAGGCCCGCATCTATAAGGTATGGAACATACCTGAATATGGGAGCGCCGACGGCGATTATCTGGCCTTGGTAGCTGCTTGCCTTAGTCAAGGCAAGAGTTCGCGGCTCTACAAGCGCTTGGTTTATGACGACCAGATTGCGACCGACGCTGTTGCTTTTGCCAGATTGAGCGAGATCGGCGGACAGTTTCGAATACAAGCCACCGCCCGCCCTGGGGACGACCTGACGCGCGTGGAAAAAGACTTGGATGAAGAGCTGACCCGCTTCCTAAAGGAAGGACCCACGGCAGAAGAGTTGCAGCGCATCAAGGCGCAGTATGCCGCCAACTTCATTCGGGGCCTTGAGCGCATCGGAGGCTTTGGAGGAAAATCCGATATTCTGGCCCAGAATCAGGCGTTCAGGGGAAGTCCGGACGCTTATAAGATATCCTTCCAGCGCGTTCAGAAAGCTACCGCGGAGGACCTGAAGGCGGCCGCTAACCGTTGGCTGACGGATGGTGTCTATATCCTCGAAGTAAATCCGTTTCCTCAATACAAGGTAGCCTCGGCTGGCGCCGATCGCTCCAAGCCGCCCGAGCCCGGAACACCGCCGGAGCTGAAACTGCCCAAGCTTCAGAGGACTACCTTGTCGAACGGATTGAAGGTGATTTTAGCCGAGCGCCATGAAGTACCATTGGTGAATTTTTCGATGGCAGTAGATGCCGGATACGCCGCCGACCAATTGGTAGCGCCCGGAACAGCCCGAATGACAACCTCGCTGCTGAACGGAGGTACCCGCACCCGAACCGCCTTGCAGCTCAGTGACCAGCTAGCCTTGCTCGGCGCGCAACTGTTTGCAGGCTCCAATCTGGATTTGTCCATCGTGAGTTTCTCGGCCCTCAAATCCAAGCTTGACCCATCCCTGGAGCTGTTCGCTGACGTGGTTTTGAATCCCGTTTTCCCTGAATCCGATTTCCGGCGACAACAGAAGCTGCAGATTGCTGCCATCGAGCGCGAGCAAAACACGCCTTTCCAGATGGCGTTGCGCGTCTTCCCTGTCCTCCTGTATGGACCAACTCATGCCTACGGGAACCCTGGCACCGGCTCAGGAACTCCGGAGAGCGTTACCAAAATGAGGCGGGAAGATCTGGTCAAGTTTCATGAGACGTGGTTTCTTCCCAATAACTCGATACTGGTGATTGCCGGCGATACCACTCTGGATGAAATAAGGCCTAAGCTCGAAAAGCTGTTTGCCTCGTGGAAGTCCGGCACAGCTCCTAAAAAGAACATCGATACTGTGCAGTTGGCCTCGAAGCCAGCCGTTTATTTGATCGACAAACCCGGTGCTCTCCAATCCGTAATCATCGCCGGACATGTAGCCCCACCCACGGCAAATCCAAAAGAGATCGCCATTGATGCCATGAATGATGAACTGGGCGGCATGTTCGGTTCGCGCCTGAACATGAACCTGCGCGAAGACAAGCACTGGTCGTATGGCGCCTCCAGCTTTCTGGAAGGCGCGCGCGGCCAACGCCCGTTCATTGCCCTGGCGCCAGTGCAAACCGATAAGACCAAAGAGTCCATGGCCGAGATGAACAAAGAATTTCGCGAGATTCTCGCCAACCGTCCCATCACTGCGGATGAGTTGGCCAGGGTCCAGGCCAACGAAACTCTTAGCCTTCCTGGCTCTAGAGAGACCTTGGATGCCGTGGGCCAATCCATCCTCGACCTGGTGCAATTCGGCTTGCCCGATGATTACTACGAAACCCTGGCGGGCAAGATTCGCGCTTTGAAAACCCAAGACGTCGCCGATGCCGCCAAGACAGTAATCCATCCCGATAATATGATTTGGGTCGTCGTCGGCGATCGCTCCAAGATCGAATCGGGAATCAAAGATTTGGGCTTGGGCGAGATCCGTTTTCTCGATCCGAATGGAAAGGAATCTTCAGGCTCGCACGCTGGGTCGTGAGTTCGCGCACCACCGTTGGCTCGTCCTTATCGGAATAGGCGCGGGCGGGCTTTGAGCCGGCCACCGTGGAGTGAACAGGCTTGCGCCTACAGGGTCGCGATAAACTGCTGGTGATGGAACCGTGCGATGCCGAGTCGCCAAAGGCGACGGCAGAAATATTTCCCAAAAAGTCTTTATTTCTTAAACCTAAACTTTCTGGTCGCAGATTTGCCTCCATGTGTGGCTTGTACCAGCACTGCGGACTCGCGGTGGGTCTCTTCGTTGAGAGGAATTTGCAGCATGGCGTTGCCGCCGGCGTCGGTTGTGGCTTGGGCGATGACCTGAGATTCTGATGAATTTCCTGCGCGTGAAACGATCTTTGCGCCGGAGACCATCTGGCCTTTGTCTGTGACCTGCAGGTGCATGGTGACGCTGGATTCATGGCTTCCGGTATCGATGTTTGTACATTTGATTGAAAGGCCTGTGCCGCCTACGTCTTGAATGTCGCCCGCGCTCCCTAAGATTGAGTTGATGTTGCCTTCGCTGATGGCATCGATGACCGTCTTGTGCTGGGATTTGAGCAGTTCGTGGATGGCTTGGTCAGAGAAGCCAGGATGGGAAACCTGCTCTGCATAAGACACCCCTCTTTTGCCGATGCACTGGCCTTGGTTGAAGACCAGCGTCTGAATGAGCAGGTCGCTTTTGCGGGCTTCACTCTGTACGTGGTATATGGTGTCGCCGAATTTAACATCGGTGTTGAAGCCGAAAATGGTCATAGTGCTTCACCGTTGTCCTGTCAAGCCCTTGACACTCTTGGAGCCGCCAATTACATTCGAATGTTTAGCTTACAGCAGTCGCGCATTATATACAGGCCTCATCATGCCGGACAACAACTACTTCGTTCGTTATATACCGTTGCTGATCCAGTTTATCGTGGCAGCGGCCCTTGCCGGAGTCATGGTGCTGCTCTCCCATCTTCTGGGCAAGCACAAATGGACCCCGGCCAAGAACTCTCCTTATGAATGCGGGATCGTGCCCACCGGAGATGCTCAGGGACGCTTCAACGTTAGGTTCTACATGGTGGCCATGCTCTTTATTTTGTTCGATATCGAGGCGGTCTTCCTTTATCCCTGGGCCGTGGTAGCGCGGGAGCTGAAGATGTTTGGCTTCTGGGAGATGCTGGTTTACATCGCGCTGGTGCTGGTGGGCTTCTTCTATATATGGAAGAAGGGCATCCTTGACTGGAACAAGCCGGAGAGGAGCGAAGGATAACATGGCCCTCGAACCAGCCATTACGGAATTGGAGCGGCTAAAGGACCATCCGGCAATCGCTGCTCTGCTGGCCTGGAAAAACGCGGCGGTTACGGGCGCTAAATTCGACCGCAATGAACTCTCGATTTATGTTGCTCGTGAATTCATTCGCGAGGCCTGCGAGAAGCTCAAGAGCCAGGGCCTGGTCAACTTTCTTTCCGATCTTACGTGTGCCGATTATTTTCCGCGTGATCCGCGTTTTGAATTGGCTTATCACCTGCTCTCGCATCAGCGCAAGGAACGGATTCGCTTGAAAGTCCTGCTCGATGGCCATGATGCCGTGGTCGAATCCATTACTTCGGTGTGGTCATCCGCTAATTTTTTTGAGCGCGAGCTTTTTGATTTGTTCGGGATTCACTTCCTGGGACATCCCCATCTGAAGCGGATCATGATGCCTGAGGATTGGGAAGGCCATCCCTTGCGCAAAGATTATCCTGTGGAGGGCTACCGCTAATGGCCCATCTTGACGATCCCGTTGCCGTCGCTTCGGTGCTTGATTCTGACCAAGAGAAAACCATGGTCCTTAACATGGGGCCGCAACATCCGTCGACCCACGGAGTATTGCGGCTGGTGCTGGAGATTGATGGCGAGCAGATTGTTCGCCTTATGCCCGATATCGGGTTCCTCCACACGGGGATCGAAAAGACTTGTGAGGCCAAGTTCTACCAGCAAGTTGTGCCGCTCACGGACCGCATCGATTATCTCTGCCCCATGGTTAACAACCTTTGTTATGTGCTGGCGGCGGAGAAATTGTTGGGGATGGAGATACCTCCTCGCGCGCAGTGGATTCGGGTGATGCTCGCCGAGTTGCAGCGTATCAGCTCTCATTTGGTCTGGCTGGGCACCCATGCTTTGGACCTGGGAGCGATGTCGGTCTTTCTTTACTGCTTCCGCGAACGCGAAGATCTGCTGCGCATTTATGAGATGGTCAGCGGCCAGCGGATGATGACATCGTACTTCCGTATTGGCGGGCTGGCGCTCGATCCACCGTTGGGCTTCTTTGAGTCGGTCAAGAAATTCCTGGACATGTTCGCAGAGCGCATCGATGAATACGAGAATCTGCTCACCGGAAATCGCATCTTCATCGACCGTCTTAAAGGCGTAGCCCATCTGAGCAAAGAGGATGCCATTGCTCTGGGCGTGACCGGCCCGGCCTTGCGCGCCAGCGGTGTCGATTGGGATTTGCGCCGCGACATGCCCTATTCCAGCTACGAGAACTTCAAATTCAAAGTGCCGGTCTCTCAAGATGGCGATGTCTGGGCCCGGTATGTGTGCCGCATCGAAGAGCTGCGACAATCACGCGAGATTGCCAAACAAGCGCTGGAGGGGCTGCCCTCGGGTTCTAACAAAGCCGACATGCCCAAGGTGGTTTTGCCCGATCGCGAAAAGATGAAAACCCAGATGGAGGCCCTCATCTACCACTTCAAGATTGTGACCGAAGGGTTCACGGTGCCTGCGGGGGAAGTTTACCAAGCTATCGAATCACCCCGGGGCGAAATGGGCTACTACATCGTAAGCGACGGCACAGCCAAGCCCATGCGCGTCCACATGCGCTCGCCTTCTTATGCGAATCTTCAGGCGCTCTCCACGATGTGCGAAGGAAGGTTGATTGCGGATGTGGTTGCGGCGATTGGGAGCATTGATATTGTGCTGGGAGAGATAGATAGATGAATTTCTAATTTCTAATTTCCAATTTCTAATTTGGTTGGAATTTAAGGTTGAATGAGAAAACACAGCAGCTTCTGGATTGAACGAAGGCTTTTGCATTAAGAATTATTCGTTTGTTTCGATCTTTGCCGCGGACACCTGAAGTACAGATTATCGGCAAACAGCTTCTGCGCTCTGGAACATCGATTGGCGCAAACTATCGATCGGCTTGCAGGGGAAGATCAAGAGCGGAATTTGCAGCGAAGATAGGAGTGGTTCTCGAAGAAGCTGATGAGACAGTTTACTGGCTTGAGTTGCTGATCGATACGGGAAGCATCAAGAAGGAAAGACTGGAAGGCTTGGTAAAAGAAGCGCGCGAATTGGTAGCGATTTTCACTGCGTCGCGATATGCAATGAGACAGGAAAAGTTTTGATTTCTAATTTTTAACCCCTTAAAAATCTGGGATTAAGCAAAACAAATTGGAAATTAGAAATTGGAAATTAGAAATCTATGGTTATCTCGCAACAACTCGACCAATTCTTCGATGAAAAGATGAAGGAATATCCGACCAAGCGGTCGTTCCTGGTGCCTATGCTGCTTTATACCCAGGATGAACTTGGCTGCTTGACTGATGAGGCGATTGCGCATCTTGCCAAGAAGACTGAATTGACGGAGCTTGAGGTCCGCAATGTCATTAGTTACTACTCTTTGTTGCGGACCAAGCCTTTGGGCAAATATCACGTGCAGGTTTGCACCAACATCTCGTGCATGTTGCGGGGCGGAGAAGAGCTCTTTGAACACTGCAAAGAACGCCTGGGCATCGGCCATAAGATGACGACACGCGATGGGCTTTTCTCACTGGAAGAAGTTGAGTGCATTGGGGCTTGCAGTTGGGCTCCGGCTGTTCAGATCAATTACGATTTTCACGAGAACCTGACACCAGACGCTATGGATATAGTACTGGATCAGTACAAGAAGAGGACTTGATCGCGAGAATTGCCATAAATGCCAAAATTGCCAGAATTGCCAAAATTGAAAAGACCGGCAGGCTAGCAGTTCGAACGCGAATCTAGATTGGCAGTTTTAGTGATCCGAATAGTTATGGCCATTGTGGGATTCATGGCAATTCTGGCAATGCTGAGAATTTTGGCAATCAAAGGAGTTATTGTTGGACTCCAGGACAGAACAGTTGCTCGACCGGACCAAGAAATTTGCAGTACGAACCGTCCAGTTGTTTCGCTCACTGTCCCGATCACCGGAAGCCCAAGTTCTTGGTAAGCAGTTACTGAGAAGTGGTACTTCAGTGGCCGCAAATTATCGCGCAGCATGCCGCTCCAGATCACGGGCTGAATTTATCTCGAAGGTTGGAATAGTGGTCGAAGAAGCGGATGAATCAGCGTTCTGGATAGAATTTTTGTGCGATGCAGGAATAGTTAAGAAGGAGCGAGTTAGCGAACTTTTGAAAGAAGCTCAAGAATTAACCGCAATTTTCACGGTATCGCGGCAGACTGCGAAACGGCACGAACGCCCCAGCAATAGTCCATCGGGCCGGTGAACATTAAACTGCTCGATGAATTAGGGTTTTTCAATTCTGGCAATTTTGGCAATTTTGGCAATTTTGGCAATTCTGGCAATTATGGCAATGTTAGTTTCCCATCCTGATGAGATTAAAGTTGTCTCGCAGCGTTTTGGTAAGGGCGCTACGGACATTGACCGCTATTTGGAGTTGGATGGCTACAAGGCTGTCCAAAAGGCGCTCCAGATGCAGCCCGATGACATTATTAATGAGGTCAAGACTTCGAGTCTGCGCGGGCGGGGCGGGGCCGGCTTTCCTACCGGCATGAAATGGTCTTTTGTTCCTAAGCAGTCGGATCGTCCTAAGTACATTCTGGTCAATGGCGATGAAAGTGAGCCGGGGACGTGCAAAGACCGTCTGATTCTGGAGCATGATCCGCATTCGGTGATCGAAGGTGTGGTGATTGCCGGCTTGGCGGTGGGCGCCAAAGTTGGATTCGTCTACATCCGGGGCGAGTATCGCTACATGGTCGATATCATGCGCAAGGCCATTGACGATGCCTACGCCAAAGGATTCTTAGGCAAGAACATCTTTGGCAGCGGAAAGGATTTCGATGTCCGCTGGCATACCGGAGCAGGGGCTTATGAGGTAGGCGAGGAGTCGGCATTGATGGAGTCGCTGGAAGGGAAGCGCGGTATTCCCCGGATTCGTCCGCCGTTTCCGGCTGTGGTTGGCTTGTGGGGTGGCCCGACCGTCATCAACAATGTAGAAACGCTTGCCTCAGTTCCACACATCCTGCTGATGGGTGGACAGAAGTTCGCTGATTTTGGCCCGCCGAAAAATGGTGGAACGCGCCTTTTCTGCTTGAGCGGGCATGTGAATAAGCCGGGCGTCTACGAATTGCCTCTTGGGTATCCTCTGAAAAAAATGATTTACGAAGTGGGTGGCGGCATTCCCAACGGACGCAAACTCAAGGCCGTGGTACCCGGTGGTTCCTCCACCTTTGTTCTAACTGCCGAAGAGGCCGAGCAGATGAACATGGATTTTGATTCCTTCGGCAAGCGTGGCGAATTCCTGGGATCAGGTGGCGTGGTAATTCTCGACGACCAAACCTGCATGGTGAAATTCGCGCTGCGGGTGATGAAGTTCTATCAGCATGAAAGCTGTGGCTGGTGCATTCCTTGCCGTGAAGGTACCGATTGGCTCAAGAAAACGCTCACGCGCTTCCACGCCGGCGCAGGTTTAAAGAAAGACATCGACAACATCAAGTATCTGGCACAAGGCATATTGGGACGGAGCTTCTGCCCGCTGGGCGATGCCGCAGCAATCCCCACGATCTCGATTGTGGACAAATGGCGAAGCGAATTTGAAGCGCACCTTGAGGGACGGCCTTGCCCGTTTGAACCGGCGGGAGCTGTTAGTCAGTTGCCGGTGCTCGCGTGAGGAATGCCAAAATTGCCATGACTGCCAAAATTGCCATAATTTGGTAGTAATGCACAGTTCATGGCCTTGAAGGAATAGGAAGGCGAAAACAAAAGTGACGCTTCAGCATGAAGGATATGCGTCTTTAAATTATGGCAATTTTTGAAATTATGGCAATTATGGCAATTTATTTATGTCTGAAACAAAGAACGTAACAATAACGGTTGACGGCAAGGCAATCACGGCTCCCGCTGGAACTCTGCTGATTGAAGCCTGCAAGGCTGTAGGCATTGAGGTGCCTTCTTTTTGCTATTATCCGGGCTTGTCGCTTCAGGCTGCTTGCCGCATGTGCCTGGTGCGTATTGAAAAAATGCCTAAGCTGCAGACGGCCTGCACGGTGGTTATCACCGACGGAATGGTGGTCACCACCGAATCGGATGAGGTCAAGCAGGCGCGCAAGTCCATGATTGAACTGCTGCTCGGCAACCATCCTCTTGATTGCCCTGTCTGCGACGCCGGTGGCGAGTGCGAATTGCAGGATATGACCTTTAAATATGGCGCCGCTGAGTCGCGCTACATGGAAGGCAAGCTGCACAAGGAAGAGCAGCAGTGGTCGCCGGTGGTTTACTTTGATCGTCCGCGCTGCATTCTTTGTTATCGCTGCGTGCGTGTCTGCGGCGAAGGCATGGATGTTTGGGCCTTAGGCGTACAGAACCGCGGCTCCGGTTCGGTGATTGCTCCCAACGAGGGTGACCATCTCGATTGCGAAGAATGCGGCATGTGCATCGACATCTGCCCAGTGGGCGCTCTTACTTCCGGGGCTTATCGATATAAGACGCGTCCTTGGGAGATGAAGCACGTCGGTACGATTTGCACTCATTGTGGTGACGGCTGCAAGACCACGCTGGGTGTACGCCGCTCCGATACTGGAGCGGACATTGTGCGCGGCGACAACCGCGACAAGAGCGGAATCAACGGCGAATTTCTCTGCATCAAGGGCCGTTACGCCTTTGACTTCTTCGACCACAAGGACCGCATCCGCCAGCCCTTGATCCGGCGCAACGGCAAATTGACCCCTGCAACCTGGGAAGAGGCCATAGCCCATACCGCCAAGCGTCTGCGCGAAATTCTTGATACCAGGGGCGGCCAGTCCGTTGGGGTCATCGGTTCTAACCGCACGACCAACGAAGAAAATTACCTGCTACAAAAATTTGCGCGGACGGTGCTGGGGACCAACAACATCGATCACCACCGCACGGCTGACTTTGCCGCTTTCGCGCGGGCCATTGCCGGGAAGCAAAATGCCACGGCCACCATGCGTGATGTATCCAACGCCCCA
>DASZEU010000469.1:0-3087 GCA_035940535.1 Candidatus Angelobacter sp.
GACGTTTGCGATAATTTCCGCTCTTTGGTTAGGACTCCGCCCAAAGACCGTCACAAAAGTCCCGGCGAATCCGCCAGTTGTAACAACTACTCCAAAGCCCGCACCTCCTCCGGTCGATCCGCTGGAAACGCAACAGCGCCAAGCCCTGCAAGATGCCAGCAACAAAATCGCAGCAAATGACCTCGATGGAGCCCTGGAAATATTGCAGCCCGCTGGGGCCTTAAACGGTCCGCTTACAACTGAAATTCAGCAAAAGGTAGCTCAGGTCGAAGAGTCCAAAAAGGATGTCAATCTTCGTCGGCTTCGCCAAGGGGAAGAAGTGCTTTGGCAACGAGCGATGCGTCTGGTTGCGGATGGGCGATACGCAGAAGCTCAGAAGGATTTGAAGCAAGTTCTCGCTTTGCCGGCCGGAGGTGTGCGACGAGACGACGCTCAGCAGTATCTCGACAAGACGATCCCACAACTGAGAATCCAAAACAGTCTGTCGCTCCAGACTCAGCAGAAACTGAATCAAGGGGACTTTCTGTCGGCTCGCCATGCCGCCGATCAACTCAAGCAGAATGGCGGTGATCCGGCGGCGTTGATTGCCAAGATTGATCAGGCAGAACTGGCGCAACTCAAACGGCTGGAGAGCCAATTCGACCAGCTGAAACTGCGGGACGATGACTCTGCGATACAACAGTTGAAAGGATTGCAGACGGAGTTTCAGGCCTTAGCAAGTGACGGCGGCTCCCCGTCCGGCGAAGCACAGACTTACGCCAACAACATCCCTGGGACCATCGCCGACGTTCGCGCTCGCTTGGATAAGAAAGCCGCCGATGTTGCATTTCAACAGATGGTTCAAAGATATCAGCTCGCTGCCTCCACCAACGACAAGAACGCACTCGCCTCTGCCCGCTCTGATTTTCAGTCGGTGATCCAAGGCGGCGGTCCGCATGCGTCTGACGCTCAGAAGTATGTGACCGAACTTAATGACAGGTTAGCCACGTTAAACCAACCTCCTCCGGTCGTCGCCAAGCCTCCCGTGAAGGCCGAGCCTGCTCCGCCTGTTGTTGACCCAGATGCGGCCGTTCGCTCCACGATCCAGCGCTATGCGCAGGCTTTCAATCAACGGGACGCCGACGCGCTGCGCCAAGTTTGGCCAAACATGGGTGCGCTCTACGCGCGTTACAAATCTCTATTCCAGCAAGTCAGTTCTATCACCATGCGCGTGGATATTGAAAACATCCAATTCGGCGCTGACGGAACGACCGCGGTGGTCCATGCTCAGGAATTTCAGGAATCAAAAATGGATGGATACAAATCCGGCCGGAAGCAGACACCAAGAACATTTCAACTGGCCCGGACAAACGGTTCTTGGCTGATAACGGATGTGCAATGATCGCTGGATCTTCGTACAACGTCAAATTCTCTAATTGAACAATCCCCAATAAGCGTATAGACTCGGCCCGGAATGCGGGGAATCCACGCCCGGGACGAGCCGCTGACAGTCCAACACTCGCAAGGCGCCAGGTATATGTTCAAACGCACTTTCATCGGGTCAGTCGTATGTCTCTTATTCTTTGTGGCTCATGCCAATGCGCAGGGGCGGACAAATGAAAACGATTCAGGGCCCGGGTATATTCCTGGCACAATTTGCTGCCGATAACCCGCCATTTAACACGCTCGACGCGATCTGCAGTTGGGCCAAGAATCTAGGTTATTTGGCAGTCCAGATTCCGTCCTGGGATGCCAGGTTGATCGATTTACAGCGCGCCGCTGAGAGCAAGACCTACTGCGATGAAGCTCAAGCAACAGCCGCCCGTCACAATCTTGTTATCTCAGAGCTTTCGACACATCTGCAGGGCCAGCTTGTCGCCTGTCATCCTGCGTACGATAAACTGTTTGACTCATTCGCCCCGGATAGACTGCGCGGCAATCCGAGAGCACGTCAGGCTTGGGCTGTCGAACAGCTGCTCTTGGCAGCTAAGGCTTCGAGGCACCTCGGATTGAACGCGCATGCTACGTTCTCAGGAGCGTTTGCATGGCCCTACGTCTACCCATGGCCGCAGCGGCCGCCGAATATTATCGAAACGGCGTTCGAAGAACTCGCCAAGCGATGGCTCCCTATCCTAAACGCTTTTGACGATGCGGGAGTGGATCTTTGTTTCGAAATTCATCCAGGTGAGGATCTGCATGATGGCGTGACTTTCGAGATCTTTCTAGATCGATTGCACGGTCATCCTCGCTGTAACCTTCTTTACGATCCCAGCCATTTCATCTTGCAGCAGCTCGACTACTTGCAATTCATCGACCTTTACCATTCCCGGATTAAGATGCTCCATGTGAAGGACGCGGAATTCCGTCCTACCGGCAAGCAGGGTGTTTATGGCGGATACCAACCGTGGTTAAAGCGCGCTGGGCGTTTTCGTTCTCCAGGTGATGGCCAGGTGGACTTTCGGGCTGTCTTCTCAAAACTCACGGAATATAATTTCCCGGGTTGGGCAACCCTAGAATGGGAGTGCTGTATTAAAAGCAGCGAGCAGGGCGCAAGCGAAGGAGCGCCATTCATCCGTCAACATATTATTGCGGCAGCTGCAAATTCGTTCGATGATTTTGCTCGATCGTCCATGAATCAGGAAGCTCTGCGGAACATTCTCGGCCTTTCTGGCGATGCATCTTAGGTATGGTATGTTGGCGTACCCAATTGGTCCGGTGGCGGATTTTCTTCGCACTATGAGAGCTCTTACTTGGACTAGTTTTTTGTCTGACAACTCTTAAAAATGGCGCGGAAGTAAAAAGAAGAATGATTCATTCCTGAGTGCCACGTACCGCATCAAATTTGAATCTCGTGGAACCGCCTGGCGGCCGCGAAGCCAGACGCAACCCTGCTGATTGGTGGCGGCTCGCTTAGCAAGGCTTTCCCCGGGCAAAACTAGGACGAGATTCGGATTCGGGAGAATTATGATGAACGCGCAACTGGTTTCTCTTTCCGGCTTTGACTTGATCAACTCCCCGCGGCTGAACAAGGGAACAGCATTCCCCGATCACGAACGCGACATATTTGACCTGCACGGTCTGTTGCCACCACACATTGGGAATCTCAAC
>DASZEU010000470.1:0-31167 GCA_035940535.1 Candidatus Angelobacter sp.
GGTATCCACTAGGGATTCAAAAAGCTTCGGTGGCAGCAATTCCGCGCTTTCCAGATACAGAACAGCGCGGCGAAAGCGCGCTTCGCGGAACAGTGCCGGAACCAGCATCTCCCAATCGGTATGGCGTTCTGCGGCGCGGTCGAGATTGGCGATCAGCAGTGGCGCTCCGCAAGCCTGGGCCATTACTCCGGCGGCTTTGGACTGTTCGGAGTCCCGCGGCCCTTCCAGGAACACCCGGCATGGACTGCTTTGCCCCGCCGCCACGGTGGCTACCCGGATCAGCATCTCCACCATCTCGCTATCCAACTCGGGGCTCTGCGCTTCCGGAGCAACCAGACGGCAAAATGCATCCAGCCGGCGATCCAGGCTTTGGTCGCCCGTGAGATAGGAAAGCACCTGCTCTTCAGGCTTGAGATAGTGCGCCAGCAACGGCGGTTCCGATTGCGCAGAATCCCCGACCAGACGAACGAAGCCTCCAGCGAGGAGTGGGGCATCCGGGTTAAAGTGGCAGCGTCTGGCCAACCGCGCTTCCGCCGATGGGCAAAGCAAATCCAGGGCCAAGTTCACTGTAGGACGTTTGCGCGTCACATCATCTTGCAGGAACCCGAACAGTCGCTCGTACTTGAGATCCAATTCAGGCGCAAGCGCCAGCAGCAACACGTCCAGATCGAATTCAGATAGGCCGAACTCATCGGCAAGACCGGTGTCGCCGTCTTCTTCCCGTTCCATCCAAAGCACGGGTTCTCCCGGAGTCCGCAAAAGAAGCCGCTCGGCTTCCTCCGCATTCACGTACAATCCGCGATAGAAATCTTGGGCTGACGCCGAGCCGTAGGCTTGTTGTGCCCGTTCCACCGCCGCGTGCAGAAGCCGATCCAGTCGCAGAAGCGAGGTCTGCAGAATACCGCTGATAGCTCCCGTGGCTAGCATGGCTGTTGGGGCTCCTCGCTATCGGCATCCGGTATCGGACCGAACTCAATTTCATAGCGGTGCAGGGACTCGGCCAGCAGGGTAGAGAGCATCTTTGCGTAAGCGGGCGTGGACACGATCCGGGTATGGACCGCTGGCTCAAGGGAACCTTCATGGAACTGTCCGCACTCCAGAACAAACTCGAAATGGTTGTGGCCGATGCTAAAAAAATTCGCGTATCGCGCCACCTGGCTCTCGTCGCCCATTTTGTTTTTCCGACGCCTTGTGGTGGAGGGAGCAATCGCAAGGCCAAATGCCAAGTGTTTGAGAATTCAATAGCGTGATTCGGGTCGGCGCGAGAATGCGTATCGCTAGGTGTTACAGTCGTGGGAAATGTGTATCGCGGGCCGTTACACTTTAAATTGCGGCTTCACAACATACGGAAAAATGGACTGATTCGAAGGGCACGGCTTCACTGCGTGCGGAAACACTCAAACCATTTGAAAGGCACGGCTTCAGCCGGGCCTGGAGAATGGACTGTAACAGTGCCTGTTACACCAGGAATGGGTGACCCACCTTTAATCCTTTCGCCGCAACTCTCAGCAATTTGGACCTTTACCTGCACAACCTGGAGACATGTCGAAGTCTTCAGCGAACGGAGCCCAAGCCAATCATGCCCGCTCTCGCAGTCCCGAACAGGCGAAGCTGCCAATGCAAGGCAGTAAAACGCCTTTTCAACACGCACCGCTAGTGGCGATGCAGAGAACAGCCGGAAACCGCGCGGTGGTCGAGCAATTGTCTGCTGGGTCGACTCCAGGCGGTCAATCTCTTCCAACGGGAACCCGCTGGCTGATGGAGTCGCGTTTCCAAGAAGACTTTTCGCAGGTCCGTATTCATGCCAACGAGGATGCCGCAGTTCTCGCCGCATCCCAGCGCGCCAAGGCTTACACCGTAGGCCGGGACATTTTCTTTTCCAAAGGACGGTACGCACCCCAAACCGGGGAAGGCCAAAAGTTGATCGCGCACGAACTCGCCCACGTCGTGCAGCAGAGCCGCTCTGGCGACATATTCGCTGGTCCGGAAGCCGCTGAAAGCGATGCCCACTCCGCTGCCAGCCGTGTAATTCTCGGCCAGACCGCTACCGTCGCAGCCAGGGCTCCGATTGGCATACAGTGTGAGCCCGAAGATGAAGAGAAGAAGCCTGCATCGGCGCCTGGGCCAATCGATCCCGGCGTGCTCGGACCAAATTTTGTCAAATCCAAGACCGCAGTCGAATCGCTGGGGCTAAAGAAAAATAAGGTGAAGGGGCCGGTTCCCGGCATGCCCTACGTGCTATTCAACCCACAAGCTGAAGCCGGTAGGGTTCCTATGCGGAGCCTCGTACAAGGAACAGACGCGTACCTGATCAAGAATGGGGTCTTTTACCATCAGGTCTGGGCGCAGCAGTCAGGAAAGCCAACTGATTCTTTGTATTGGGGTTGGATCAACCCCAATCTGCTCATGGCCGCTCCAACACCAGCGGAAAATAGCGCGACACATCCAAAGGACCCAACTGCCGGCCTTTCGGCCGCTCTGCGTGCTGGGCTGGCTCAACTTCCGCAGCCCAAGGGTTTGTCGCCTGAGGTACCCGGAGCCCTGCAAGTTCAGCAGATAATGGCCGATCAAGGGATTCTGAAGAAACCAACCGAGCCGCAGACCTCTCCTCAAACCCCGCCTCCAGCGGCAAAGCCCGCCAAGTCTGATTCCAAAAAGCTGGCTGGTTCGGGAACGTGGTCCGACCAATTCACCGCAGGATTCATCAGTGGTATAGCCTCGGATGAGGAGTTGAAAAAAGATTTACGTGAATTGGAAACTCAGCTAAGCACAACGGAGGGGAAAGCCAAATTCGGTGTGGGTCTGGTGGCCGGCCTCACCGCTGGCGCCCTGGCATCGATTGGTGATCTCGGTTACGTTCCGTTCAAAATCTATATCGAAGCTCGTTTGGCGGCTGAACACCTGACCGAAGACGAGATCAGAAAAAAGTACGAGGAGTACAAGGCGGCTCTGAAGCAACTCGCGGCCCAGGCGCCCGAACTGCTGCTGATCATCGCCGAAAACGCTACCGAGATGGGGAAGGCGGCAGGACAGATAGCCAGTGAGAAATTCCGTAAGGAAATCCTTCTCGAAGAGGGTCTGCCGACTCTCACAGAGCAGATGACCAAGGGACTTAATCCTAAAAATCCATACGACATGAGTGGCCTTAGCCTGCCTGCCCTCACGGATATCTCACAATCGCTTTTGACGATTGGCGAAAAAGGTGACCAGCACAAGCACGTGTACAACAAGGGGGTCGCCATGGGCCAGGCCGCTGGGTACGCGGTCATGGAGATCGTACAACTCTTTGTAGGTATCGAGGAGGTCAAGGCGGCCATCGGCAGTGCCAAGGCCTTTAAGGCCATCAAGGAGACCGAACTGGCCAAGAAGATTTCCGCACTCATCGATACGATTCCGTTGCTCAAACGGCTAAAAACTGCCAAGTTGGAGGTCGAATCGGCAGAGAAGGCCGCTAAAGCGCTAGGGAAGGGCGGCACAGCTCTGGAGGAGGTAGTGGCGTCGGGAAAAAAGGTCGCGAGCGATGCAGCGCCGGTTGGGGAAGAGGCAATTCAGGCAGGCAAGCAAGCGAAAAAATCTCTCACATTTGCTGACCTAGAGCAAGCTCCCAGAGCATTTCAGCCTGGGGCTCTGCCAGCCAATGAAGTTTTGCCTCCAGGTGTAACTCCATTGCGGCGTCCTCAACCTGCGCCCCCCATTGCCGTCGCCGCCGGCCAGGACTTCATCTCACCCGTCTCTTCTGCTGGCGCAACCTCACGGGAGGGTGAACAAGTTCTGGGCGCAGCAACTCGCCGGAGCGGAGGGGCGCCTGCACCGAGAACTCCGGTGGCAACTCCACCACTCGGCAACGGCTTGCCTGGGTTTCGCACCGAGCCGACCCTTCACAACGCGGGCTGGGGATCGCGCCCCAGTGGCGGAGAAAAAGGTGAGAAGTACGTACGGCAAATCACCGGCCGCAAGGACTCCCTATACGTCGGCGACCTCAAGAAAGAACTCGGTGGCACAGGCGTGGTAGAACTCGACGGTTACAGGAAAAGCGATAGATTTCTGCTCGACGCCAAGGATGCTACGGTTGGTGGAATGTACGACGTGAGAGGGAAAGACAAGTTTACCAAAAACGTTAAGATACCTAAGATCATTCAAGAGGCGATACGCCAGGGGCATGCAATGGCAAAATCCGGCGCTGCCGGCATCGAGTGGAGTTTTGCCAATAAGGACGTGGCCGAAGGTGTCAGGAAACTTTTCGCCCAGCGTGGAATCGCGATCCGCGTCGTATGGCAAGCCAAAAAATAAGACGTGAAGCATGGAATACTCGCTAACGATACAACGCTACCGCAATCAGTTCCCGCCCGATTCCGCAGGCCGGGCTCTCAGGATCTTGCAGAGGTACGTACCGGAGTTCTTTCCCGCCCGCATGGCCATTGGGCACGACAAGTGGGTCGAGATTCCAGACGCCGGAGCGTTCGATCCTTCATCCATTCCGCAGGAGTATTGGATCCAACCTGGACGAGCGGTTCGAGTTCCCATTGATTCAGTGGGAGGTTCATGGCTCGAGATAGAGAATTACCATGAGCCGGGCTTAGCACCTTGTTATCTCGGACTTCACTGGTGCGAGGATCAGTTGCCTTCCACGAATGTGCTGTGCGACCTGCTCTCTGTCTTGGGCCAATCCCTCCACGCTGATCGCGGACGTGTCACCGATGAGATCACGCTAACCCAGCCGGAGATTTTAGATCGGCTTCATCGAAGCAATGAAGCTATACCCGAGGCGCTCTATTGGCTCAACTGGTTCAGCGCCCAGGCCGTGGCTGTGCTGGGCCGTGCTCGCTTCGATAAGCTCGCGGGTACGGCTCTCGTTGAAGAACGAGATGGAGGCCTGCTGGTGGCGCTACAGGACACGCCCTTTCGCGGTGACAATCCGGAACATGGAGCCCGTCGTATCGCTGCCGAACAGCGCTTCGGGTTGAGCCAATTGTTGTAGCGCCTGGCTTCTGTCGCCAAAACCGGTTTGCGGGATTATGTAGCTAATCGGAATATGCTTATTCCAGAACCAACAACTTGGGAAATGTGGGCTGATCGGCATTGCGACCAAGCATACGGCAATGTGATGCGCCAAAGCATTGTTAAGGTCTCTCCAATAGCATCGACTCAGGCGCCTTGTTGGCTGGTTTCACTGGAGAAGAAAGCTGGTATTGCGCCATTTTGCGGTACAACCGCATGCGTGACCAGCGCAGATGCTGCGCAGCCTTGCTCTTATTCCAGTTGTGGCTGACCAGGGCGATCAACAACTGGTCGGCTTCGGTCAGAGAATCCGCCTTTGGTGTGACCTGTTGGTGGAATTCCCCTGGCAGCTCCATCCAGTGCATCCCCGAATACGGCAGATTCACAAGGCTGGTATCCACCATATTTCGGAGTTCCCGCACATTGCCGGGCCAGTGGTATTTGAGCAAGGTGTGCCAGGAATGTTCGGTAAATCCCCTCACCTCCAGGCCCATGCGAGCATTCATCTGCTCCAGGAAATGCGAGACCAGGTCAGGAATATCTTCCTTCCGCTCGCGCAAGGGCGACAGGCGAAGCCGGGTAACGTTGAGCCGAAAAAAAAGGTCAGCGCGGAAGATCCCCCGGGCGACTTCTGCTTCCAGGTCCCGGTTGGTGGCGCAGACGATGCGTACATCCGCGCGGATTCCCTTGAGGCGGCCGAGACGCTGCACTTCTTTGCGATCGATAGCACGCAGGATCTTGGCCTGTGCGCCAAGGTTCATCTCACCGATCTCATCCAGAAACAGCGTGCCTCCGGCAGCCAGTTCCCATTGCCCCGGCCTTGCGTTATGAGCGCCGGTAAAGGCGCCTTTCTCGTATCCAAAGAGTTCGCTTTCAAGCAGGTTTTCCGGAATAGCAGCGCAGTTCACGCACACGAAGTTTCGGGCCTTCCGCTGGCTATTCAGGTGAATCAACTCCGCAGCCAGTTCCTTACCCGTGCCCGTCTCGCCCGTTATCAGCGTGGTACAGTCCGTGGCTGCAACCCCGGCCAGGCCGTGCCGCAAGACCTCCATGGCCCGACTATGTCCCACCATCCGTTCCCCGCCCGCGAGCAGACCCCGGCTCGCGCGTCGCGCTTTTGGATCGGCAATACAAGCTCGTATGGAGTGGATCAATTCTTCTGGATCAACAGGTTCGCGCAGATAGTCGCTGACACCGGATGCCCGAGCAAACGCAGCTAGATCGCTCGACAGGTTCGGACGGATCAGAATCAGCGGAGCGGACACATTTTCGATCAGCTCAGGCAAACTCTCGATTCGATCGAGCCAGACCAATATTACTGCGGCGGCGCGGCATTCCCGCGCCTCACGTCCCGTCGAGCATCTCTTTAGTTCAAACCCGTTTCGTAGTAGCGCGTCGGTCCATGGAAGCCGCGGTTCCAAATCTGACAGGAACAGCACAATCTGCTTCACGGGGTTTCTCCAAAGTGAAAAACACTATAGCAGCTATCGTTGTGGAAACGATTCGCCTGTTCGATTGGTAAATGCAAACTGCGACAGTTCTGGTGCATCTCGCGGCTAAAATCTTTTCCAGTATTGTTCTTCAGTTAAAAAATGTTCATATTCCAGTTGGCCCATTTGGGTTCATAACGATAGGACGGAAATTGCGTCACTTTCCTACACGTATCACGTTAAGAATTTGCGCGCGGTCAATGGACGAGAATAAGATCAGCGTCAGCCGTTTAGAGCATTACCTCTCCATTCAACAAATCCGCATCACCAGCAAGCTCAATCATTAGACCAACTTCATTTATCGCGACCACGAATTACGCCTGAAAGACATCTCCAAGGCGGAATCAAAGTACAACACGCGGCCCGACCTTTTTGATCTCCTGTTCAAATCACCCCCCGCAACCAATCAGATCAATCGGTTACGAAGAATCAGCAGTTTCGGCAAACCATCCGTCGGATCGCATGAGATAGTCACTCTTCATCAGACTCAGCCAACAAATCACCTAGACGATCAAGTCGTCGCTCCCATGCCGAACGGTGGTCGCGGAGCCATCGCTCTAGAGCCAGGAATCCTGCTGCATTGAGGCGAGCAGTTCGCACCCTGCCCAATTTCTCCGTCTGTACCAGTCCACTTTCCTCCAGCACCTGCAGGTGTTGTCCCACTGCGGTTAAAGTAATATCGAGAGGCGCGGCCAGTCCGGACACGGAAGCGGGGCTGTCCGTAAGCCTCTCCACGATTGCCCGGCGCGTGGGGTCGCCAAGGGCCTCAAACACTCGTGCGATTTCAGTTTGTGCTTTTTCCATTCACACAGCCCTCTCGGCACACTAGTTCAGTTGCGTGACAACTCTTCCGCCAGATCATCAAGTACTTTCCGCCATGTTGTTTCCACGAGTTCGCTGTCACATCGGGGACTAACGCGTCAGCTCCGTTGCCAGATTGTCGAATAGCTTCCGCCATCCCGCTTCACGCATCTGAGGACCATCAGCACCCTCAAAAAAAGTACCCTGGTGCGTGCAGATAAGATCGGTGCCTTTGTCCGTCTGCAAGAACTCAAACGTAACCAACGACGCTGAAATGCGCTTGTCACCCAGATCCATGGTCGAGGCAGTCACGATGCGCTGATTCGGAACGATATTCTGATAACGCCCCTCGTTTGTGAGCGAAAGTCCAGCGACTGGACTGCCCGGTTTGAACCGATACCGAAGGACCTCTGTGCCCCCAACCCGAAAGTCCAGTGTGAACTCCTCGATTTCGTGATTTTCTCCTTCAGCGAACCAACGACGCCTTTTGGTGACGTCCGCGAAGGCTGCGAATACACGTTCTGGAGGTTTGGAATAGCTGCGCTCAATGACGAATGTGTTGTGAACAACCGATGGTTCTTGCATGGCTCTTGTTCTCCTCTCGCAGCCGGTTAATACTGAAGCTGCAACTTCAGTATTAACCATGACTCCTTAATTGTCAAGTGTAGACTTCAGTTTTAAATTTGCCGATCAGCATTGTTGGGAGGGGTTCGAAATTGCGGTTAGAGTCCGGGCGCTATGGTGGCGGGAGATCAGACGTGCTGCGATCAGGTTAAGGTGTTGGTTTCCTTTGCGGCCTTCGCGACCTTTGCGGTGAACGGTGAGGTCGCTTACTTCTTCCGGCGCTGGGGCGCTTTCACTTCAGAATCCAGATAGCTTTGCAAATGCGACTGGGTTTCGAGGAGAGCATCTCGAGTGGACTCAAGCCGGCTTATCATTAATGCTCCTTCAAGCGTACCAATGATAAGTTCGCGAGGTTCTAAAAATGCAACTTAAGATTGGCGAATGGCTCAAAAAATATCTAAGCAAGACCTTGAGAGAAGACGAAACAACCACAATGTTGTATCCACCGGCGATAGCCAAGACCATCGGTTTTGAGCTGATCGAGATTGGCCAAGCTTCCGCTACTCTCAAAATGCAGACCGACCCGGCAATTCATGGCAATCCCATGGGAACGGTTCATGGGGGTGTCCTATGTGATATCGCCGACGCTGCGATCGGAACAGCCCATGGGACGACGCTCCAGGAGAACGAGTCGTTCACGAGTATTGACCTCCGTATTAATTTTTTCCGGCCACTTTGGAAAGATGAGATCCGTGCTACCGCCAGAGCAGTCCAGATTGGCAAAACAGTAAGTTTTTACAATTGTGACATCACGCGCTCGGACGGAAAGCTCGTTGCTGTAGTGACCAGCTCTGTCATGACTCTTCGGGGCGAGTCTGCGAAGGGTCGATAAAACTTCTGCCAATAAAATGCGCCCGTTCGGTCTCTTTGACATCCAAATACTGCAATCGCTTTACGGATATCGCCGCCACCAGTTCCATCAAGCAAATCTTGGATCAGCCATTGGGACGACATCGATCCAGTTGACCAACAAACTTAGCGCACTAACCCACTACCTCGTAACCAAGGGCTTTTCAGGCGCAGATGCCACAGCCGCCGCACCCGGGTATCTTCATCAGCAGTTGCAGCATCAAGTGAGCCATGCTGTCCTACATGGATTGCTTCCGGGTGGTTGCATGGCTGACCTTGGCAGGGGTTCCGCTATTGTTTTTGGTCCGGCGATTCAAGCCGGCTGGAAAGCCGACTGCTGCTCACTGATAGGAAGCCAGACCCTGCCAGCAATACGGTTCACTTAAGGAGCCTGGAACCTTCTCGATCAACCGTTTGCACCCAAATGGAGAGATAAAACCAGTGTCGCCCCTACGAGGCTTGTCATTTATCCCTAACCTTTCCCAGCACTTGCGTGCTGGGCTACTCTCTTCCGCCCTTGCAGGGCTGGTTCTTCCAAGCTCCAAACGTTATTTCCATTCCTTAAGTGAACCGTATTGGGGCTAAACTATTGCGCGCCTTCCGGCGCTGGACGCTTGATCGTCTGCCTCTGCTTACTCAACTTCATGAATAATCCAGGCTTAGACTAGGATCAGCGAGATGGCTACGTCAATACTTCTTAGGAGGGGGTAAATGATTTCTGGCACTCACATCGTTGTGAATAGCAAAAACGCCGAGGCCGACCGGGCATTTTTCCGAGATGTCCTTGGGTTCAAGTCCGTGGATGCGGGTGATGCCTGGCTGATCTTCGCCTTGCCGCAGGCAGAAGCCGCATTCCACCCGTCCAATAAGAACGGTGTCCACGAACTTTATTTGATATGTGACGACCTGAAAGCCGAGATGGCTTCCCTCGTGAAAAAGGGCGTTAAGTGCTCTGAGGTTCAAGAAGCACCATGGGGTTCCATTACCAAGGTGGGGCTTCCCGGTGGAGGCGAGATCAGCCTTTATCAACCGAGGCATTTACGACCTTAGGTTTAGCTTGAACGCTAAACGGCATGCCCAACTTTTAGCGTTGCTAGCGTCAGGTCCTTTCTGCTTGCGTAGAGGCCACTGACATGCATCCATCTTCGGTTCCACGGCTAGATGAGGGCTGTGATGCAGGTCACGCCAGGGCGACATCGACAAACGCACTTTGGCAACTTTGTCACACGCTATCGTGATATAGCCACAGCCCAGAGGTTCCACCTTGTTGCATCGTCATAGGAAGGAAACAGGTTCCTACTTCCTCTCGGGAACCAGATATTGCACGATGAAAGTTAAAATGTTCAAACGGAGGAAAACATTTCAATAAATTTTCAAAACTTGTAACTGGAACTTGTGGCACCTTGGCCTGGAAATCCTTGGGGCAAGATTTTCGCGCAAGTGCGAGGATAGTTTGAGTTCTGCCTTATTGGTAAATGCATTTCGGTTCTCGAAGCCTTGTCAAAGTCTGAATACAAAGAGGTGCAACTACGGTCGCACGGCGATCCTCATGCGATCATGCGCAAAAACCACCGGGCCGGCATAAGACGTGTGAATCGAGCTGCGGACCTCAGCCGCGCTTCTTTCTACGTCCGGAGCAATATGACTCAGAAAAAGGCGCTTCACCCGGCTGTCTCGCGCCGCTTCACCGATCCGTTTCGGAGGACTATGCAGTTCATATAGCTGAGCAGGCGATTTTGGCGGATCAAGCACGGCGCAGTTGAATACCAACAAATCAGCGGCTTTTGCCAACTCTACCAGATTCGGCATCGCCGACACATCCATGTCTCCTGAAAAAACAACCGACGCGCCCTTGTATGTAATTCGATAGGCAATCGACGGTGCGTCCCCGTGATGCGTCGCAATCTCATTAATTCGCAGGCCATCTTCCTCCACGATGGTGGTCTGCGCCGAGTGCAGATCGGTTGCAAGGTCCTTTACCACAAAAGTCTCTTGTGCGCCGAATGTCCTCTGGTATGGAAAAGCTCCTCCGTCGCCAAGTATTACATCGACAAAACGGCTGGTCTTAGGAAACTCTGCTGCTCCCTGCGCGTCTCCCTTTGAGCCATCGGGTCCAAAGATACGGAATTGGATCGGTCCATCGCTGGTGAGTGCCCGCGCATTCAAAAAAGCAGGAAGGTCGCTGCTATGGTCGATGTGCAGATGGGTGAGCAATATGATGTCCACTCGCGACAGATCAATACCTAACTCACCCAGCCGAACATAAGCGCCCGGTCCGGCATCAACCAAGATACGCGGTGTGCCATCCAAGACGATAATGTAGCTCGAAGCGGCACGTCCAAAAGGACGCGGGCCTCCCGATCCCAGCACAACAACTTCGATTCGCGGTTTGGGGCGAGCGGGCGTCGCGTGTGTGGGCAACACGGACAAAGTTGCAATCGCTAAGAATGCCAGCACTTTCATATTGGCCAATCTCCACAGTAAGCTATTCACATTCCATTACCCTATCTTTTGGACCCTTTCACCCAACCGTTGCTCAAGAATACACATTCCCGCATTGCACGGCGTAAAATGGCGCGGGGGAACTGCGATTATGGAAATGAGAATCAACCGGCGCCACATCCTGCAAATGTTAGCAATGGGAGCTGCCACTGCGGCCCTGGGCTTACCCCGGTCCTCTCCTCGGCGGTCTTTGCTTCTGGTGACCAACAGCGAGGGAGATAACATCAGCGTCATTGATCTGGAACGTCTTGCCCTGGCCAGCGATTGGAAAGTCGGAGAGCGTCCTCACGGAATCGCGGTTCCTGCCAATGGCCGCGTTGCTTATACCACCATCGAGACCGAGAAGGCTTTGAAATCGCTCGATACCTCCAGCGGCAAGGTACTGAGCACGCTCGCGCTGCCGGGCCGTCCTAATCAATGTGCGGTAACGCCCAACGGAAAATTTGTAGGGGTACCGATTTTCGATGGCGACTCGGTTCAGATCGTCGACGCCGAGAGCATGAAAATTCTGAAGAGTCTTCCCGTGAAGATGCCGCACAACTGCCTGAATGCGGGAAGCAATCAGCATATATTCGTTACCTCCATCAGGGGCAATCAGGTCAATATGATCGATTTGCGAACGCTGGAATATATGGCCGAGATTCCGGTGGGCGGCGTGCCTCGTCCGATTGCCGTCGATCACGAAGAAAAAACCATGTATGTGGCGCTCAGCGATTTTCACGGCTTTGTCATCGTAGACATTCCCTCGCGTAAAGTCGTCCACAAGGTGGAGTTCCCTGCTCTTCCTCCGAATACTGATTTGCGTCCATTGCTGAATACCGCCACGCACGGTTTGACGCTCACGCCCGACGGCAGAGAACTTTGGGCAGCAAGCGTGCCGACAGGAAACGTCTTCGTATACGACGTGCCGAGCGGCAAGGTCGCTCCCGCAATTGCAGTAGGCCAGTTGCCCAACTGGATTGCGTTTTCGCCGGATGGCCGTTACGGATGCATCACCAATACAGGAAGCAATGATTGCTCGATTGTCGACCGGCACAGCAAGAAGGAAGTTGCGCGTGTCAAAGTGGGAAAGGCTCCCAAACGACTGACTGCGATCTCTGTCGGCGAGGTCTGAAAGTCAAATCAACAATAAGGAGTTGTTAAGGATGAATTCGATTCCGCAGATACTTCCGCTCGGCTTTCGCCAGCAACTGGGAGCCGCTAAGCCCAAAGACCTGAGCCACCACCACCAATAAATCCAGAGATGGATTTTGCTGGCCCTTTTCAACCCTGATCATGTATCTGACGCTATAACCCGCCTTTTGTCCTAAATCTTCCTGAGACCACTTTCGTTTTATTCGCAGTTCGGTGATGACTGACCCAAGAGCCTGTCGCAAGGTGTTTTGATGCCGATTGAGAGTCGGCTTGATCGGGCGGGCCATATCCTAGAGAATCGACCCTTGACATGATTTTATTATATGAACTATAGTTCTTATAACATCGACAGTAACTTGAGAGGCGACCTTTGTGGACCCAGGGAAGCCCTTCCGGATCTGCTCCGTTTCAAGTCAACTGAATCTCGTGATGCGCCAGAGCGCAGCCCCACAGATCGCGAGGACAGCGAGGATCACGACGAATAGAACGGCGGCGGCGTGGGCATTGAAGGGGACTTCTGGGGTACGGGCCATGCTGGCGAGGGCCACGAACACCAGGGTTGCGACGGCAAGGGTGATCCAGTCAAGAGCGGTATGGCGCGTCGAGTGTTCGGTGTCTCGTCCATAGCTGGCGTTTCGGCCTTCTAGTCCGGCGCGCACGTAGTCGAGGTTGGTGCCGTAGCGTTGACTCTCGCGCAGAGCCGCAGTTTGCCAGTGTTCGTGTTCTTTGGGTGAAGTTGAAGAGAAAGCGATGGCGGCGGCTCCGGCAGCCATGATGACGGACCCGCCAATCACTTGGGTGTACAGAGACGCTCCGTGACCGCGCAACTCGCCGAAAACAAGGATGCCCCAGAGCAACCCCCAAAGCTGGTTGGTGTTGGAGAGAGGTATGCCACGACTGATGCCGAGGTATTTGGCGGCGTATTGCTGAAAAAGGTCGCCAATCACCCAGATGAAGCCACCGGCAGCGAGCCAGAACAATACCGATCGTGCTGCCACGAGTTCCCGCCAAAGAGGGAGGGCGCCACCGGCAGCACCAACGGCCAAAGCGGTCATCATGCCGAGTTCGCCGATGGTGAAGAAAGCGACGAAAGACAGTGGGTTCATCCCAGTGAGATAAGCCTTGCGATACGGGATGTACATGGTGCCCCAAAGGACACCCGCAGCCAGAGCGGCGACCACCCCGTGAAGCGCACGAACCGTGGGAGCCTGCGTGGAGGAGGCCAGCGCGAGCAAAACAGCTCCGGCAAACATGAAGAGAGCGCCGCCTAACACGCCAAGCCATCGACGCCAGCCTGCCTGGCGGAGTTCGTGGAAAAAGACGAACCCCCAAAAGATGCCCAGAAGGCTGTTTGCGTTCCACAGGGGAAAGGCGATGCTCAAGCCAATATCGCGGATCGCAAAAATGGTGAGAGTGTTAGCCACTGCCCACAAGCATCCGGCGAGGATGGCCCACAGGATGAGGTGCGGGGCCTGTCGGGCGTCGGCGTAGACTTGGGTGGTACCGCGCACAAGCGCGGGAAAACTCCAGCGCGCGAGGAAGACGCCGACGACCATCAGGAGCGAGATAACGACGGGAGAAACCCCGGCACGCACCAGTTTCGTGGGTGCTTCGGCGGCGCCGAGCCAGGCTCCCGCGGCAAGGCCACACATCACGCCCAGAGCTTGCAGACTCCTGAGGCGAGAGGCTGTCAATCGTTGTAGAGGCGCCGGAGCTGGGATCATTCATTTTCCTTAGTGAATCCACTGCAATACCACGAGCCCGGCTATGAGCACGACCACCGGCACCCACCAGTGAGGATCGCGCAACATAACTGACCACCAGCTCTGTGGAGGATTTTGCTTCGTGTCCGGCATCAGATTGTCCCAGCATCTTACAAGAAGAAAGGGATGAAAGGGAATCAGACTGCTGGCAAGCAAAAAGACAATTCTTAGAGCGCCTACTGCATCAGGCTCGCAAACTCCTCGGATATTTTTCCCGATGTCGATGACTTGCAGGGAGGGGCCTGGCGACTACATCTCTGTTCATGCCCTGAAATATGCTCTTGCCACATTGATCCAAGGTGTCGCATCGGCAATTCGTCATCAATTTTTTGAGCACGCCTCGCACTGCTTTTATTCCATCCATCAGATCATCCAACTCCGCAAGCTTCCTTTGGGAGAGCGTTCGCCAGCGTTCTGAAGCGCGAGTGATGTCGCGAAAACCAAAGAACAAGTGCCGGATTTCAGTCAATGTAAAACCGAGTTGACGCGCACGCTGAATGATTGCCAGCCGGTAAAGCGATGTAGTGTCGTATCGTCTTTGCCCGCTCATTCGCGGGGCCTGGGGAAGCAGTCCAATTCTCTCGTAGTACCGAATCGCCGACGCTTGGAGTCCAACTTGTCGCGCCACCTCGGAAATCGTGAATTCTGGCATGAGAACATTCTAGACCACCTCTTTCCGATCAACATCCGCACGTTGAGATTCTTTACAAAAAACCTCTTGCCTTAAAGTCGACTTTAAGGTGTAGCGTAATGGATAGAGCGACAGAGCGTCCGAGCTTTGTAGCCAGGAGGAGAAAGTACTCATGCAGAAAATGAAATCGATATTGATGCTCGTGCTGTGGTTGACCTCTGGAGCCATTTTGGCACAAGTGGCGCAGCAGCGCGTTGACGCCAAGGAAACTGCCAGCCTCGACGCAGAACGGGAAAAACACGCTCTGCAAGCCTTGGCAAAGCTCACTGAGAAAGTGATCGTGTCTGCCGCTGATGCCATGCCCGCCGACAAGTACGGCTTTGCGCCAACGGATGGTGAATTCAAGGGCGTGCGTACCTTCGGCCAAATGGTGAAACACCTGTCTGCAACCAACTATATTCTGGCCACTGCGGCCTTGGGAGAGGAGCCACCGGCAGATGCTGGCGACGAACTTGGGCCTGAAAGTGTGAGAACTAAAGCCGAAATTCTCAATTACCTGAAAGGCTCATTTGCGTCTCTGGACAAAGCAATTGAAGCTATCGGCCAGAAAAATACGCCGGTTAAATCCTCGCCGATCTCGCCCCTGAAAAGCTCGGAGGCAACTCGCCTGGCATTGGTGGTGGAGTCCCTGGCGCATGCTTTTGACCATTACGGACAAATGGTCGAATATCTGCGCATGAACGGCGTCGTTCCGCCTGCGAGCCAGCCATGAAGCATGGTTCTGATGACATGCCGATAGCTTGCTGTTTGACGAGCGCGGAACTACGCGAGCGTGAGGCAACGCTCCTTGCCCAATTTAAGTCTGCTGTAATCGGGACTGAGGAACTCCGGGATGGGTATGCTTTCCGCGTTCCCGGCGATGGCAAGTGGATTGCGATGATAGCGAAAATTATTGTGGCAGAAAGGGAGTGTTGCCGCTTCTTGACGTTCGAGTTGGTGGCCCAGCCTAATATGGGGCCGGTAATCGTCCGCGTGACTGGCCCTGCTTGTACCAAGGGCTTCTTGAAAACTGTCTTTTGTAAGCCCGACGTGTCTAACAAATGAGTTCTTCAGTCCTCTGGCCGGCGAAAATGTTGCGCCACATATTCAGGGAAGTGCACGTTCAGAAAGCCGACAAACATTTCGTTGACCAGATTCAAGGCCTTCTTTACGCCGTACTCATAGTCATCTTTGACGACTTGGAAAGTCATGCTGAAATTGCTCTGCCGGTTGGAGCATCGAACTACAACCCATTTGGGATCAAGCCGACGGTGTTCGGGACGATCCATGTCGTAGCAAGCTTTGATGAAGTCCTTAAGTTTGGTATTCAATTCTGATCGTGCGGGGACGGCGGGCAGCAGGTTTTTAAACGACAGCGCTTTGCGCTTGGCGTCGAAGGTCAAGCAAAAGGGAAGGTCCCAAAGCCAGTAGAAGCGAAACTCTGTCTGGCTGCCGTTTGCGCATGTCTGACTGAACGAGCGGAAGACACCGCGCTGCGCGTAAGTATTCAACTGCTCGCTGACGATGGTGAGCGGCTGGACACGGGCTTT
The DNA here is from genome assembly GCA_035940535.1 of Candidatus Angelobacter sp. GTDB lineage: Bacteria > Acidobacteriota > Terriglobia > Terriglobales > Acidobacteriaceae > Angelobacter. Next base: position 16,382 of record DASZEU010000470.1, read on the forward strand.
CAAAGGTTCTTCTTTGGCTTCCTTCGTGCCCTTTGGTCCTCCCTTCGTGTTCTTCTGTGGTAGCTTTTTGCTTTTTCTGGGCGTCTCCGTGCCTCCGTGGTGGATTTTGATTTCGGCTCTAGTGATCGTAGGCCATGCAGCCTGGCTCGATTTTTCCCAGGAACCCTGGTGGGCATTGGGACTTCTGCCAGAACTCCCGCTTGGCCTGACAATTGATTACCGTAGAAATCTTTTCCTTGGCCGCGAGCTGGTAGCTGCGCTTGAGCGCCGGTAAAAATTCTTCGGGGCGGGTGACGTACTCGCCGCGCGCTCCCAGAGCTTCGGCCATTTTGTCGTAACGAAGATTCTCGTGGAACAGGTACATGTGCGCAGCTTTGCCGGCGCCTTGAACACCCCATGCATTGTTGTTGTAAACGATCATCACCACGGGCATCTGGTATTTGCTCATGGTCTCCAATTCCATGCCGGAATAAGCAAAGCCGGCGTCTCCGGTGATGCCGATGACCGGAGCACCACGATACGCGGCCTGTGGACCAACTCCCAGTTGCACAGCGGCGCTTACACCAAAAGAGTAGCCGCAGTCCGGGCCGATCGCGCCGTATTGATAAGCACCGTTACATATCTGGCCGGGACGGTAGGCCCGCAGATAGCGGCGCGTGTAGCGGGCGATCCCATAACCGCCGGCCACTACGGTAGTCTGTTCCTTTGCCATATCGCCGCGATATAGAAAGTCGCTAAGGTGCTGGGCAATCACGGCTGGATGCACGGCGTCTTTGTAGGTGAGGCCCGTCTTGTAATAATCTGCGTTTTCATCTTCGAATTTTTTCCGCTCCGCGGCCAGTTCGGCAGCCCAGGCATCACGATGCATTGACGGTAGTGCCTCCAGCAGGGATTCGAGGGCCGCTTTTTCGCAACTGACAATCCCCAGATCGATGGGCATGTTGCGTCCGATATCGGCGGCATCGGGATCGATGCGAACATATTGGGCGTCGGGGCTGAAATGATATTCACCCACATTCGGCATAGAGTATTGACCGACAAAGATCACCAGGTCGGCGCTCATCAGTGCTCCAGGAGCGGTGCTTGCCGAGAGCCGGTGATGGTCTGCGAACTGGCCGCGTACTACACCCGATTCGACCACGGCGATGTCCGCTTTTTCCGCCACCTGTTTCAGAGCATCCCAAGCCCTGCTGTAGAACACTCCCGTACTGGCCACAATCATGGGGCGCTGCGCGGTGCGAATCATCTCCGCCAGTGCACGAATGCGTTTAGGGTCCGGGTAAGGCTGGGCTTCCGTGCGATATTTGGAATTTTCGTGATAGTAGCGTAGCTCGCTTGAGTCTTTGAATTTCGCACCATAGACTTCAGCCGGAAAATCCAAATGCACTGGACGAGGTATGCCGGTCCTCAACTGGCGGAAAGCATAAGCGGAATATTCGTAGATTCGATTGGGATCGATCAACCGCTTGCCATATTTGCGCATGCCCTCGGTAGTAGGTTGCTGGTAGGCTGTCTGGATTCCCATTTCGGTGTCGTCTTCGGAGACGCGCTTGTTACTGGCCAGGACGAGCAGCGGCGTGCGGGCAGCGCCAGCCGCCGCAATGTTCATGATCATGTTGGTAAAGCCAGGGCCTTCCGTGCCGGAACAAGCAGCAATCTCGCCGGTCACGCGGATGAAACCATCGGCTGCGGCGCACATAGCACCCTCGGTCCTGCCGCCAAAGCACGGAATACCTTCATCGCAAATCGAATTGATAACGTCGTAGTTGCCAGGGCAGCAGAATAGTGCCGCTAGCCCTTCATTTTTACAAACCTTGGCAAAGACCTGAGCGCCACGCATAGGGAAGGTGGCCGGTTTGGCGGGTAAATTCAAGGCCGCAGGAATCGCATCGGGCACGCGAATGGTTGTTGTTGTGGGTTCGGCTGGTCCGGCCGTGGCCGCGACAACTCTCGATGCTCCCAGCGCACCGGCAGCAGTCAGCATTGATCGCTTAAGGAAGTCTCGCCGCGATGCAGCCTCGCCTGATCTTTTCTTCTCCATGGTGTCCCCCTATTTTGGGTCGGCAACGGTTTCCAGTTTCGGACGCCTGGATTCCGGCCACAAGCTGCGAATGAAGTTCACAACGTGCCAAATTTGCTCATCCTGAAGCTTGTCTTTAAAAGATGGCATGTCGCCCTTTGTGCCTTCGCGGACGCTCGAAAAAATCGCCTCTGCCGAAGTGCCATGCTGCCATTCGTCCGGGTTGGTAAGGTCGGCAGGCGGAGTACCGTTGAAATCGCGCCGGCCCAGGCCTTTGCCATCCTGGTCGTGGCATTCGACACAATGAAGCAAATAAAACTGTTTGCCGCGAGCAATGGACTTTGTAGTGTAAGCAACCGGCCCCTTTGCCGGTCCGCCCTTCTCAGCTTTCCCAGAGCTTTGCGCGACAGGTTTTTGGAAGGCGATGCCCGCCATCAAAAGACCCGCAAATACCATAAGCCTCAGCATATATCGGCTGTTGAAAGTAACAGCCCGGAATGGGCAAGTCAAACGAAGGCCTCATCTTCGATTATGGGATTATGCCGCTACACCGCTGCAGGGGTAGTATTTTTAGGATACTCCTGAGTTTTAATGCTTGAGACTTCGACCGGTACCGATCAGGGCAATCAAACCGTCCGCTATCGACCCGCGCCAGCTCAGAAAATCGTGGCCCCCATAATATTCCTGATAGTGTACTTCGTACCCTTTGGCTAAGAGCACATCGCGCAGATGCCGGTTCGAAGTCAGGCCATCTAATCCGCGCCCGGAAGGGTCAAATTCGTCCGTACCGATCGTTAGGTAGAAGCGCACCGGTATTCGCGGACTCGCCAAAAACTGTTTGACCATCCAATTCGGCTCCACGTCGGGGTCGGGAATTAACTTGAACTCAAGAGGATTGTCGCTCTTGGATGGCGTCCAGGAGAAGGCGCCCGACTGCGACAGAGCGTTGCCAAAGGTTTCCGGATGATAAAAGGCGGCACATGCAGCCGATAGGCCTCCAAAGCTTAGCCCGGCGACCACCGTGTTCTTTGGGTCTTGGGTGACGTTATAGTGCTGGCGTACCCAGGGAATCATCTCTGCGTTGAGCGACTCCAGGAACTTGCGATTGCAGGCAAGTTCAAAATTGCGCAGGCCCGGCGGGTTATCAATCAACAGGGCCACCACCGGCGGGATGCGTTTCTCGGCAATCAAGTTATCGAGCGTTGTTGATCCGGGTATTATGGAAGGAATGGCCTTTGCTGACGCGTATGCTCTTCCGTCAAAGAGGACCACCAGGCCGTAGGGCTGGCGCGTATTTCTTTTGTCATAGCCCGGTGGCAAATAGATACTGAGGTCACGTTCATTATTGAGCATCGCGCTCTTGAACTGCTCCGTCTCGATTGTGCCTGCAGGAATGCCTGGTCGCTGCGCCGCCCAGGGCTGCGGAGGGGCATCCGGCATCTCCACCGCGGACCAATCCTGGTATTTAGCGGCCTCAGGGTTATCGGGGAAGTGGAGCCAATGCTTTGGATTCAGCGGATCAGTCTGACCGCCAGCCATGAACATTCGAAACTGCGCCCAGTCACGGTCTCTGGTAGACCGCAGATAGCCCGCGTTGGGGGTTAGCCGGTACACAAATCTCGCCTGCCGGTTAATTTTAAAAGTCTTGTACCAGACGTTAGTACCTGCCAAGTGGGCCATGCGATAATCGTCGGGCCAGGCGCGGGTATAAGGATACCATTGCACTATTACATTTTTAGTGGCCTCGTTGCCTTGCCAGAGAAATGTTGCCCGCATGTACTGCTTGTCGCCCTCGATTGGCTCAAGTAACGGCGTAGTTTTTGCTGTCACATCTTTCCAAAAATCGGCGACAGCATTGGGCCTGCCTGCGCTTAGATCGGTTTTCAGTTTCTTGATCTGGTCGCTTTCGTAGAGTTCGGGAGGCGGAGCGGGGGCCAACCGCTCGTCCAAGGAGACGACCGTGGTGAGTGTGATGCTGTAGTTTCCCTCCTTGCTGCGTTCCGAGCCTCCCACTTCCAGCCGGTATGTTCCCGTGGACTCAGCGATGAAGATGACCTGAGTGCCATAATCGCTGTCGAGCCGGAACGCACGAAACTTACTGCCGGAGGGATCGTAGACGGTAATGACCAGCTCAGTATCGCGCAAGTCGACGTCCGACTGCATGTAATCACCTGCCTTCAGAGTCACCGTGTAGGTATCTCCTCTGCCGCCATGAAGTACACCTTGCTGCGCTTTACCGATCTGCAATTCGCTTGCATTTGCCAGAGTTGAGAGGAAGAGGAGTTTGCACACGAGGAAAATCGAAGTCAAAAGCATTCTGGACAGCACAGATGAACCTCCCTCTTGAGTTCAGTGAGAAATTAAAATCAGTTTACCTACAGTCGAGCCAAAACGCATTTCCGAAAGCTGTTGAATGGGCTCAGTCACCGAACATCGCGAAGTGCAATTAGCAGCGCTAGTCAATTGATCGATAAGTGGAGTAGCAGAGAGAGAGCAGAATAGCCAGAGACGCAAAACTGGCTGAATCTCTTAATCAGTCAGGGCGCCGCCGGCCACCGTCTTGGCGACCTGACTCACAACTTGGATCACTGAATCCCGGGATTGGTCCTCTAGCGGTAAGCGCCTGATAAAGATCAATCCGGCCAAATCCCATTTGCGGAACCTGAACAGCGTGGGCCAAAGCCTGCATAACGGAACATTGCAGGTTGTTGGGATGGTTCTGGAAAACCAGGGCCGCGGCGCCGGCGACGATCGGAGCGCTGAAGCTGGTTCCCCACCCCGCAGCGTAGTGGTTGGCGGGATATGTGGAGATCACTCCTTCGCCGGGAGCGGCAAAGATTACGTCGGGAGAACCGAAATTGGAAAATATGCTTCTCTGATCGTTGTTATTGGTCGAGCCAATCCCGATTACGCCTTCCTCTGCGGCAGGATATACCGCGGTCTGCCGGCCATCGTTCCCGGCTGCGGCGATCGCAATCACGCCGTGATCGGTTGCATAATCCAGAGCGCCTTGTAATCCCGGTGACGATTCGATCATCTCAAAACTCATACTGATGATATTTGCGCCGTGGTCTACAGCATAGTAAATCGCATTCACTATATTGGCCATATTCGAGGTGCCATCGATATTGAAGGCTTTCAACGGCATGATTTTAGTGCTGGGAGCAATCAAGTGCACCAAGCCTGCGGTCATAGTGCCGTGTCCGAAGGCCGAGGGGGTGCCATCCAGAATGCTATCCGTGGATTGAGTCAAAATCCCCAGCGTCGAGCTGCTCAACTGGAATACTCTCTTGCTGTCCAAAATACTGTCGGTGGATTGACTCAGCGAGGCAGCCACATTGGGGTTAAGATCGGCCAATTCGGAGGCGCCATTTTGGTTGCGGGTGAAATCGAACCCCGGAACCAACACGCGGGTCAATGCAGGGTGATCTGGATCCACTCCGGTATCGATCACCGCGACCGTACCTGCGCCAGTCAAACCACTGCGCTGCAGGGCATCCTGCCAGTGGATGATTGTAGTGGCCGGCTGCTGCACATAGTTGCTGGGCACGGTGGCGCCACCGAAGGTAACCAGAGTTCGGTCTGGCAAGGAATCAAGAATGGAGTCCGTGGATTGCGCCAGAACCGCCGAAGTCGTACCCGATAACTCGGGCAATTGAACAACCTGATTTGCCTCGAAAGATATCGTTGCCGAGTCAGAGTTGAGTTCGGATTGCAATTGGGCAGAATTCCGCGAGGAAGGATCCGTCACCACGTAAACGGCATAGCCATAGTTAGAGTTGTGCCATACCGTCGAGCTGAAGTTCAGACCGTGGCGATGGTCCAGAGAAGCAAGCGACGAAGGACTGGTCGTCAGGATGTATTCAGTGTGACCGACTTGTTGCTGGGCCATAACCGGCAGACCCAATAAAATAACAAATCCCAAAATGAAAAAGTCCAGTTTCCTGCTCATGTCCAGCATTCCTCGTGTCCCGTCGTCCACAGTAGAAATGCGACCCCTTGCCGCATCCTTCGGTGGAGTCTGAATCAGTACAGGGAGTATAGCCTGTCTTTGCGGTCAATGTTTTGTTACGAGGGTAACAGATGGTTAAGAACGGTAAAACCTCCATCGCATCACTATGGAGAAAAAGTTTACGACGCTGTTAATGTTTACCGCTGGTGCCGCTAGGTTGACCGCTTCCGCTGGAGTCACTGCTGGTAGTGCCGCAGTCGTCGCTACCACCATGCCCATCACTTGAAGACAGGGCCTGGAAGAGATCGATTCGCCCGTGTCCCATCTGGGGAATCGTCACTGCCCTCCAAAGTGCCTTAATCATATCCTCAAGACTAATGCTGGGCTGTTGCTGCAATAATAAAGAAGCAGCGCCAGCAACCATAGGAGCGCTGAAAGAAGTTCCCCATCCAGCAGCGTAACGGCTGGCGGGATAGGTGGTAATCACACCTTCTCCGGGAGCCGCAAACATGACGTTGGTGCAGCCGACGGTGGGATCGAAATTGGAAAATGTACTCTTTGCATCCGAATTACTGGTAGCTCCTGTGCCGAAAACATTGGGGAAGCTGGCCGGAAATATGGCGGTAGAAAAATTGTCGTTGCCGGCCGCGGCCACCATGAAAATCCCTTTGTTCTGGGCATAAGAGACTGCGGCTTGCAAAGCGGGCGACGATTGAGGAATCTCAAAACTCATGCTGATCACGTTGGCCCCGTGATCGGCAGCATAATAAATGGCGCGCACAATGCCGTTGAGATCGGAAGTGCCATCGCCCCGGAAGGCTTTTAAGGGCAAAATCTTGGCAGTGGGCGCAACCAGATGCACCAACCCGGCGGTCATGGTGCCGTGCCCAAATTCGCTGGGCACATGACCATCGAGAATGCTGTCGGTGGATTGGCTCAAAATCGCCACGGTAGAGCTGTTGAATTGGAAAACGTTATTACTATCCAGGATACTGTCGGTGGATTGCGCCAGCGCGGCAGCAACATTGGGGCTTAAGTCAGCCAACTCTGAGGCACCCGCCTGGTTGCGGGTAAAGTCGAAGCCTGGCAGCAGCGCGCCAGCCAACGCGGGGTGTTTGGGATCAACTCCAGTATCGATCACGGCTACGGTCCCGGACCCGGTCAAGTTGGTCGCTGAACGGGCATCTGCCAGGCGGATGATCGTGGCGGCTGGTTGTTGCGGATAGTTGCTGGGCACAGATGCCCCAAAAAAATTGATCACGGTGCGGCCCGGCAATCCATCAAGAATTGAATCGGTCGATTGGGCCAGATTGGCTGCCGTTGTTCCGGAAAGCTCAGTCACACCTGTGGCCGTATTCCGTTCAAATCCTCGAACGCGAGAGTCTGACGTTACAGAGGAGGCATTGACAGAAGAGGAAGCGTTAACCAGATACACGCCATAATGAAGGTTGGAGTTGCTCCAAGTGGTGCTCACGTAAGTAAGCCCGTGGCTGCTGCAGACCGACTGAGCCACGCTGGGATCAGTAGTCAGCAAATACTGGGTCTGGGCCGCCAACGGCAAACTTAGAAGCAGGGAAAGAATCAACACATAGCGTGTTCTCATTTTGAATTTCCTCTTTTTCACGCCAAATTGCGACGAAGCAGCAGCCGGGAAAAGTTTGGAAAGATATTGGTCCATTAGAGCTGCATATAAAAATGCAATCAACGGCGAACTCAGTCGCCTCCTCGCTCATTCAACACGACTTCAAGCTCTTGCCCCCGAGACTCGAGGGGCACGCGCAAGTTGAGATTTGCTTGCGGGGTGTATTCCAATTGGAATTCTCCAAAGGAATTGCTAAGGGAGCGAGTCAGTTCACGGTTTCCAGAAAAAAGAATTACCGGAACATGGGCCATTAACTCTTCCGGCATTCGCCGGTTGGCGATCTGCCCAACCATCACCATGCTGGCCGACCCCCGCTCATGCTCGAAACGCAGGTCCACAGAGTAGTCCCCAGCCTGGAAAAGAACATGCCGGCTAATTTGATGTCCTGCACGCAATCCCGCTGGCAGAGGATCGTTCAAACTGTCATAAAGAGAATTCGCCAGGATGCGCTGGAATAGCGAAGTCTTGGGTTGCCGGTTCAGGGCAAAAAATGTCTTGACCGATCTCTCTACATCGGCCGGCACACGATAGGCGGTTTCGCTTTTGCATATAGCCGCAAATCGTTCCAATAATTCCTTTATATTCTTACACTTGGAGCAACCAGACTGAAGATGGGATAGCATTGCCTGGTGCTGCTCCGGCGACGCTTGATTACGGACAAAATCAGCCCATTCGGAACGGTCGAAATGACGCACGACTCGATTCATAGAACGTACATTATAGACGGGGGATGCAGCTTCCGGGTCCACATCCCCCTGTTCTAGCAGTCGACGGATGAGCCTGCTAGTTTAGTAGAGTCATCCAGAAAGCCAAAAAATATAGGTATACCTAAAAAATTCACGATATTTTTCCGACCAGAGCAAAAGCCGCCCAAAAATAGGGATGGGGATGCTCTTGCCTCGCTCGGATCGCCGCCTGCCGCAAAGCAGTCGCTTTATTGGGCGCAGTTTTGCAAGCCTCATAAAAATCACGCATCAGTTCAGCAGTGCTCTGATCATGGATTTCCCATAGGCTTACCAGCAGAGTCTGCGCCCCGGCGTAGAGCAGTCCCCGAACCAGCCCGATCAATTCATCTCCGCCTAAGACCACATTCATCCCGGTACCGCAACCGCTCAGCGTAACCAATTCTGCATCCAGATGAAGCTGATAAAGATCAAAAAGATTTAACCATGAAGAACCCAGCCGGATGGAGGAAAACATCGGGTTATCCTGCCGAAAGTAACCGTGGGTTGCAATATGGATATAGCGGCTCCGCGGTCCAAAGGTACGCAGATTCTCATCGGTAGCCTCATCCCCCACGAAGAGCCTTGCGTCTCCCAGAGCCTTCGCCACAAAGTGGGCCTCCTCTTCAATATGCGGGGCGCGACGGTCAGGGACGGCCATGACCAGGGAGCGTCCAGCGGATGTGGCCTTCTTCCCTTGGCACAAAGCAAATATGCTGCCGCTGGGAGCATAAGAAATGGAATAGTCATCTATTAAGTGCCGGTCATGGTCTGCCAATGCGTGAAACGGAAGGTAGTGCAGGAATCCATGGGGCACAACCACTAAGTGCGAGGCGTTGAGCTGTTTCCTGATGGGCGCGACAATCAAGGAATAAAGCTCTCGAAGATGTGACTGAGTGGCTTCCAGCAGGAGCTGACGAAAAGGCCGTATATAGTCTGCCCCCAGGCGAAACTTGGCCAGTTGTAACTGTAGCAGTCGCAAATGCTCGCGCACTGCCTGGGCCTGGGCCACAGGAACGATTCTCAAATCGTTTCTGGTAGCGAGGCAGGCATAGAAGGTTCCGCGGGCCTCGTAATACTCAACCAGCATCGCATCTGCGGGCAAACTGGATAGCATCTCTTCCACCGATGCGGTGGCGGCATTCTGCAAGCCCACGAATTCCTGGTCCACGGTTTGGAATTGAGAAAACGCCTTCATTAAAGCATCTTCCATTTGCCGGCCCTGCCGCTTCAATTCCTGGATTCGGGCCGACGAGCGCACGCCAGGATTCAACTCTTCCAACTCGATCTGGTGATAAATCCAGGTAAGTTTTTGGCGCAGGGCCCGAAGCTGCTCCATAGGGGCCGAATGCTCCGGATTCCGCGAAATAAGGGAGGGGGCGCGAAATGCAATCAGGTCAGTTAAGCTTCTGGATTTGGCCCGCTCAATATATTCAAAAGCAGCCCGCTCCTGACCGGAGCGAGAACTGAGCGAGGTGATTACTAATCCTTCATAAATGGCCAGCTTGTTTTGCAGGAAGGCAATCTTCAACTCTTCCCTGCCGAGATGGCTACGCAAGTCCTCGAGCTTTTCATAGGCATTCTGGTAAGCCCTGCGCGCCAGCTCCATCTCTCCCACTGCTTCTTCCACTTGGCCGAGAACAAAATAAGCCTGGTAGCTGGAGGGCGACTCAACCTCTCTAAGCCGCGCCAGGGCAGAGTCGCATTGCTGACGGGCCTCTCGCACTGCTCCCGCCCGAAGTTGCATCGAGGCCAGCAACAGCTCGCAGATGGCGGCCTTGGCCTGCAAGGGCGAAGACCTGAAATAGTTCAAGGCCGAAACCGCCAAATCATAAGCATCCTCATCCTCTTCCGCTTCGTATAAGACAAGGGCCTTGTATACATCAATCAGCGCCGGCCACAATTCATTCTTTTCTTTGACAAACAGCTCGCGGGATTGATCAAAAATTTCCAGTGCTTCTTTGTGCCTTCCCTGATGGCTCAGAGCAATGGCAAAAAAAGCGGCAGCTTTGGCCGTTTCGTACTCCAAACCCAGTTGCCGAAAACTAACAAAGGCAGAGCGTGCCAGGTCTGCCCCGCCTTCCGTGAGGTTCAATTCCAGGTAGATTTCCGATTCGTCCAGATCACACAGGGCTTTGTGATATTTGTCTCCTACTTCCTCGCAGCGCAGGCGCGTTGCATCATACAACTCGATGGCCCGCAAATACTCACCGCGAAGATAGTAAAGATAAGCAATGTTGTAGTCAGCCTTGACTTCAAGCAAGCGAAACCCGTGGCGTTTGCAATACTCCCGGGCCAGTTCATAAGTCTTCTGGGCGCGGTCAAAGTCATTCAAGCCGATATAGCAGACCGCCAGGTTGCGAACCACCACGGCAATGTCCTGAGCTTCACCGATCATGAGAAAATCATGGTAGGCAGACTCATACAATTCCAGGGCCGCGTGCAAACGGTCCTGACGATAGAAGATATTTGCGATGTTGCTATTCAGGCGGGCCAGGCGAAGGCGGTCACCGTTTGCCTCAAAAATACTGCGGGCCCGCTCACCTAGACTAAAGGCACGCTCATATTGTCCATCGTAAATCAGGCTCTGCAAAGCGCCATTGATCGTTCTGGCTACATCCAACTCACTTCCCAGGGAATCAAAAATCTCCAGAGCCTTCTCATACTGCACAATTGCGGGGCGGTATTTTCCGTTCAGATAGAGCACATGGCCAACCGCACGAGCGCTTTGAGCGAAAGCGTAAGGGTCTCTTAAATCTTCCGCTATCCAGGTGGCAGCTTCGGCCAGCCTTTCGGCGCGCTTGAGATCAACGCCCGCCATGTGCACGACGCCAGCATAGAGTTTCTGAACAGATTGTTTCGAGCTTAGCTGAGGCTGCTGAACGAGAAACGCGCGACGGTCCTGCTCTTTCTCGATCAGAGACAGTTCGTCGACCCAGGCCTCGAGTCCGTTCGTCCCAATCAGTTCTGCCATCAGAGTTCAGACTCCCTAAGTATCGTTTCCAAACGGCGCAGACAACGGCTTCGAATAAAACCGATGGAGCCGACCGCCAGTCCCAGGCGTTTGGCCACTTCCTCATAAGGCAGAGGCGGCTGCTCAAAGAACAACATGCGTATCATTTCGGCACAACGAGCGGGCAGGAGTTCCATTGCATCCCGAACCGCCTGCTCCTGCCGGACCTCGCCTAGCACCTGCGGCGCTACAGCCATCGCTTCTGCCGTCAGTTGGTCCAGGGCATCGAACTCTATCTGGCGGCGCCGTTGCTTGTTCCAATGCAAGCACTTATGCAAAGCCACGGTTACGAGCCAGGAGCGCAATGACTGAATCTTTTTCAGCCTGGACAAGTGAGTAAAAAGCTCAACACAAACACTTTGGAAAATATCTGCCGCATCTTCCGGGCTGAACCTGTACTTGACCGGAACCGAGTAGATCAAGCCTTTGTAGCGATCTACAAGTTTGTTCCACGCGTCTTCGTCACCATCCAGACATTGCCGGACAAGCCGCTCATCATCCGCCGCGATGTCAGGGGAAGCCCCGATGATGGGTTTCTTGACAATCTTTGCCATTGGACTAGGGACTGCGCCAGAAAAACTCGTCAGCATTCCAGAGGACATAATTCTCAATGATCCCCGGACGAAAATTCCCCAGGTTCGGCTGTGCGCCTACCAGAATATGAGGACTGGCCAAGCAAATAATAGGTACCTCTGTAGCGATAATCTCTTGCACCCGATCGTACAGCTTTTTCCTTTGGCGATAGTTCATGGTGGCCAGTTGCTTTTGCATGAGCTGATCGATTTCAGCTTCCCAGGAGGTTGCCGGTTTCTTTTCTCCGAGGTGCCAGAGATGGGTTTGGCCACTGGAGAGCCACACGTTCATGCCCGGCGTTGGGTCCACGTCACCACCTGCCAGCCCCACGAGTGCAGTATCGAAGTCGTGGGATTGAAAAATCCGCTCGTTAGCCGTTCGAAACTCCAGAGAAACCACTTGGACGGTCATACCCAGTTGTTTGAGGTCGTTTTGAATCAGGGTGGCCATCTGCGTCCGCTGGACATTACTGGAACTCACCAGGATGGTAAATTCCACTGGCTGCCGCTCCTGGTCCAACAGATGGCCATCTTTGTCCCAGGAAAACCCGGCAGCTTGAAGAAGTTCGCGCGCCTTAACGATTGAATATTCCTGTGGATGAAGGTCCGGATTGATCCACAGCTTGTTGCCGGGCGTGACCTGGGATGCCAAGGCCGCTCCACGTCCCCGGTATACCAGCCGCACAATCGCGCTGCGATCAATGGCGCTCGACATCGCCTGGCGAAAACGAAGATCACGAAACCACTTTTGGTGACGCGCAACCTGCGGCAGCCGCCCCTCGGTATCGTCATTAAGATTGAAAGCTAGAAAATTGTATTCAAGCCCGGGACCGGCATCCTCAAGCTTGTAGCGGTGCGATTGCTCTTTGGAAAGTACCGCAAAATTCTCTGCACTTAACCCGCTGATAATTTGCGTATCCCCAGCCTGAAAGCGAATGGCCTCCGCATCCTGGCTGGAAACGAACAGAAACGTCAGCTCATCCAGATAGGGCAGCTTCTGCCCTTTCGCATCCATCTTCCAGTAATAAGGGTTACGTTCGAGAACCAGTCTTTCCCCCGGCACAAAGCGCTTGAATCGAAACGCGCCCAGACCGGCGATCTTGTCGGGAGCGACATTCAGATTCCATGCCTGGCTGATTTTTCCCTCGGTGTAATCTTTTTCCAACAAATGGCGGGGCAGCATAGCCAGACTGTCAAAGACTCGCTCTGCTGAGGCATAAGGAGCTGCAAAAGTAAAGCGGACGCTATAAGGATTCACCTTTTCCACGGTCATCGGCTGTCCGGAGACGATCAGCAGATCGCGTTGTGGCGAATGGACACTTTCATCCAAATAGACTTTGAATGAAAACACGACATCATCAGCGTCAAAAGGCGAGCCGTCAGAAAAGCGGATGCCGCGTCTAAGCTGCAAAGTAAACTGTTTGCCGTCGGGCGATACAGTCCAGGATTTGGCCAACGCAGGCTCTATTTGCTGGGTGTAACGATTGATATGAATCAGGTCCCCGGACAGGCAGCGGATCACGTCGCGGGATGGGCGGTCCTGAGCGATCGCCGGATTCAGGGTTTTTGGCTCCGCCCGTTCTGCAAAGGCCAGAGTCCCGCCGGGCCGGCCTGCTTCCGCAGTTGTGCGCAGCCAATCCTGAGTGCCCCCCTTTTGTCCCCATAAGGGAATGACTGCAAGGACGAAGACAATCAGGACCAAAGAATTTTTCCCAGAGAAACGCACGTTTCATCAACCTGTTCGTCTGCCGAGCTTTTTTCACGCTTTTTTAGGACACTGATTGTAACCGCGCATGGAGATAATCTGCCAATTTATGATAGGCAAAAAATACTGGGACGGGCGCCAGTCCGGGCAGCAACATCCACCAGTAAGAGACGAGAATGTGGTATTGCTGAGCGTAAGCCAGCATGTTGCCCCAGCTTGGCACAGGCTCTCCGACGCCCAGCCCCAGAAATGACAGAAGCACTTCCGCCAGGATGAACTGCGGTATCAAAACTGCCATTTGAGTCAAGGCCACGCCCCAGGCCGAAGGCAGAATATGGCGGCGCAGAAGGTAGAAGTTTGAAGCGCCAAAACCGCGCGCGGCGAAGACAAAATTCCGTTCCCGCTGACTCAACACAATCCCACGTACGAGCCTTGCCGGGCGGGCCCAACCGACGATCCCAATGGTTGCAATCACCAGAAAAAACGCCAGTGCCGGTCCGATGTGCAAAGGCAGAACGGCACGGATGGCCAGCAGCAAATAGAACCAGGGAACCACAATAAAGAGGTCGGCAATCCGCATGATGAGATCGTCGGTTCTTCTGCCATAGAATCCCGCGAGGGATCCCCAAATAAGACCCAACAAGACGGACAACGATGCCGCCAGGAATCCAGCAAACAGCGAAATGCGTCCGCCGTAGAGCAGGCGCGCAAGCTGGTCCCGGCCGAAGCCATCGGCCCCTAGCAAGTAAATTCGAGCCGGATCACTCACTCCAAACAAATGAACCCGGCAACGCCAGACGCCGAGTAACCAGTATTCCTCGCCTGTGGCAAAAAACTCAATCGGATAAGCCGTGGAGTAGTCTTCCCGATACTCGTTTGGATCGTCTTGCGGACTTCTGACAGCGTAAACAAAGGGCCGGAGATGAAACTTTCCATCGATATCGAAAAAATGAACTCTGGTGGGCGGCGCAAACGAGTGAAAGCGCTCCTGCGTATCAAAATTATAGGGAGCAAAAAATCCGGCAAAGACTACCATCAGATGAATGCCAGCCAGACATCCTATTGGGAGAAACATGCGGCGAGACATCTTCATTTATTGCACCCTGATTCGTGGATCGAAGGCATAGAGAAGAATATCTGCCATAAGATTTCCAACTACC
>DASZEU010000471.1:0-4854 GCA_035940535.1 Candidatus Angelobacter sp.
AATGTCAGTGCTCGGCGAAGCGAAATAGGCCGCATCTTCCAGGGCATGATAGGTCATGGTCAGCAGGCGACGTTCCTGGGGATCGATTTTTACAGCGTCCACAGGAAGAATGCCGAAGAACGCAGGATCGAACTGTTTGGCTCGGCTGATGAAGCCGCCATGCCGTCCATAGCTTCCGTTTTTTCGATCTTGGTCGGGTGAATAATCACGACGCCAATCCCATCTCTCAGGAGGAATAACCTTAATAGCGGACTCACCCCGTTCGAGCAGTTTCCAGAGATCTTCCACACTGTCGGCGCCCGGGAACTCGCCCGCAAGTCCAACGATGGCAATATCATCGAGACGATAATTGGTTAAGTCCTCTCCGGCTCTAGCGGAAGTGCCATCCCGGTCAACCAGTCTCGCCGCCGGCTTGCCTCCGGATGCCGGGGAAGCACTTTGCGTTTCAGGATCACGCTGAATTTGAGGCTTGCTCGGTGGGGGAGCTGTTGGTTTTCCGTCGCTGAATGCCGAAGCTATCGCCAACGGATATTTACGCGCCAAGAATTCTGTAAGAGCATCAACCGTTGGATAGTCGAAGATCAGGGCCTTGCTGAGCGTGATCTCGCTATTGGTTCCAGCCAGGCGATGTTCTATGGCAGTTACTATATTAATGATGGCTACGGATTCAAGGCCCAGCTCGATCAAAGACTGCGTACCCTGAACATCTTCCAAGCGGCTGAATTTATAAATCAGATCCCTGACAAACTTTCGCAACATCTCGAGTTGCGCCTCAGTGCTTGCTGGTACGGGCATCTCAGAGTGAACACCTGCGACATCCGAACTACTCCCCGCAGCGAGATGCCCGAGAGCCGATTTAGAGCCCTCGTAAACCACTCCTAGATTCACGCTTTTGCTGAGCAGTTGAGCCAGGGCACCACAGGCTGCGGCGGGCTCCATCGGCACCACGTTCTTACGACCGGATGGAACCTGCATGCCATCTGAAGCCCACAGTCCCCAATTCACGGAGCACCAGTAGGTTTCCTGGGAGCTACTTGCTGCGGCATATTCCACCAGCGCGTCGAGGAAGGCGTTGGCTGCCGCATAGTCCGCCTGCCCGATATTTCCCAATAGACCACTTAGGGAGCTGAAATTACATATCAATTTCGGCTTGTATACGGAGGCAAGCCGCCACAGGTTGAGACCGCCAGCAACTTTAGGCGCTATGACCTGGGCGATTTTATCGCGGTCGCGATTCACGATCAGATGATCGTCAATGATTCCCGCAAGGTGAAAGATGCCATCGATCTGCGAATATCTTCCCTTGATGACAGAAAGGGCTTCCGACAGCGATTCCAGGTCAGAAACATCGCTGCGCAGGTAGAGCTTGACTCCATTGTCTTTCAGCCGCCCGCGCAATTGCAGCCCCAATTCCGAGCGCCCCAGCACGCAGGTTTGCGCCTGATAGGTTTCCTTGAGCCATCGAGCGACGAGACTGCCAACACCGCCAGCCCCGCCGGTCAACACATAACAACCACCTTGGCGGAAAGAAACAGGCTTGGCACTTGCCATGCTTGAGTCCATCGTTTCGAGGGCCTTTACCGTTTCCCGCTGCAACTTCAGTCCGTCCCAACCATAGCGAAAACCATCAGTCGATAGACACGACGCCAGTGCCGGAAGCAGCGCTGCATTAGGTTGCCCCTCGCAGATCAACGATGAGTATCTGAGCCGGCCTGTCTCGTGACGAGCAGACAATCCAATGCCGTCGAGGAGGCTGGCACTGAGCGATGCCGGGCGGCGAATTCCGATCACCGATGTCTGACTCCCACGCTTGATGGCAAATGAAAGCAACGCGTACATTGCTCGGGCCAATTCGGCTATCTCCGGGAATTCCTGCTGTTCAATCGATCTATCAAAGTGGATTCCACAGATAATATTGGCTACACCAGCGGCATTGATGCGTGCGCACGCTGCCTGCCATGTGACTTCGGAGCACATTTCTGCCGCAGACAGTTTCAAAACACCGACACCGTGGGCAGAGGCCCACTGCGTGAGCACTTCGCTGTCGCTCAGCAGAATCGTCTTCTCAAGATTCTGGCGACGTTCGGAATCGTTCATGGATATAAAAACGCGCTTTAGAATTTCCATAATGATTCGGTCTATCTATCCGTGTGAAGAACCACATTCGACGGCTGCGCTCACACAAGCGCTGCGGCTGACATACCGCTTCCCTTCAGTCATCGGATATATCTTCCATCGAGGTATTTCATTGCAATGGGAACGTAGTCCGGATATTCCGAATAGCGAATGCACTCGAAGAAAAACATTTCTTTGGTGATTAAATGCACTCCCAATGTAGCCAGCCGGTGCATAGCTCGCTCGTGGTCAATGGTGTTTCGCGTCGAAACCGTATCCGCAAGCACGAAGACGTCTTTGCCCATTGCCTTCAACCCCGCAGCGGACTGGAGTATGCAAACATGCGACTCCGCGCCCGCGAGAACAAACTGCTGGCAGCCAGATTCCTGAATTGCACTGGCTATATGCTTCTCAAAGGTGCAGTCGAAGTAGATCTTCTCGAAATATGGGGCCTTGCCGGCAATTTCTTTCAAAGCGCGCGAGGAAGCCCCAAGTTTTTTATGCTCGATAATCATCGTTTGCACGCCTAGCGTCCCGGTGACGTCCGCCAGCCAGCAGCAATCGTTCAGGATCCTGGTTCCCTCATTGAGCAGAGGAATCAACTCAAGCTGCATATTGAAAATCACAACGCATACATCGTTTGCCCTTAGAATCATGTTCACCTAGCCTGTTACAAAATTGTTAGACAATCATTTCCTTGATAAACCTGTACTTCTGATCATTCTGGGCCGGCAAATACCGGGACAATTTAAAGATGGCTTCTTGAAATGCCGACTGGAACGATTCCGAAGTTCGTTTGATACCCATGATTTCGCGGATCACTTGAAACTGTATTCTTGCCAGTGGATGGTCGGAGAAGGGGTATCTGTCTCCGAGTCGTTCAGCAATCACCAGGCCTGATACCACGGCCCCCTCGTGCCCGGTAAGGGACGTATCTGTTCCACAAAACCACATATTGTCGAGGCCTTGGAGTTCTCTGATGCGAGTCTTCTGATAAAAATCAGTGGGGCGGAGTTTCGGCAATTTCCACATTTGTTCTTTCATAATCTTGCCTGGGTCAATTTCCATTTTGGGATCGAAGGTCACTAAGAGCGGACGCCCAATATGAGAGTAGGGGCGGAGATTATTGTTGATCCTTGTCAACTGGCCATACTGTCCCAGTCCTTTCTCCAGAGCGAAGTGGTCGCCCATCCGGAACTCGCAATACTCGCCGCCACTTGCATCCCCAAGGAGTGACGTATCGTGGTGAAGCACGCTGCGAACAGGCACATATTCAAACGTCCCGAAAATTTCGCGATGAAGGCTTGAAGGATTTTCAATCAGGCTAAGCGTGATATCCGCATGGGTGGCGAAAATGACCTGATCGAAGATCTCCGGCTGCTTGGCCGTGGATTCCACTTCGATCCGTCCATCAGTTCTTCTGCGGACTTTTTTCACCTTGGTGTTCAGAAGAACCCGGTCTCCAAGACTGGCTTCGATCTTCCGCAGGTAGGCATCGATTCCTCCTCTTGCCTTTCTCCAATACCCAGAGGAATAAAAGGAGAGCAGATGCATGTTGAAGGATGTCGCCACATACATAAGGCTGTAATCCAGAGATGGAGCATTGCAGCCTGAAAACGTCGTCATCAACGGGAGCAAGGCCTGGCATCGGAAGGCGATTGAGTATCCATTTTCTGCGAGGTATTGCTCAATGCTCATTTTCTTATAATGATCGGCTTCCGCCGTCATTACCTCTGCCATGTCAAGATGAAATCGGTCAAGCTCTTCTTCAAGTTCATGGCGCAGCTTGCCATTGGAGTGGAGACTGCTCCAGCAGTTATCAGCGCCCGGAAAGATTACCCGCAATGAATAAGGAGCCACATAGGTTTCGATATCCATAGACCGGAGGACAGCGCAGAAGTTGGGGGACAGACGTTCGGTAAAGTATTCAACTCCCATGTCGACGTGGGTGAGTTCGCCATCGATGGGAATGTGATGAGTATAGGCATGGCCCCCCAGCCTGGGCTCGGTCTCGAAAATGGTAACGTCGTGAACGTCTTTCAGCCGCCAGGCGCTGATTGCGCCGGCGCCGCCGCCACCAATGATTGCAATCTTTTCTCGCTTTATTTTTTTCATTTTTTCCACTTTGTTTTTCAGCAACTAATCGCTCGGTCAATTCGGCTGTGCCGCTGTGATCTCGCTGACGAATTTCGTTAGAACCCGTCCGGGACCAACTTCCTCGAACTTGAGATTTGGATACAAGCTTTTCAATACGCCGATGGTCTGCATCCACCGAACTGGCCTGGTGAGTTGGAATCCCATCTCTTCGAGCAGATATTCCTGCCGAACAACTTCAGCACTGGTCGTCGAAATAACAGGGCGTGATGGAGCGCAGAGGTCCTGCCCCTTCAGGAATTCGAGGAATTGCCGCCGGGCTGGCTCCATATATCGGGAATGAAACGGACCGCTAACCGGCAACCTGACGCAACGCAAGCCTCGGTCCTCTAAAAAGCGCTGCACTGATTCGACTATCGGAGTTTTGCCGCTAATCACAACCTGGTTTGGAGTATTGAAGTTGGCGAAATCCACGTCGTGGAAGTCGTGCGCTGTAAGGAGTCGCTGGAGTCCATCGAGTTCACCGACTACTGCGATCATGGCTCCTTCTGAGGCGGCTTCCATCAGTTGGCCGCGTTTGGCAACAATTCGTAATCCGGCAGCCAAATCAAAGACGCCGGCTGCAAACAGAGCAGCGTACAACCC
>DASZEU010000472.1:0-23571 GCA_035940535.1 Candidatus Angelobacter sp.
GAGATTGTCAGGCCAAAGACAGTTATCTTCACAGACCAGGGTCCTCGGCGCTACCACTTTGAGCAGCGACTCAAGGGTGTGATGTACGTCATAGCTGTGCTGTTGCCGAAGAAGCACTCAGCAGTTAGCATTTAGCATTCAGCCCGCGAAGCATCGTTCCGGCTGAGCACGTTCCTTCTGGTCTTTGAAGCTCTGAAAACGGACTATATCCGCGTTCGTCCGCGCCAATCCGCGGTAACCCTCGTAGTTTGGCTAGGTGCTAAGGTGATGAGCTTGGTTAACAGGAGCATCTAAATGGCAAAGAGTCCAAGGCCTTCTCCAGCCAGTCTGAAACATCTAAAGGCAGGCGAGAAAGTCGGATGGGCTGAATGCTAACGGCTGAATGCTAACTGCTGAATGCTGCGTGCTATGAATTGGCGAGATCACGCACGAACAACCGGAACGGCGCTCAAGAACTGGTTTGTGGCGCAGTGCTATGACTCGCTTTGCGTAGCAGCGATCTGGCTGATCGGATTGCTGATCATCAAAGTGCCATTGGCGCCCTTCTGGGCCGTGCTGGCAGGAATGTTGCAATTTATTCCTAATTTCGGCGCGATGATTTCTGTGATTGGTCCAGCGATTTCTGGGGCATTGAGCGAAGATTCCATGCGCTTTTTCTACGTGCTCATGCTTTTTGCTGTGATCATGGTCGTAGATGGATTGTTTTTACAACCGTACCTTATGCGGCGGACTGCCAAGGTGCCGTTTTGGGCATCTTTGGTGGTGCCGCTCGTAATGGGCATCATTATTCCGATCTGGGGCGTGCTGTTGGCTCCTCCATTGCTGGCGGTGTTTTATGCGTTCAAGAGGAAGGGCTTGCCGGCGCCAGTGATCAAAGAAAAGTAGATGCTCCGTGCTATAATTTACTTTGTTTTCATACGTTTCTTTCACGTCTTCGGGGATCTCCCTGACAGAAGCTCGCAAGTCAAATTCAAATAGTAAGTTGAGGTAACCACCATGTCTGGCCATTCAAAATGGGCCACAATCAAGCATAAAAAGGGCGCGTTGGACGCTAAGCGCGGCAAGATATTTACCCGTCTGATTAAAGAAATCACCATGGCCGCGAAAAGCGGTGGCGGTGACCCTGAAGGAAATCCTCGCTTGCGGACGGCGATTGCAGCCGCCAAGGCAGAGAACATGCCTCAGGACAACATCAAGCGCGCCGTCCAGCGAGGCACCGGCGAACTGCCGGGCGCCACTTATGAAGAGATCACGTTTGAAGGCTACGGTCCTGGCGGAGTGGCTTTGATCGCCGAAGTGACTACCGACAATCGCAATCGCACGGTCAGCGAGATTCGCCACGCCTTTGGAAAGAACGGCGGAAACCTGGGTGAAGCCGGATCGGTCGCCTGGATGTTCAGCAAGAAAGGCCAGATCGTCGTTCCCAAGGCTGCGGCCAAGGAAGACGACCTCATGAACATCGTTCTTGAAAACGGCGGCGATGACCTGAATGATGATGGCGATAATTGGGAAATCATCACGGTACCGGCAGCTTTTGAACCTCTGCTGGAGGCCGTTAAAAAAGCCAACATCGAGGTGGTCCATTCGGCCATTGGCATGGTGCCGCAGAACTACATCAAGCTGGAAGGAGCATCCGCCAATCAGATGATCCGTCTGCTGGAGGCCCTGGAAGACCACGATGACGTGCAGAACGTCTACTCCAATTTCGATGTAGATCAGAAACAACTGGAAGAAGTGGCCGGGTGAGGAAGGATTCGTAGTTGGGTACTTTGGCAATTTGGTAGTTGAAGATCCGATGCGGACATCCACTACAACCATCAGTTCCAAAACGCCTCATCTTATTATTTTTATCAACTTTCAATAAACTTTCGGTGATTCCCGAGAAAGCAACTACTCTCTAAACCTCATAAGCAAGAGGGCAGCCAAGCGATTTATTCCCGCCATTTGTCTCTCTAATCCAAGTGAATGTCAATAGTTTGTAAAATTCTGTGAACTTTTATTGATTCAGGAACCCTCAATCCGCTACTATCAGGTGCGATTGATTTTTTATTCCCCGAAAGAATCAGCGGACGTTCAGTTCTCTGAAATAGCCGACGAAGATCGGCAAAATTAATAAATTCCAATTAACTCGGTTGAAACTTGGCGCGCAATTGATTGCATTGCCAAGGTCGCCGATGTGTGTGCCCAAAACGTGGTGTGCAGCATTAACCAAGGAGAAAAAATCATGAGTACGAGCAAGAACTATAATGATGCGGCTGGCTCGGAGAGCCAGCCGAGCGGTATCAGCAGGAGAAACTTTGTCAAAGGAGTAGCGACCGCGGCGGCCGTTGCCGCAACGGTTCCGCTTCAACCTTTGCTTGGCGGAAAAGAGACAACCGCCGAGGCGTCGGTCATCGGTTTTGATGCTCAGGACCGATCTACGGACAGCTTTCAATATCGTACGGGCGTCGCCCAAGCCGAGCATGTCCCCATTGTTGTTCCACCGGACAATGGCGATGCAGCGCGGTTTACCGATCACAGCGCCACCTGGAGTAAAGCGTTGCTCCATGATGACCTGCAGATTGTCAACGAGGCTTCCTATAAGAGCTTTACTAAGGCTCTCGCGAGTGGCAAATTCCAGGACTTTCAAAACATCATTGTGGGCAATCCTGGCAGCACGAATTTCACTGGAACGCTGAACGGTCCCATGGCGTCGTATGCCTTCGACCTCGAAGGCCTCGACTCCCATGCCACTACTGTTCCACCCAATCCGAGCGTCACCAGCGCGCAGACGGCGGCGGAAGAGGTAGAGCACTACTGGGGCGCTCTGTTGCGAGATGTCGCATTCATCGATTATCCGGGCCATCCGGTCGTGGCTCAGGCGGTCGCCGACATGAACAACCTGTCCTTCGTGCGCACCGGCAACCGTCAAGGTCCTCCATTCCCGGTCACGCCGCAGAACCTGTTCCGGGGACAGACCATTCAAGGGGATGGCAATGTTCAAGGGCCATTCGTCTCACAGTTCCTGGTCCAGCCGACGTTCTTTGGCGCGCAGTTCTTGAGCCAGCAATACCAGAACTTCCTGCCCGGGCAGGACTTCATGACCACGGTCGAGGAGTACGAGCGCATACAGAACGGCCAGGTTCCGAACTTTTCACTGGCCTTTGATTCCCAATTCCGCTTTCTCCGCAATGGCCGGTCGCTGGCCGCCTATACCCATGTCGATGCGCTCCATCAGGCGTACTTCACTGCCGCCCTGGTCCTGCTTGGCATCGGCGCTCCACCGAATCCTGGTATTCCCTACAATGGCTCGCAGACGCAACACGGCTTTGGCACGCTGGGCGGGCCTGATGCTCTGGGGACGGTCGGGGAGATGGCCACGCGAGCTCTCAAAGCTGTGTGGTTCCATAAGTGGGTTGTTAACCTGCGTCAGCGCCCTGAGGAATATGGCGCGCTGGTGCATGCGCGGAAAACCCATGCTAGCCCCTTTCCGCAAGCGGCCGGCGCATTGCACGCGGATGTGCTCAACTCCGCGGTGCTTCCCATCATCCATCAGAAGTTTGGCAGCTTCCTGCTACCTCAGGCATTCCCGGAGGGTGCGCCCGCGCATCCATGCTACCCCACTGGCCACGGAACCGTGGGCGGCGCGTGCATCTCATCGCTGAAGTTCTTCTTTGACGGCAACCAGAAGATTCGGCCGTTGCTTTTGGCCGCCAACAGCGACGTGATGCAACCCAACTCGGATGGAACCGCGCTCGTGCCCTACACCGGGGCAGACCGGGACGATCTGACCATCAACGGCGAGCTCCTCAAACTGGCATGGAACATAACCACGGGCCATGGCATTCATGCAGGCATCCACTTCCGCACTTCCAGCTACTGGTCGATTATCCTGGGCGAGCAGGTGGGAATCAGCGTGCTGCAGGACCGGGCCAAGTCCTATGCCGAACCGTTTACCATCAACATCACAAAGGTCGACGGGACGACTGCAACCTTCACCAACGACGCCAGCGCACAATAAGTAATCGGCTCCAACCAAGTTCGACGGGGGCGATACCGGCGAACGTCCAAACCAGAATCAATAATGCAACTAAGGGCGGCTCGGCCAACGGGCCGCCTTTTTCCTGTAGCAGTCTTGATCAGCAGGGTCATTTCGGGCAAGGACCATTTTCGTGGCCATCGTAAAATGGTCTGGACTATTTTACGATGTGCGCGATAATGGTCCTATGCAGGAACGGCCCCGTATTTACACTTCCATCTTGAAAGACCATCTGGAAAGGCATCGTCAGATGGCGTGGGTCTCGGGGCCGCGCCAAGTGGGAAAGACTACAACTTGCCGGTCGATGAGCGACGCCTATCTCAACTGGGACAATGCCGATGACCGACGGCTGATTCTGTGCGGCCCTGCGGCGCTGGCTGAAGCCCTGCAGGTGAACCTCCTGGGTTCGCGGGCCCCCGTCGCAGTGCTTGACGAACTGCACAAATATCCTAAGTGGAAGGGACTGTTGAAGGGTTTCTTCGACACCTACGGCGACCGCATCCGCCTGATTGTGACTGGAAGTTCTCGGCTCAATATTTTCCGCCGAGGCAGCGATAGCCTGATGGGACGCTATTTACTTTACCGCATGCATCCCTTAAGCGTGGGCGAATGCTTGAGGACAGCCTTGCCCGCCAAGGAAATTCAAACACCAGCCGAGGTGGCGCCCGCAGATTGGGAGGCGCTGTGGGAGCATGGCGGATTCCCAGAACCCTTTTTTCACCGTGACAGCCGCTTCAGCCGGCGCTGGCGCTCCCTAAGGCAAGAGCAATTGTCGCAGGAAGATTTGCGAGATGTCGCCCATGTCTCCGACCTGGGAACCATGGAAACGCTGATGCAGATCCTCGCCGAGCGCAGCGCGCAGCAACTTGTTTACTCCAGCCTGGCAAGGGAAATTCAAGTCTCAGTAGATACAGTGAAACGCTGGATCGATCTGCTGGCCCGATTGTATTACGGTTTTATGGTTCGCCCTTGGTTTACTAACATCAGCAAAGCGCTTCGCAAAGAACCGAAGTGGTTCCAACGTGACTGGAGCGGATTGTCAGACGATGGGGCGCGAGCAGAGACTTTTGTCGCCTGTCATCTGCTGAAAGCCGTGGAGGGCTGGACTGATCTTGGATTTGGAGACTTTGAACTGCGCTATCTCCGAGATAAGCAGAAGCGCGAAGTGGATTTTCTGGTAGTGCGAGATCGCAAGCCTTGGTTTCTTGTGGAAGTCAAGGTGGGTGATATCGCTCTCTCGTCCTCGCTCGTCTATTTCCAAGAGCAAACCAAGGCAACCCATGCCTTCCAGGTGGTGATGAATCTTGCCTACCAGCAAGTTGACTGTTTTCGCGTTCACCGGCCAGTTGTGGTACCCGCCAAGACCTTCTTGAGCCAGCTCCTTTGACCGCCTCATTGCAGACTCGCTCCTATCGACGATTCACTTTGCGAACCCCAAGCGCGTTTGCAATTGCTTCCGATAGCGCCTGCTCAAACGGAGTCTGGTTCCGTTATCGAGTAATACGTCATGCTCGCCCTCTGCATTCAGCTCCAGACGACGAACCCGATCCAGGTTAACGATAGTCGAACGGTGAATACGGCAAAAGATCGCAGGATTCAACTCCTGTTCAAGTTCGGCCAGGGTGCGCCGCAGCAGGTGAGTTTTCGAGCCGGTGTGCAGGCAGGCATAATAGTCGGCTGCTTCTATCCAATCAATCTCAGAGATTTTCACGAACCAAATCTGACCGGCGCTCTTGATGGCCATGCGCTCCATTCTTTTTGGCGTGTCCTTACCATGCGCAATCTTTTCCTTGGCCCGAGCCAGTGCCAGGTCGAAGCGTGCATTGTCAAAGGGCTTCAAGAGATAGTCGAGCGCTCCGGCCTCGAAGGCCCGCAACGCATACTGATCGTAGGCGGTGACAAAGACCACTGCCGAAGGCGTAGCTCCGCCCAGCACTTCAAGGACGTCAAATCCGTCGCACTCCGGCATCTGAACATCCAGGAAAACCAAATCTGGCTTCTTGCTGCGGATCTCCGCAATAGCCTCTATTCCCGACGCGCATTCGCCGATCAGTTCGATCTGAGGATCAAGCTGCAATAGCAAGGTAAGGTTGCTGCGGGCGAGGGGTTCGTCGTCCACAACCATCGTGCGTATCTTTGTGGGATTTTCTTCTGAGCGCAACAATCATGTCTCCATAAAAGGCACGGAAACCGACGCTTCCACACCACCAGGACTTTGATTGCGCAGGCTCAACTCAAACGAATCACCGTAGAGGCTTTGCAGACGCGTTCGCACGTTGGCAATGCCTATACCAGAGTGAATCTCCTCCCATCCGGCAGACAGCGGCGGACCATCGTTGTAAACACTGAGCGTGAGCATCCCGTTGGAGCGACACGCGGAAATCCGGATCGCTCCCCCTTGCGCCCGCTTCGCAATACCGTGTTTGACGGCATTCTCAACCATCGGCTGCAGAATCAGGCTGGGAACCTGAGCAGGAAAGAGTTCCTTAGGGACATCCACGCTCACCTGAAGGCGCTCCGCAAAGCGCACCTTCTGAATGTCCAGATATTTCTGCAGAAATTCCATCTCCTCTCCCAGCGGGGCCTGTTGCCGATTGGAGTCATCCAGTACTCGCCGCAGCAAATCGCTCAACTCGGCAATCATGTTTACGGCCGCGTCATTTCTTCTCTCTCGCACTAATCCGGCGATAGCGTTCAGCGTATTAAACAAAAAGTGCGGCTCGATTTGCCGCCGAAGAGCGTCAAGCTGGGCTTTCGAAAGCTGTTCGTTGAGGCGCGCGGTCTCCATTTGTTGACGCGCTAATCGCTCGTGGGAATCCAGCATGTAGCTGATTGCCAGGATGATAGAGTAGAGAATCAGAAACGAGAGAATCCCGCTGTAGAACTTGCCCAACCAAAGCTGCAAGAAGGGCTCCAGATTCAGCGACTTTGCCCAGGGATCGAGCAGCACTTCGAGCAACGCATTCCAGGCCGCGGAAGCCAAGCCAATGGCGGCACACGCGGCGAGATGGGTAGACCACGTGGATAAGGACCTCCATTGGACTGGAGGGTATCGGCGGCCCAGGCGCAGGACGAGCGCCGTCGCCAATGCCCACGGCAGCCAGTTCAACACTGTCGTCACGAAAAGCTGGGTCCAGTTGTGATGCATGCCTTCTGCACGCATGGAGAACACCGTCTGCGTCGCATCGAAGGTCCCCACGCTCAACCAAATCGAGGCAATCCAGTACCACCGTGGCGACCGTGGATGTACTTGGGAGTCCATATTGAGAATCGTAATCGCTTCTTGGCCGGAAAAGGCCAAAATGCAGCGAATTACCCGCCCGGTGCAGGGACCGGTCTGGCGGCCTAAAGAGCCAGGTGCAATACTATGCGCATGATAACCAAGGCGAAAGTTGTACTGCTCAGTCTGATCATCCTATTTTTCCTGGCCGCCTTCCGCCAAAACACCGCGACGCCAAGGCCGGGGCCGGAATATACCAATGACAAACAACTCAAGCTGCCTGAGAATTACCGGGAATGGGTGTACCTGACATCCGGGTTTGACATGAGTTACAACCCGCCGACCACGACGGCCAGCAGCCATCACATGTTCGACAATGTATTTGTAAATCCTGAGGCATACAAGGCATTCGTACAAACCGGGACATGGCCCGACAAGACGATACTGGTGCTTGAAGCCCGAAAGGCAGAGGGCAAAGGCTCCATCAACCAGCGAGGCAATTTTCAGGGCACAGAGGTCATGGCGGTGGAAGTGCACATAAAAGACGAAGCGCGCTTTCCAGGGAAGTGGGCCTTCTTCGGTTTTGACGAAGGCAAGACCGGCAAGATGATTCCGTTCTCCGCAGATTGCTATTCATGCCACACCGCGCACGCCGCCGTGGATACTACTTTTGTCCAGTTCTATCCAACACTGCTGCCCATCGCCAAAAGCAAAGGCACACTCAGCGGCTCGTACCTGAAGGAGAGTGAAGCACCACCCAGCGGACAGTAGCATTCTCCGTATAATATGTAGCCATGCTCACTCGGGTCTACATCGACAATTTCCGTAGCTTCGTCAACTTCGAGTACAGACCGGAAAAGAAGCAGTTGCTACTTGGGGCGAACGGCAGTGGCAAGTCATCGTTACTCGATGCGATTCGCTATCTCAAACAGTTTGTACAGGGGAACGAGAACCCGTTCACTCAGTCCACGCGCACGCGCTGGCAGGATCGCCCTCTTCAGGTTGTAGAGATCGAAGCTCTTTTGGACAACAAGAAATATGAATATCGGGTCGAGATTCGATTTGCGCCGGAGACAAGAAATCTCTCAGTCAACTTGGAGAGCCTGAAAGTCTCTGGCGCATCTGTATTTGAATTAGTGAATGGCGAAGTACATTTTTTCCCAAATAACAGCAATCAATCAACAGCCGTGCCGTTGGAGACTACAACATCCGCACTCCATCTATCGCACTTGAGCAACTCGCACGTCCGGCGTTTTGTTGAATGGATGAAATCTATCCATTGTTTTCGTATCGACGCTTATCCAGGCCAGATGGACGAGCGTGTGGACCGTGAAGAGTCTCAACCCGACGACGAACTTAATAATCTTGCCGGCTGGTACCGTCATTTGGTGCAAGCATACCCCGAGGAAAACGTTCGATTCCTAAGCTCTATGAAGGAATCCTTAGATGGATTTCAGGCCTTGAGATTTTCTTCTGAAGAAGATGGCGTCAAGAAGCTTCGAGCTGACTTCATGGTCTTCGCCAAGGAGAAGGTAAATTATTCATTATCCGAGCTTTCCGAAGGACAGCGGTGCTTACTGGCTTTATACATGATCCTTCATTTCCTGATAGCCAGGGGGCATACAGTCTTCATTGATGAACCAGATAACTTTGTCGCCTTACGCGAGATTCATCCGTGGCTCCTGACGGCCGAGGAGGCAATCGAGGACCAAGATAGCGGACGACTCATCCTCATTTCCCATCACCCAGAGATTTTGAACAAATGGGCTTCCAGACATGGATTACGCTTCTTTCGGGAAGATAATGGTCATGTACGGACGGAGAAATTCAAGGGCGATCCTGCTGGGAATCTCGAACCTTCGGAATTGCTCGCGAGGGGATGGGAGGATGAGTAGACCATCCTGCTTGGTAA
Source organism: Candidatus Angelobacter sp. (assembly GCA_035940535.1). GTDB lineage: Bacteria > Acidobacteriota > Terriglobia > Terriglobales > Acidobacteriaceae > Angelobacter. Next base: position 9,151 of record DASZEU010000472.1, read on the forward strand.
TTGCTGTTCTGGAAGACGACCATCACGAAATGCTTGTCCGCAGATATCTGAAGCGGCACGGGCTGAGAGAACATGAGATAAGAATTAGAATCTCTCCGTCGGGCCAAGGTAGCGCCGAGAATTGGGTACGGAAAACATTTAGCAAGGAGGTAAGCGTATACCGTAGCCGGCGTGCCCAAACCAAGTTGATCGTGGTGATCGATGCAGACACAAATAGTGTTCGAGAAAGATTGAAGCAACTCGACCAAGTATTGCACGACACCGGAAAACAGGCGGTGGATGCAGAGGGTGAACAGATCGCCCGGCTGATCCCAAAACGCAACATAGAAACCTGGATTCTTTGTCTTAACGGACATGTAGTGGATGAAGAAACTGACTACAAACAAAGACATGATTGGAACAAGCTGATTCCTCCGGCAGCGGAAACTCTATTTCAGTGGACTCGATCCGCTGACAAGCCGCCGCAACACTGTATGAATTCTCTGCGGAGTGGAGTTAAAGAGCTAAAACGCCTCAAGTTCTGAGGCGTTAGCTCACACTCCGAATCTTTCGGCGGCGCGGGCCTTTGCTTTTGCGGCCTCTTCTTCGCGGTTCTTTGGTGGTGCGGTAGTTTCGAGCGAACGGAGCAGACGAGTCGAGATGTCAGCCACTTCATCCACGGCAGCCAGAAACGCGCCTTCGTTGGCCTTCGAAGGTTTGTTAAAGCCACTGATCTTTCGCACGAACTGAAGCGAAGCGGCCCGAACTTCTTCTTCGGTGACGGGCGGATCGAAGTTGAAAAGCGTTTTGATGTTCCTACACATTCACGAATTACCTCAAATATCGAACTCCCGAGCGGCATGAAAGGCACCAGCCCGTTCGTACAACATTCCATCTTAAATTCTACCAAGCACCTAATTTTTTGGCAGCTCGGGCCTTGGCTTTTGCGACCTCTATGCTCCTCTATTTGGAAATTCCTCTTGAAGCCGCAGATTTCATAGCCTCTTGGGCCACGCCAGGGGCGAAGTGCGTATCCACTCCTTTCGCGCCATCAACTTGTGATTTTTAAAATTCTAATGAAAATAACCCTTCAGCAAAGCAACTACCAGAAAGGGAATATGAATCTAACTTAAAGTTTTTAAGCTTTGGTCGATTCTTACCAAACTTCTTACCAAACAGTTTCAAAGATCATGCCATATTGCTGCGCTTTATTAAAGAAATGAGAAAGTTCAAGTATGGGACGATTCGGTGAGATTTTTCTTCAGGATCTTCGTTACAGTGCCCGCGCTATAGTCAGTAATCCAGGCTTTTTCACAGTTCTCATCCTTACGCTGGCAGTTGCTATTAGTGCTAATACTGCCATCTTCAGTGTTGTGAATGCTGTTCTGATTCGGCCGTTGCCATTGGCTGATCCCGACAGCCTGGTCGCTGTGGTTCAAACTCTACCGCAGCAAGGCATTTTCGATACCGGCACTTCCTATCCGAATTTTCTCGATTTACGGGAGCAGAATCGAGCGTTCCAGGACATCGCAGCTATCCGCAACCATTCTTTTACGCTTACTGGATCTGGAGAAGCAATCTACATTAACGGTGCTACAGTAAGTTCAAACCTCTTCAGCCTGCTCCAGGTGTCGCCCGCTCAAGGAAGAGCATTTGTCTCCGAGGATGACAATTTGGATGCCGCCCCTGTGGCTCTGATCGGCGAAACGTTATGGCGGCAACGCTTCAATGGCGATCATTCCATTGTCGGAAAGACAATCGATCTGGAAAACCAGCCCTATACAGTTGTTGGGATCATGCCTTCCAGCTTCCGTTTTCCCTACAGCACCTCTAACCCGCAAATCTGGATCCCGCTTACGAAAGACACTGTGGTCCGTGATTTACTGAAACGCCGGAAGGGACATTATCTCGAAGCCGTGGCCCGGCTTAAACCTGGAATATCTTTGGCGCAGGGGCAGGCAGAACTTGCGATGATCGTGGATCGCCTCGCCGCAACATATCCTAATGACAATGCAGGCTCAGGTGTACGGATCATGCGGTTGCAAGACCGGCTGGTAGGCGACATCCGTACTCCTTTGCTGCTTCTTTGGGGAGCGGTTGGACTGGTGCTGCTCATCGCCGGCACCAACATCGCTAATCTTTTGATTGGGCGGGCGACTTCGCGGGCCAGGGAGTTGGCCTTACGGACTGCTCTCGGCGCCAGTCGAATCCGCTTAGTACGCCAGTTGCTGACGGAATGCGCGTTGACGGGTTTAATCGGAGGCACTCTGGGGTTTCTGCTTGCCTATCTGGCAGTTAGTACATCTGCGGCCGCAATCCCGAGCGAAATCCCGCGCATTCATGATATTCGCGTAGATGGATCGGTATTGATATTTACTCTTATGCTGTCAGTTGCGGCCAGTATCCTTATTGGACTGGCGCCCGCCTTTTATTTCTCCCAAAAGAACCTGCATACCACATTGCAGGAAGGCGGACGCAGCGGCGGAACAAGCAAAGGGCGGCTGGAGAGCCGGAACATTCTGGTTATATGTGAAATCGCACTGTCGATGGTGTTACTGGTCGGCTCAGGGTTGGTGCTTCGAAGCTTTCAGCGCCTGCAGCGAGTCGACCTGGGATTCGATCCAAGCAACGTCCTTACCGCAAATCTCTCCTTGTCGCGCTCACAATATACGAAGCCGCAGCAGTGGACCGATCTCTATACCCGGATCATAGAACGGTTGAAAGCAGCTCCTGGAAATCCGGAGGTTGCCGCCGCTTTGCCACTTCCACCCAATGGATCCGGATTCAATTTCAAATTCAGTATTGAAGGACATCCGCCTCCTTCGAGTGGAACGGATTATTCCGCTAACTACAGTGCCGTGAGCGCAGATTATTTTCGCGTCCTGCGTATTCCTGTCCTTCGCGGACGGTCATTTGCACCCGAAGATACTCCCGAAAGCAACAAGGTATGCGTCATATCGAGCGAATTTGCGAAACACTACTTTCCTAACGAAGACCCGGTAGGCAAGCGGTTGGTCTTTGGATATGTCGATGAGATACCGAGAGAAATTGTTGGTATCGTTGGCGACGTCAAGCAGGCGGGACTGGCTGCTTCCATAGCACCACAAATGTATGTGCCCTACCCCCAAAATCCCTGGTGGTCAATGTCGTTGGCCATACGTACCTCCATCCCCGGGGAGCAGTTCAGCGGTACGGTCCGCAGAGAATTGCAAAACATCGACAGAAGCTTGTCCAGCACCGATTTGCAGCTTATGTTCAGCAATATCTCTCAATCGATTGCGCAACCACGTTTTCGGACCCTTCTGTTCGGCCTGTTCGGACTAACGGCTCTTTTCCTGGCGGCCGTGGGTGTATATGGGGTGATCTCTTATTTCGTCTCCCAGCGCACACGCGATATTGGAGTGCGTTTGGCCTTGGGGGCGCTGCCCGGCGATGTATTACGAATGGTTCTGATACAGGGTATCAGGCTGGCTGCAGTAGGTCTTGCGATCGGCCTTATTGCAGCCCTGGCCCTGGGGCGCGCCATGAACAGCCTTTTGTTTGGGATCACCGCTACCGATGGGCTGACTCTGCTAGGCGCGACGCTTCTTTTGTTGCTTGTGGCGCTGGTTGCGTGTTTTGTTCCCGCGCGGCGCGCCATGAATGTTCATCCCATCGTAGCGCTACGGCACGACTGAGCGGCGTTTTTCAATGGAAAGAGTCTAATCATTCCGGCACGCGGCCTTGCGCGTGCCGGCCCATGACTCAACATGCAACGGCATGGGGCGCATAGATATGGTGTTCCCTGGCCTCGCCGAAAAGGATATAGCCTTTGTGGTAGAGCCATACCAGGTGCTCCATCAGCCTCTCTTGCACTGAACTGCTAAATTCGGAGAGCAGGGCCTGCACCGGCAGGGCCGCGTCCGCGGCTTGTTGAAGCACCGCGTAGACGAGTTCCGGGATTCGCAAACACTTATTGTCTTGAATAATCCAGCATGACCTCTTCTCTTGCCGAATCACCTCGGGAATGCTCTGCTGCCATTTCGCAAAGTCTTGCCAAGTGGATTCAATGGCGGCCTGGTTCAGCTTTTTGAGATAGTCGAGAAGTTGTCCGCGCCCTTCAACGATCTTGCTGATATCAAAGTCGGCCTGCGCCAGCCGCCCTCGGAGCAGAACTGGCGATGCAAGTATCTCGTCCTTGTCGCGCTGGGAGCTGTTTTGCGCCGGCTTTTTCAAACTGTGGTCTTTGAAGAAATTCCTGCCATAGGTTTCGTAATAGATCATGGAGTGGATCGTGTCGGTGCCGCCCGCCCATGGACGCCCAAGAGCGGATGGAAACAGGCCGCCGCTTTCATCAAAGGAATCATCACCCTCTTCGGCGGATAGCATCTGCCGCTTCCCTTCCTCGGTCATCTCATAGCCAAGGACCCGCACGATGTCCGCCTTTTGCGGCTCAATCAGATTCACACCGAATTTTTGCGGATTTTTTGCTACCAGTGCTGTCCCCGTCAGGACGAATTTCCCTATTCCTCCGCCCGACCAACTGTCCTTGTGCAACTCGACGAAGCCTACCGTCTGTTTTCGTTCAGCCTCAGTCTCAGTTGGAAAATGACTGAATGCCATAAGTTGCACGGCAATTCCTGCTTCAGCAAAATTTTTCATGGTCTCGCCCATGTAAGCTACTTTGGTCCCCTTATCGATAAGATCGAGGACCCTTTGGTTCCCCGATTCCATGCCGAATGAGACCGCAACGCAGCCACTATTGGCCATCTTCTTACAACGGTCTTTCGAAAAGATCTTCTCCATCCGGAGTTCCGCGCCCCACCAGATCTCCAAGTCTGAATCACCGATCGCATCCGACAGCCGCTCCAGATAGCCGGGCGCCATTACATCCACGGCGAAATACACATACTTGACCTTCTGTTGATTTGAAATATTCTTGAGGTCTTCAATGACCATATCAATGGGCCTTTCCCGCCAGGGAGAGGTTGGCTTATCCGTGTTGAGCCCATAGTCGCAGAAGGTGCAACGGTTCCAGTAACATCCCCGCGTCGGGGAATAATTGATCCCCCGCTCCGGAGAGAGATACAGATCCCATGGATATTCATAAGCTGGCGCGCCGAGAGAAGGGAGTTTTTCGTAGTGGATGGCCTGAGGCAAATGCAGTGTGTCCAGTTTTCGGTCATAAGTGATCAAGTTGGGAATCCGGCCATGGGGCAGGTCCCCACGGGTGGCGGCGATCTCGCATGTCGCCGTCTCGCCTTCACCCACGACAATTCCATCGCAGACGCTGAAGAACCGCTTCATCAAGGTTTTATCTTTCAAGTACTTGAAACACTGGCTTATTGAAGTGCCACCCAGCAAGACGAGTTTTTCAGGCCATTGTTCCTTTATCAGACGGGTCAAATGCAAGGCAGGTAAGAGCTGATGATCATAAACAATGCTGATCCCGATGCAATCCGACCACACCAAGTCCTGATCGTTTGCACATCGATCGGAAAAATAGCGATCGATGGGATAACAGATCTTGTGGCAAAGCTCTGCATTCAACAAGTCATTGAGGCTGTAGATCGAATACCTTCCCCGGCTCTTGATCTTGAAATCCGAGATCTCTGCCGGGTGGCACAGAGTTCCCAGGAGCTTGAAATGCTGGCGTAAACACTTCACATTGGCTACGTACGATTCATACTCAGTGAATCTCTCCCTGCTCCTCAAAGCAGCAGCAGCCTGCCGCGGCGCACTCGGCTCCAGCATGCCCGGTCCTGCCCAGAGCGAATAGAAATCCTCCTGCTCGGTAAAGGTCAACGACCGCTTTCGTCCATACTCATTTATTTTGTGCTCGATGTCCTGATAGAAGCTCTTAATTACATCTTCCTCAAGGCAATAGTTTACGAATTCAACGTTCAGGTCCCTGGTCCTTACATTCGTAAATCCATTCTTGAGCAGATTCCCCCGAAGGTAAGCAGTGGAGTGATACGGGATCGTTGGATCATCGAGTGGCGGGTGGATGAATGTAATATTCATAATGTTGCATTCCTTCCAATTAAACTGTGTCCGGCAAAAACACCCAGCAAATATTTACAGCACGCCTAGATTGCGTCAGCAGCAAAGCACATTTGTGCGTCAAACAGCTTGCGATACAGCCCATTCAGCGCACACAGCGAAGCATGTGTGCCGGTTTCAAGGCTGCGGCCATCGTGCATTACGATAATGCGGTCAGCCAACATGGCCGTCGATAGACGATGAGTGATGGTGATGGCCGTCTTGTTCTGGAGTAAAGGAGCGATGCTTTCGTAAATCAGGGCCTCCGTTTGCGAGTCCAGCGACGACGTAAACTCATCCAGGAACCATATCTTCGGATTCTTCAAAACCACCCTGGCCAGGGCAATGCGCTGCCTCTGCCCCCCCGAAAGTTTCAATCCCCGCGAGCCGATTATGGTCTTGTACCCGTCCGGCAGCGAACCGATCAAGCTATCCAGGTGAGCTGCCTTGGCCGCTGCCACAACCTCCTGATCAGTAGCATCGGGGCGCGCGAACTTGATATTGTTCAAGATGCTGTCATTGAACAGAAACAGCTCCTGCGAAATCACTCCGATTTCATTGCGCAGAGATCTCAGGGCAACGGTCTTAACGTCATATCCATCGACCTCAATTTGACCGGAGCTGGCATCATAAAGCCTGCAAAGAAGATTGATCATCGTGCTCTTACCCGCGCCACTGGGTCCCACGACCGCTATTTTCTCGCAGGGCTTGATCCGAAAGCTGACGTCGGTGAGCGCGTTCTGCGTTGCCCCGGGATATCTGAAGGACACCCCTTCGAACGAAATTCCACCGCTGATGTCCTGCAGGAATATGGGGGCCTGGGGCTCTGCGATAGATGACTGCAACTCAAAGTATTCGCCGATTCTCTGGGCCGATGCCAATCCGTTATAGATTTCCACGCCACGGTTCGCAAGGGACTGGATCGGCGCATAAAAACGCACAGCATAGAGATAAAAAGCGATGAAACCGCCGAAAGAAAGGTATCCGTTGATGACCTGACGTCCGCCGTACCAGATGAAAATAATCGGAGCGAGCCCGGTCAGCACTGCAATCAAAAAAATACTCAGGAACTTATACCGGAGACGATGCAGGCTTGAACGTATCACCTGGTTGCTGATGTGCGAGTGAGCGGCAGATGTAAACTCCTCACGCGAATACAGCTTTACGATGGCCATGTTGGAGAGGATTTCATGAAAGAATTCCAGCAGCGTCGCATCCTTGTCTCTCAAGTCAAGGCTAAGTTGCCGGATCTTTTTCCCGGTAACTTTAAGAGTCACATACAGCCCCGGCGTAAACAGCAAAGCTATGATGGCCAGCTTGTAGTTGAGCCAGAACATGCAAATGACGATTCCAATGATCTGTATCACCTCTCCCAGGCCGGCGAGAAATGTATTGACCAGAATGCTGTACACGGAGGCAATGTCGCTGCGCAGCCGGGTCAACATGTCTCCTACTTTATGGTTCAAAAAAAATTCCAGTGATTGGTTTTGTATCCTGGAGAAGAGGTTTGCGCGCATGTCGTAGATCATCCATGCACTGACCCACTCGTGGATATAATCCATCAGCCCCCTGACCCCTGCGGACAGCAGCAGCACCACGGCCAGGGCCACGGCCAGCATGTTCAAAGAATGAATGTTCCTGAGCTTGATTCCGTTATCGATGATGATTTTGAACAAGAGAGGCGACACCAAAGACAGTCCGATGGTCAGGACCAAGAGAACAATAGCCACCACATATTTCCTTAGATAAGGGCGGAAAAAAGGAAAGAAGAGCTTAATGGTCGATGATAGAGAGTACTTATCAGAAGTCATGTTAAGTTGGAGAATGCTGGGTGGAGTGTGAAGCCGGGGCCAATGCCCCGGCTATGGTGTTCTCGTTAAAGTATTAACAGCCGCCCGGCGGGCAGATATTGTTGACATCATTGGGGTTTTCAAAAGTTGCGGCTCCAAGCGGATCGACCGTTTCCCGGTTGGTTTCCACAATGGGCTCAACATAGCTGTCTTGCTTCGATTGATTCGGTTGACTCATGTTCGTTTCTCCTTTTAAGTATTTACTCTGCAACACCTGCAAAACTTTATTTTGTGATCTGAACAAGCGATTGCTTGATGAGCTGTCCGGCATTCTGGCCAAGCAGAAGATCGATGCATCCTTTGGCGCCTGCCGGGGAATTGGGCGCAATCTCCTTCCCGCGGGACAACAGATTGGCCGTGGTAAGCATGCAGGCTTCCGACACCGGCGCGTCCATGTGGCCTTGCTGATTGAAGCCGCGGAGTGCCGCACAAGGAACGCAATCGGAATTGTGCCCGCATCCTCCGCACCGGACAGGTTTATAACCCAAGATCTGTTGGCGCAATTCTGTACGCCATTTCGAAGCCCAAATTTCCGCGAGCGTGTTCTGGTATAGATTCCCCACGACCGCGTTGCTGATCAGATCGCACGGATAAATGTCGCCTGCGGCATTGATGCGTACTTTGGAAACTGCGGCCGTGCATAAACTGTTGGCCTTGAGCCGATTCACCAGCCCCGATTCATATAGCCTGGCCTGCTGCTGGATGGTTACACCGTATTCCAGAGGCTCCTGGGAACCATTGCGGTTAGGAACAAGCTTTGTGTCGAACCTGTATTCCGCACCCAGGGATGCGGCAAAATCGGGGAATTTGAAGGCGTCCTCAAAATTGTCATGCTGGATGTGACATTGCAAACGGACGCGGATACCGCGCTCCATCAGAAGCCGTGCCGCCCGCAGGCTTTTTTCGAAGGTTCCCGGCTTTCGGGTAATCGCCTCATGTGTCTCTGCCGTGGTTCCATACACGCTGAGCTGGACTTTCTGGATCGCATACTGCGCAAGTTTGTCGGCCATTTTCTCGTCAATAAAGTTGCCATTCGTATAGAGATCAAAGAGAAAGCCCTTGCTATCCACGTGGGAGACGATGTCAAGCAGGTCGCGGCGGAGAAATATCTCGCCTCCTGTCAATATGATTTCCGCCGTGCCGTGCTCCGCCAACTGATCCAAGATGTCGATCACTTTGGACAAGGGCAGAATGTCTGTCTTGCTGAAGTCCAGGTAGCAATGCCGGCACCTCAGATTGCAGGGAATCAACAGATCGAGCCATGCGATGTAAATGGTGTTGGCGCCGACGGCGAGCCGGAAGAGCCGTCCTGGATCGATTCTGTTGTGAGGTTCTTCTCTAACAAAGGCCGCGCGTTGCGTATCGGTGATGTCTTCCCGTCCGGAAATGTCTACGATTTGCCGTTCCCATAGCTGTTCGACAAATGCGCTGACATCCCCGAGAGCTTTTTCCAGCGGGATGCCGTATTGAGCGGCTATTTCCAGTGCAATGTCCCGGACGGCGACGCCCTCGCAAAGGCGCTGCCACACCTGTCCGCTGTTACCTCCACAGATCCAGCCTTCACCTCGTTTTTGGTTCAGCAAGCAAAGCTTGCCACCAATGGTTCTTTTCCCAATCTTAGGACGGACAACAGGAGGTTGAGCAATGTTCTCGATCATCGGTAGTCTCTTTTAATGTGTTCGGCCTGCTTGCTTATTCAGTTCAGCGTAGTGCCGTGGGGTTGGAGCGCAGTGAAGCAGATTGCCCGTTTCAAGATAGGAATGCGCCGGGCACCTTGAACACCCCGGACGCAAATCACAAGACGGACATTCGGAATCTTCCTGGAAGATATTGCGGAATTCCTGGCTTTTTGTTGAATGCCAGATTTCTTGAAGCGGCTGTTCTTTGATGTTTCCGAATTTGAAATCGGTCAGCCATTCACATGGACTGACGCCGCCGTCAGGCGTTATGGCGCCCCGGATCTGGCCGGGACGGCAAAAATGAGCACCGCCATCTCCCTGCGAAGGCTGCAGTTCGAGCAGTTCTTTGTACTGTGCATCTGTAAGAAGCTGGACAAGAGGCGCTGCATCGCGGTTCGTGCGAGGAATTAGCGTTCCTGTGGCCACAGTATGCTTGACCCCAAGTTCACGCATATCATTCTTCCATTTCGTAAGACCATCAAAATTGTCTTTCATGGTTACGAATTTGGTGAGCAAGTTCATTTTGGCGCCGGCCAGCAGCTTGACTGCACGCAACGTCGCCTGGTAACCGCCAAGGCGGCGGGCCAGGGTATCGTGAACGAGTGGAGTGGCTCCATAAAAGCTCACATCAAATGACTGGATAAATGCCCGGAGAGGCTCGAGTTTTTCAAGCATCCTCTCGTCGATTAGGGACCCATTCGTGTTGATGCGGAACGAAAAGCCGTTTCTGCACGCCGTCCTCAGTATCTCGATGGCGTCTTTTCTTACGAAAATCTCTCCCCCTGTAAACGTAACTGAATGGCATCCCATTTCTGACAATTGCTGAAGAACGCTCTCCCATTCCTCAAGCTTCAATTCCGTATCGGTGCCGGCATGGGTCGTGTTGTAGCACTGGATACACCTGAAATTGCACCGGTAGGTAAGCTCCAAATGCATTTTCTGTATGTAGAACTTCTCCCAGCAAAGATCATTAAGCCTGTCTTCAACCGTGGGTGGTTTGTCTTTTTCGGCTGCGGATTTTACCGACCATGCTCCCCGGTTCCTCGCAGTTACACACACATCCTGGGCCGGTTTGGCGCCGAAATCCTGCCCATCCCTGAGTGGCATCGGCGTGGGGGTTGATTGAAATGCGGATGCATTTTCTCGGGGGCCGGTGGAGCCCTGCTCTTCTATCAACGTTAGCTGCACTAACGAGTTGAGAAACTGATTTATCTGGGCGGCAATTAGTTTTGCGGATTTTAATGATTCCTGCCTCTGCTGCACGATCTTCTCGACAATCTCATTAGCCGAGCGCTTACCGTCAATTTGTTCCCATATCGCAGTGCCGCTTTCATTTAAGAACAATCTTCGTTCACCTATATGAAGGATCGAGAGATCCTCAATGCGACGGTACGGGAGTGCCTTCTTGATAAGGATAGGTCCCATGATCTCCTCTCTTCGGTGGGTTTGAAAAAAGTTGATACCAATGCATCGTTGCAGGATCAGCCACGAACATGGCAGGGGTGCTGCTAATCTTGTTGTCGGATGAGGGCTTCCAAAGAAGAGTTGGCAGATACCCGGAAAATAAATGTGAAGTTAATTGTCTTGTGATGCTTGGAGTTTGCTGACAAAATTTTGAAATAATCTATTCCTAAAATGGGAACCTCACGTACCAATGTTTAAGGTGTGTATTTGTTGTAAGAAGTCTTGCAGTTCGGGATTACGATAACAGTACTAAGGTGTGGGTCTACATTCGCTTCTCTGTGAACAGCGCCTCAGAATCTCCGAGACCCGTCGAGCCATTTTTTCGAAAGGCCATACCGGGCCGCCGTAAGGATTTCCTGGTCCTTGCCGCCCTCGGGATTGGCGCTTCCGAGCCAGTCAATCCCAAAGCCGCTCACTGCCCGAGATGGTCGAATCCACGATGTGATAACGGATTGTCCACCTTCTTTTGGTGTCCTTCAGGACTCGTCGTGTTCTTGAAATCCGCTCAATGCCTGACGCCGGAACCAGCCAATTCGTGAGACGCCTTGTTTCATCCTGAGACAACAGCCCTTCGGCAGTAACCTTGCCGAACCACAATACTCTTCAAAATCAGCAACTTACCAGCAATTTGCTTTTGGCTGTGCTTTTGCACTAAAGATTCTGCTAATCTTCACGGCTCCGCAGCACTTGAGGGTTTTTGCCAAGGGTAGGTTGTGAAGACGCAACCCGACCAGGATGCGGTGTCCCTGGGCAAGAGGTACTTCAGTGGTCAAGCAGGCTTTTGTTGGGTCGTTGTCTGCGGATGAACCGTGTGTGGCAAAGCTCGCGCGTTTTTTCCCGGAAGCGGTTCCGGTACACCTTCCGGTACGCGTGACCCGCGGCGCTCTCTCTGAGAACGCCGTGATTCAATTTGGTACCCCGCGAGAAGCCCTGTTTGCTTCGGGGCTTGCGCTGGATTTCGAAGATAAGGTCCGCTTGGAAAACTCAGACGGTTCTCTGAACACCGAAGCGGAAATTGTCGCCATGCAGCTTCACGATGGCAATGCTGCGGTGGCGGCTCGTTTTCTTGGAGACGTGACAAACTGGATCATTAAACGATGACATTAGCCACGCTCAGCCTGAGCGAAATTGCGGCGTTCTGGCGCTCTGCCCGACGTCTGTACACGATCTATGCCGAACTGGATCGCACGTTCGAGATCGGGGTACCGCTATGTCGTGATTTGGAATATCCAGTAGACCGCTCCGAGCCGGAAGTGATTGAGAGGGTGCGCCAGTGGTTTGACGAGATGGACGGCCACGTCCAGGTTTGGCAGTTGCGCCAGTTGCTGCAAAGCACCAATCTTCAGACAGAAGAAAACTTGCGTGACCTTATACATCGCTACATGGCCAAAACGCAGCGGACAGAGATTGACCGCGACAAGATTGATTTTCTGCTGGTCCAATATTTTGCCCATTGCGCTCCTCACGGCCCTTATGAACGGCAGATTACCCTGGAAGAAGTGGCCCGCGTGCTCACACCGGTCTTGGGCGGGATTCCAGCAAATTTTCCCGCATGGTCGAGCGAACTGGACACACGCCTGGAGCAACTCAATCAGTGTCAGAGCCTGGAGCACCTGCAAGACTCCGGAGCGCTGGTGGAAGCGCGTGAATTAAAGCTCGAAGCCGGCAAAGAGTATTTTGAGCCCACCTGCTTGATCGCCTTTACCCGCTTTAATTTTCTGGCGCGACGCGCCTTCTTCCGGGCCATGCATCTCGACCTTCATGCCATACGGAACTCCATCAACCAATTGGAGCAGCTTGGCATCTCCGCTGTGAACTGCACTCCAGCGGGATTAAGTGGCCGCGAATCGCTGGAGCAAATTCGTCACCTTGTGCATCAGTGGAAAACCCCGTTCCGCGCTCCCTATTCGGGAGGATCTTCTTTCTTGCAGCTCATTCAACTGCGGCACCTGCTGGAACAAACCCTCGATCAGATCCATAGGGACGCTGAGCTAAAGAAAGAAGAGGAAGCAAAAGCAGTCCAGTCATCTGCGCAAACTGTTGAAGAGCCGGTGGCTGCGCCACTAAGCGAGGCGGCCACCGAAATCCAAGAAGAAGCGGCACAGGCTCCTCAGCAAGTACCGGAGAATCATTCACCCGATCCAACAGCAGATGATTCACCGCAAGAATTCACGGTCGATCCGGCCGAACCAGAACGAGAGGAAGCGCCTAAAACTGCTCAGGTCATTCCTATCGACATTCAAAAGCAGAAGGAGACCCAGCAAGCCGTCGCTGAAAAAGCGGTAGCTGCGAAGGCTGCGGCTTCGGAGCCGACTGCTTTGCCTGAACAGCCGCCGAAGAATGAGCCTGATCTCCGCGCAGATTCGTCCCAGAGCGTCGTGGATCGATATGCAGCCGAGACTGATCTTCAGGAGCGGGATTACCTGGAGCAATGCGTATCCGACATTGCCCAACAACTGCGGGCTACGCCTGCAAAAAAGAGCCCTGGCGTGCGGCCGATTGTCCTGGCGGGCTGTAAGTTGTTGATTGCGACCTGGGAAGCCGAGGCTTTTACTGAGACGCCCAATGAACTCTCAGCCGCACTCCAACGGGCGGTTGCCGCGCGCACCATACTGCACGTATGTATTGAGCGGCACAAGAAGCATGAACCCACGGATATTGGCGCAGCCATGGAGATCGCCAATCGCGCCGTCGATGAGATGAGAGAGCACGTGGCCAAAGCCAAAGAGTCGAGGAACATCGATGCTGCTGTAAACCTGGCGGCCACCACAAAACGCCTGCTGAGCCTGATCGAAGAAGGCGTAAGACTACGCCAATGACGGAGACCCTGTGCACCAGTCCCCAGTTGTATTGATTATTACGGATGATGCAGAGTTTGCGCGTGATCTCCTGGGGCGATGGCAGCTTGAGCGCAGCGTGCCGGGTTTTACTGTGATGAGCACGGAGTTGCTGCATCACGCCACAGGCTACTTTGATATGGCAGTAGTTGGACCGGTGCGCAACGGAAGGCTGGCCACCCTCCTCAACAGCATCGATACCACAATCCATCCCGTGATCTGTCTTCTGGAGAGCGCTCTTGAACTCTACTCCGTAAAAGCCGAATTTCCGCGAGTACTGGCTTTGCAGCGCCATGAAGGGTTTTTGGAATCGGTAATGCTGTTGTCCGCCGAGTGCCTGAAACGAGTCGAGCTGATGGCCAGGCTGCGCAAAGCCGAACAGACATCCGTAGCCAACGCCGGTCATGCAGCTCTGGGCCGGTACATGATTGAGACTCGCCACGACTTCAATAATCTCCTTACCTCCGCTTTGGGAAATGCTGAACTCTTGTTGCTCGACAGCGCTGATCTTGACGATGTTGCTCGCGACCAGCTTGAAACCATCCACACCATGACGTTGCAGATGCATGAGATCATGCAGCGCTTTTCTTC
>DASZEU010000473.1:0-5600 GCA_035940535.1 Candidatus Angelobacter sp.
CAGTCTTAATTGCAGATACGAGGTGTTCTACCAAAATCCGAATCGAACGAGTTTTTTATTCCCTTCTGTCCCTCATCCTGATACTTTAGCGTCAAAGGCGGGAACATGCCTACGGGCCGATGCAAACGAGGGAATCCGGCAAGGTCTTAACGACTTAAAGAACGGTCGGGGCCGTCCTGCGCGTGAAGTGTTCGACGAAATACGCGCTGAGTATGGTATACCACGTTGAAATAATGCCCCGTGTAACCGCGATCCCACAGATATTTACGGTCGCATTAGCCCAATCTCTGGCGTAGCTGCTAGGAGCGTGCGCGTATATTCGTTGGTTGGATTTGCGGTAATCTCTTCCGAAGATCCTAGCTCCACAATTTCTCCGGCGCGCATCACTGCGATCCGGTCGCTCAGATATCGCACCACGGGCATGGAGTGGGAAATAAACAAATAGGTAAGTCCAAACTGCTTTTGAAGATTCTTCAACAAGTTCACAATTTGAGCGCCTACACTGACATCCAACGCTGAAACAGGTTCATCGCAGACGATAAACTTTGGACGCAGAACCAGCGCCCGAGCAATGCCGATACGCTGGCGTTGCCCACCCGAAAACTCGTGGGGGTAGCGGCGAAGGGCAGATTCATCCAGGTCCACCGCTTGCAGCATCTCGCGAGCGCAATCTCTGAGCGCAGCCCTTGAGAATTCGTTCCCATGGATGATTAGCGGTTCGGTAACAATCTGCTCAATTCTCATGCGGGGATCAAGCGACGCAAATGGGTCTTGGAAAATGATCTGCATGTCACGTCGCAGCCGCCGAAGAGCAGAAGGTGAAGCGCGCAACACGTCCTGCTGACTGAACCGGATCTCTCCCGAAGCCGGCTCAATTAGCCGAAGAATCATGCGTCCCAGCGTGCTCTTGCCGCAACCGGATTCCCCCACCAACCCCAGAGTCTCTCCTGAATGAATGTCGAGAGAAACTCCGTTGACCGCCAGAACTTCGCGTCTGGCGCTTCCAAATAGGCCCTCATCAGTAGAGTAGACCTTCACCAGATTGCGGATTTCGAGCAGAGGCATGATGGGAACGACTATACAGGGTTCAGCCCTTGTTGAGTCCAAATTTCCCTTGCAAGTTGTTGGATTTATTGCGTTCCATGTAAATGGCGGGCGAAGCTGGGGAAACAGGTTCTCTCCAAGAATTGGGACCGGTAGCCTCTTCCAAACGTGCTAGAATCTTAGTAACTTCAGCGAGAGATGTGAGCATTGATCGAACTGGCACCTTCCATTTTATCGGCAAACTTTGCGCGTTTAGCCGAAGACGTTCAAGCGGTGGTTGAAGGCGGAGCCACTCTCTTGCATGTGGATGTGATGGATGGTCATTTCGTGCCCAATATTACGATTGGCCCGCCAGTGGTCGCATCCTTGCGAAAGGCCACGGCGCTGCCGCTGGATTGTCACCTGATGATCGAGAATCCCGATCAGTATATTTCTGCGTTTGTCGATGCAGGTGCTGACTGGATTTCGGTGCATCAGGAAGCCTGCATTCACCTGCACCGCACCTTGGATCATATTCGCAGCCAGGGCGTGAATGCCGGAGTGGTAATTAACCCGGCGACCCCAGTACAGATGCTGGAAGATGTGCTGGACATGGTAGACCACGTGCTGGTGATGTCGGTCAATCCAGGATTCGGCGGACAAAAATTCATTCCGCATTCACTGGCGAAGACGCGCAAACTGGCCATGATGCGAACCGCTCGCAATGCCAGCTTCAGGATTGAAATGGATGGCGGTATTGGAGATGAGACCATCGCCGACGCGGTCCTTGCCGGAGTTGAAGTACTGGTTTCCGGCAGCGCAGTTTTTAGTCATGGAAATCCCAGAGAAAATTCGCAGCGCCTATTGAAGCTCGCCAGAGAAGCCAATCTGCAAAGAGTTTGAATCGCCGCTGCCAGAGGGTAGGAAATGTTTCGAAAATTGATGATTCCAGTCGTGCTGGCCAGCTTTATGTTTGTGGCCGGATGCCGTCATTCCAAAGTCCAGAATCCCATTGCCAACATCGATTCCAAACAGCCAGACAAGGTACTTTTTGACCGGGCCATGGATGCGATGAAGCACGGCAAGTATCCTGTAGCGCGCACCCTGCTGGAGACGTGCATCAACACTTATCCTGATTCCGAGTACATTGCCCGGGCCAAACTCTCTCTGGGCGACTCCTGGTATGCCGAGGGTGGCACCGCCGCCATGCAGCAGGCAGAAGCTGAGTACAAGGACTTCCGCACTTTCTTTCCAAACTTGCCTGAAGCGGCAGAAGCCCAAATGAAGGTCGCCAACATTCATTACCGGCAGATGGAAAAGCCCGACCGGGATTTCAACCAGGCACTGCGCGCCGAGGATGAATATAAGGATCTGATCAAGAGTTACCCTGACAGCAAGCTTGTTCCCGAGGCCAAGCAGCGACTGCGGGAGGTGCAGGAGGTGCTGGCGGAACGGCAATACCGAATCGCCCGTTTCTATTTCCTGCGCGACAACATGCCCGCTTCTCAAGCCCGTTTCAAGTCTCTGGCTGATTCTTATCCTCTTTACAGTAATGTTGATGAAGCTCTTTTCCTGCTGGGCAATATCTATCAACGAGAAGCTAACGCTGTGCGCATCCAGAAAAATATCACTGACGCCAACCGCGAGAAAACCGTCGCTGAACTGGAAAAGAACGCTATAGAAGCATACTCCCGGATCATCACTCGTTATCCAGCCATGGGCCGGACTGACGATGCTCGAAAGAAACTGGCTGAGCTGAAAGCCCCGATCCCGACTCCCACTGCCGAGGCCATCGCCGCCAATCAGGCCGAAGAAGAGAGTCGCGATGACACAGGCAGATTTGGCCGTATAGTGCAAAATTTCAAGAAGCACCCGGATGTTGCCAAGGCAGCCAAGGCTGGCGAGCCCAGCATGGAAGAGGAGGAAGTCAACAGCGCGCCCGATTTCATGAAGCGTATCGAGACTTCAATGAAGGGCGAGGCCGCTCCTGCCTCGACCAACAAAGTTAACATTGAAGCCGTTGGTAGCGGCAACGGCGCAGCGCCCGGGCCAAATCAACCAATTCCAGGTTCTGGGACAGCTACGCAGTCCAATACCACGCCAAACCCTCCTCCGCAGGTCAACGATGTTGGACAGAACAACCAGACGGCTGGTTCAACTGATCAGCAGAATGCGAATGATAAACAGGATTCCACCAGCAAAAAGAAGGGCAAGAAGGGGTTGCGCAAGTTGATTCCGTTCTGAATAGACCCTTAGTATCGTATAGGCCAGAAGCGTCGGTGTGGGATCAGACCCTCGTTGGGGGGAAGGGTCGTAGATAAGGATGGGAGCCCCCAGGCGCTACGGAGTCGCTCAATTTTATCGAATTGCCGAATGACCAGATTCTCCTGTCCCAGGGGACTAGCCCTTTCGGGCATTATAAGACGTATACCTCATGAATACTGAGGTAGTCTTTCCATTGACTTAAAAGGTATTTACAAGTAACTTTTGTTGGTTCCCGCCTAAAAGGTGTTTTGACGTGTCGCTGAGAATTCTATTTGCTGATGACAGCATGACCGCCCAGAATATGGGCAAGAAAATCCTGACGGAAGCTGGGTATGAGGTCGTTGCTGTCAGCAATGGCGCCGCCGCCGTAAAAAAAATTGCGGAGCACAAACCGGACATCATCATCCTTGATGTTTATATGCCTGGGTACTCCGGTCTGGAAGTCTGCGAAAAAGTCCGCGCCTCGATCGACACCCTAAAGACTCCAGTCTTGTTGACCGTGGGGAAGATGGAACCCCCAGTAACCACAGATGCGAATCGTGTCCGGGCCGATGGCGTAATTATCAAACCATTCGAGGCCAGCGACCTGCTCGCTATTGTCAAGAAATTGGAAGAGCGGATCATCCCGCCGGCGGTTCCACCCTTGGTACAACAGACGATCCGGCTGGAGCGCCCCCCGGATTTCTCCGAATTTGCGGTGCATTCCACAGGAAACTCGTCGCCGGTCGCAGTGGCTGCCGTTGCTGCGCCAACCCCGGAAGAGCTTGATGAAAACACGGTACAACCTACCATCGACGTGCCCGACCACATGGCCACTGTTTCCGCCTTCAGTGACCTGCTGGGAACCGACATGCTGGCGCCCGTCGAGTTTTCGTCGCCCGTTGCCCCTGAGCGTTCCGTGGAAGTTGCTCCTGCCGCGGTTGCTCCAGATCCCTCTTCGACATTTACTTCCATCCCTGAAATTGAGATTCCACCGGCCATAAGGTCTGACGCAGAAGTCGCGCCGATCCAAGAATGGCGCTCTCCGTCGAGTAGCCTGGGTCAAGACTTCCCCGTCAATTCCGGGCGGGCGCCGGTTCTGGAACCCGTCCCTGAAGCGGAGACTCTACCTGTCATTGAGCCTGTGGCCATGCAATCAGTTGAGGTTCAGGCGATTGAGGTTGAGCCAATTGAGGCTGCTTCACCCGAAGTGGAAGAAGCCACAGCCCCGGTATCGCCGCCGCAATCATCTGCGCCCGTCAACTCTGAGGGAGTTTACCCGGATACCCAGCCGATTCCGGCCTACGAGGAGCCGGAAGTCCATACAAGTCAGGTTGAGCTGGGTGAGGTGAGCCTGGAGCCGGTAGCAGCGAGTTCGACAGAAGAAAAAATACCGGTGCATCGCGTCCCGGCATTCGAGTCAATCCTGGCGGAATCTGTTAGCGAGGTCAGCGCTGGAATTGAGTCGAGACTGGAACCAACAATTCAGAAGCAGGCCGAAGTTACCCCGGCTGCTGATCCCAACTTAGTTACTGAAGGGGCTGCCCTGGAAGCTTTTCCGACCAGGTTTGGTGTACAGAGTCCCGAGGAAATTCCTGTCGGCATTGCCTCCGATTTTCCTGTGTTTCACGCCACTTCGGCTGGTGAGCAGGCAACGGTAGAAACTGAGCACATCGAAACTCATGATGTTGTGGTCGAGCCTGCGGTATCGAGTGACGAAGATTTTGAAGCGCGCGTAGCTGCTGCGATGAATCTCTACGCTGAGCCTGCAGAGGCAGAGGAACAGACAGAACAGGCGCAGGAGGTTGAAAGTGATCAGCCGCATTCCGCGCCGGCAGCAATTCCTGAAGACGACTTTGAAGCCCGTGTGGCCGCAGCCATGTCTCTTTATGAGGAGCCTCAGCCGACGGCTGCATTCGTGGATGAGGTTCAGCCACCTGAGACACACGAAGCCACTGCGGCGCCTCGTAGTGTTCTTCCTGAGCCGTTGGTTGAACAGCAAATAGAGAGTCTTCCCACATGGCACTCTCGTGTCGAAATTCCGCCGATGGAGGCCGCGCCGGTTGCTTTTGCAGCAGAGGAACCACCTTCTTTTGAGTACTCGCCTCCCATAACCGAGCCGCGACGCGAACCGCAGATTGAGATCACGCCAGCTCTTCAGACTGAAGCCGTTGTCCACCAGCCGGTTCAGATCATTCACGAGCGCTCTCTGGAAACTGCCTATCACGAGCCGGTACCCGATCTACGTCCCGTAGCCGATACAGTGGCCCAGAATGCAGGTCACGCCAGCGTTTCTCCGGCTACCGCACTAGAATCCCAAACAGCCACCAAAG